>JAEWAC010000104.1 GCA_023391895.1 Bacteroidota bacterium
AAAACCCATTCTGCTTTGAAGGCTAATCAATCCCGTACAAAGTTGGCTGTTACTGTTGTTGCCGTTCTCTTCATCTGCATTTTGTTCAAAAGTCCATTGCAGGCGCAAACCATTTCCAAAGAAGAACTGATCTTTTTGACCTCTGAATGGAAGGGGGAGCGGTTTCCGGACGGCCGTCCCAAAATTGCTGATAACTTACTGGAGCGGGCCAAACGCATTTATATTGATGATGCCTGGACGGTTTTAAAAAATGAAGGATACGTAAACCAGTTTGAAGGCAACTGGAAAATGGTGAACGATTCAACGCCGGTAGTGGGGCGGGCCGTAACGGCCATGTTTATGCCCAGCCGGCCCGATGTAGAAAAGCAAATAAAAGAAAGGGGCATTTCCCAGCACGGCAGAAAAGGAAACACTAATTCGTGGCCTATTGAGGTTTTGACAAAAGGCGATGTATATGTGGCCGATGGATTTGGTAAAATAGGAGGCGGCACTCTCATGGGATCGACCCTGGCCAACGCCATTTTTGCCAAATCCGGCAATGGCGTGGTATTTAACGGCAGTGCCCGGGACCTACAGGAAATCCATAACATCAAAGGATTCAATGCTTTTGTGCGGGATTTTCATCCTTCTTTTTTAGAAGAAATGGTTTTGATGGGGCTGAACACGCCCACCCGTATCGGCCAGGTAATGGTGCTGCCCGGCGACCTGGTGATTGCCCAACGCGAAGGCGTGCTTTTTGTGCCGGCCCACCT
Source organism: Bacteroidota bacterium (assembly GCA_023391895.1). Lineage (GTDB taxonomy): Bacteria > Bacteroidota > Bacteroidia > Chitinophagales > Chitinophagaceae > Flavisolibacter. Next base: position 753 of record JAEWAC010000104.1, read on the forward strand.
GGCAGAACAGGTAATTAGTACCGCGGAATTTGTGATCCGGAAAGACCAGTTTGGTTTTGAAATGGTGCGTACCGGCCGCTATACTACCGGCCAGATTGATAGCCAGTGGACAGAAGAAATCAAAACGGAGTTTTTGAAATGGCTGGAAAAACATCCGGAACTGGGTAAAATGACAAGGGCAGAACTGGACAAGATCATGAGTAAAAGAACGTGGTAAGGAGCGTAGTAGATCAGATGACAACTGTGGCTTGAAAAAGCCTGTTGTTGTAAACTTCAATTAGGCTGAAATCCGCAGCAGGAAAGGCCGTCAAATGAACTCGACACTGCTGGTAGCAAACAGTTGTTGCTGATATGGGGTTTTGAAAAGATTTGTGGTAAAATAAAATAGCACCAGCAGGTAGGGATATAAGTTAAGCTTCAAAATATTTTTTAATGATTTAGGGGGCTGTACTATTTCAAGGCACTATATTAAAAATGCATTCTTTTGAACAAGCAGGAATTTTTAGCATTGTTGGACAAATACCTGGAAGGTGCTGCCAATGATGAAGAAATTCAACTGCTTTTGCGCTACTACAATAGCTTTCAGCAGTCTGCAACATGGACGGAAGCTGAATTAGGCAGCAGTCGAATAGTGAAAGCCAAACTGTTGCAGCGCTTGCAAGCCGCTTTGGCGGAGCAGCAACCGGCAGTCGTTGTGCCCATTTACCGGCACACCTGGTTTCGGATAGCGGCTGCAGCGGTCCTTGTTTTTGTATTGGCGGGTAGTATATGGCGGGGATATCCTACAGAGCATAACCCAACTGTTGCCCAATTTGAAAAAATAAAACCTCTCCCTGAAAACATTAAAGGCACCGCGGCTACATTGATATTAACCGATGGACGGGTGATCTCTTTGGATAGTATAACTAATGGGTTTTTGGCGCAGCAAGGTCATACCCAAATTATAATGCAGGACGGCAAACTGGTGTATGAAACAACGGGTAACTCATTAGACAAAGAACCATTGTCTCCTGTTTATAATACGTTAGCCACTCCCAAAGGTGTGCAGTGTCAGGTAGTGCTGCCGGATGGCAGTCAGGTATGGTTGAATGCGGCTACTGCGCTTCGTATTCCGGTTGCTTTTACAGGCAAGGAGCGCAGCGTGGACGTAACCGGTGAGGCTTATTTTGAAATAGCAAAAGACGCGGACCGGCCTTTCCGGGTGCATGCAGCGGCGCTTTCTGCTGCAGGCACAAAAGAAGCCGTTGTGGAAGTGCTGGGCACCCACTTTAATATCAGTGCTTATGACGATGAAGCCAGCCTGAAAACCACGCTGCTGGAAGGGCAGGTGAAAGTAACGCCTGTACATCAGGCACCCTCTGCAACAGATAAAGCATGCCTTCTGATGCCCGGTCAGCAGGCACAAATAACCGCACCCAATACAGCACAAACTGGAGTTGCCATTCAGGCGGTGAATGTAGAAAATGTAGTGGCCTGGAAAAACAAGCTGTTCGACTTCAATACAGCGGATATAGAAACCATCATGCGGGAAATAGCCCGGTGGTACGACGTGGAAGTGGTATATGAGGGCAAGGTGCCGATGCGGAACTTTTCGGGCAAAATCAGCCGCAATACAGACCTGGCTGTCATATTAAAAATACTGGAGCAAAGTAATATCCGGTTTCGTATGAAAGGTAAAAAGATCATTGTATTGTCTTAAAAGAATAGTTGTTGTTGATAACAGCATTTTGCGGCAACTGGCAGATGCGGTTGTAGCTGATCATTTTAAATTGTCAGGCATTATTCATATAGCAGGAACTCCCGGTACTGTAGCATAGGTTTTTGAAAAACCTGGTTTCGTTAGCATTACCCTTTGAAACCTTGGAGCATTCACTTTTCAATTTGCTTTTGATTGTTTTAAAAAACTATAGTGGCTTTCGTCACGTAAAGCCAGTTCTTGTGCCGTTGTGATAAGCCGGCAGGTGAAATGTTTCAGAAAATAGCGGTTTACAGATGATTGCTAATAAATATTCAACCTGAAAAAAACATGCTATGCCACAAATTGAATATGTACAGTTGAAGGCGTGTGGTAAGGTCTTGACTGCTGCTGCTACCTTACCAGGGAGAAAAGAAAGAGTGACTTGGCTTCCATCCAGAGGGTGTTCTAATCCTCGCCTGGTCCCGGCATCCATCATGCTTTTCATTAAAATGATCTTTGTTTTATTGTTTGCTGCCAGCTTGCAGGCCGAGGCAAAGGGGCCTATTCAGTCAATCACCCTGGAGGAGCGAAATGCAACCCTGGAGTCGGTTTTTAAAAAGATCGAGCAGCAAACAGGCTTTCACTTTTGGTACGAGGATAAGCTGGTGAAACAGGCCGGTAATGTAACCATCAGCATTAAAAACGCCACCTTAAAAGAAGTGCTGAACCTGTGTCTCAAAAAACAGCCGCTTACCTACACCATTATTGACAAGACGGTGGTGATAAAACAAAGAACACTCACTACGGTCATTTCAAACCGTATGGCTGCTGTTTCGGTCGCTGCAGAAATCATCACCGGTAAGGTTGTTAATGAAAAAGGAGAACCGGTTGTGGGTGCCACCATCCAGGTTAAAGGGTCGGGTGAAGCCACTACAACCGATGAGGAAGGTCAGTTCAGTCTTTCGGTTGCTTCTTCTGCCGTAACACTGGTGATCAGTTCAGTTGGTTTTGCTACACAGGAAGTGGCATTGAATGGAAGAAGCAATATTGATGTAACCTTGGTCGGCGCAGCCCAGAGCATGAGCGAGGTGGTGGTAACGGCACTGGGTATCCGGCGCGAAACCCGGCGGCTGGGTTACTCAACCGCCACCGTCAATACCGAACAGCTGACCACCAACCGCACCAATAATGTAGGCAATAGTTTGCAGGGTAAAGTAGCGGGTTTGAACGTTACACCTCCGGCCGGTGGTCCCGGTGCTTCTTCCAAAATCCGCATTCGCGGACAATCTTCATTTGGCGGCAATAACTCCCCTTTGATCATTGTGAACGGCATCCCGATCAACAATACCAACTATTCGGCCGGTACGGGTACGATCTCCAATTCTCCGGCAGGAGGATCTTCCGACCAGGGCGATGGTTTGCAAAGCATTAATCAGGATGATATTGAATCCATGACGGTACTAAAAGGAGCTGCCGCTGCCGCATTGTATGGCTTCCGGGCCAAGGATGGTGTGATTATCATTACCACTAAAAGCGGCCGTGGTACCACCGGTATTGGTGTGGAAGTGAACTCCAATTTTCAGGCAGAGCAGGCCCTTGATTATACCGACTTTCAGTATGAATATGGGCAGGGTGAATTTGGCAAACGACCGGCAACCCTGGCCGATGCCCAAAGTTCAGGCGTATGGAGTTTTGGCGAAAGGATGGACGGTAAGCCGCAGATACAGTTTGACGGTTCTACGCAGCCTTACCTGCCTCATGAAGACCGCATTAAAGACTTTTACCGCACGGGCTATTTTTGGACCAATACGGTTGCCCTGTCCGGCGGTAATGAAAAAGGCAACTTTCGCATCTCTTTTGCCAATACCGATGCCGAGTCCATCATGCCCAACTCGGATTACAATAAAAAAATCATCAACCTGGGTATTAACTACCGCTTTACCGACAAGTTTTCTGCCCAGTTGAATGCCAACTACTCCAACGAGTACAACCGCAATCCGCCACAGATCGGTATTCAGGACATGAATGCCAATACCACCATTTACACCATGGCCAACAGCATTGATGTGGACTGGCTCAAAAACTACAAAGACTCCAACAACAATGAAATGCCGCTGTCCCGTTTCACTAATCGCAACAACCCCTACTGGGTAACCTACAACCGGTTTGAGAACGTGCACCGTGACCGGATTTTTGGTAATGCTTCTTTGCGCTACCAGTTGCTGGACTGGCTGTATGTGCAGGGCAGGGTTGGCCAGGATTATTTTACACGGCCGTATGATTATAACCGTCCTACCGGCACCCGCTCCATAGGTGCTGCTCCGGCCGGCCTGTATAACGGTGTGTACTACCAGGACGTCTCCACCTTCCGCGAACTGAACCTGGACTTCCTGGTAGGGGCGGAGCGGTCCTTTGGCAATTTGGGCCTGGACGTAACCCTGGGCGGCAATACTATGCGGCAGACATTTGACCGCATACGCACACTGGTCACCAACTTTTATGTCCGTGACCTCTATACGATTGGAAATGGGGTAACCAAAGAGCCCGAATACGATTTCAGTAAAAAACGGGTCAACTCCTTATATGGTTCTGTCGATTTATCTTTTGACAATTACCTGTACCTGACTTTAACGGCTCGCAATGACTGGTTCTCCACCCTCAATCCCGAATCCAATAATTACCTCTACCCGTCGGTTAGTTCCAGCTTTGTGTTTAGTGAGGTGGTTAAGATGCCGGAGTGGATCAACTTTGGCAAGGTAAGGGCTGCCTATGCCGAAGTAGGCGGTGACACCGACCCTTACTCCAATAACTTATACTACGCCATTAATGCCAATACACTGAACGGCGTACCCCTGGGCCGTATCAACACCAGCATCAGCCCCAATCCTAATTTGCGGCCCCTGAAAGTAAAAGAAGTTGAAGCCGGGCTGGAACTGCGGCTGTTTGACAGGATAGGGCTGGATATGACGGTTTACCGCAAGAATACGGTGGATGAAATACTGAACGTTGATATTTCCAATACATCGGGCTACAGCCAGACCAAGGTAAACATTGGCAAGTTGAAGAATGAAGGCGTGGAAATGCTGTTGTCCGTAAACGCCGTAAAGGGCAGCAACTTTAACTGGGAAACCAGCCTGAACGGAAGCTTTAACCAAAGCGAGGTATTGCAACTGGCAGAAGGCCAGCAGCGTTTTGATGTGGGCACCGGTGAGTTTTTTGGCACGGTGTCGCACGAGGTGGGAAAGCCGCTTGCTTCGCTGCGCGGCTTTGATTATAAGCGCGACGAAAAGGGCAATATCGTCCTTGTCAATGGAAAGTTTCAGCAAGGTAATATTGTAACTTTTGGCAGTGCCATCCCCAAATGGACCAGCGGCTGGTTAAATACCATTAATGTTAAAGGCTTCCGCATCTTTACCCAGGTTGATTTTAAAGCAGGTCATAAAATCTTATCCAACTCCAACCTGAACTTCCTACGCCATGGTTTACATAAACAATCCCTTGTGGGCCGTGAAGGCGGTGTTGTATTCAACGGCGTCAATGCAGACGGATCGCCCAATACAGTGGCTGTGGAAGCAGAGGACTTTTATGCCACCTACCGGGGTACCAATAATGCAACGGCCTTTGTGTACAAGGGTGATTATATACGCTGGCGGGCCTTGTCCGTTGGCTATGACCTTACCCGCTTTGTTAACCAGTCGTTCATCAAAGGCCTGAATGTTTCTTTCATCATGAACAATGTGCTGATGATCAAAAAATACCTGGATAATCTTGATCCGGAAGCACAGGTCTCAACCTCTGACAACCTGCAGGGTATTGAAACCCATACGTTGCCCACGACCCGGTCCTATGGCATCAACCTCAACATCAAATTATAATCCTAAAGGCACTAATTATGAAACGCATCTTTCTACTGATAATGACCGGTGTCCTGATTGGGGTAAGCAGTTGCGATAAGAATTTTGAAGAAATCAACACCAATCCTGTATTGCCAACATCGCTGGATCCAGTCTACCTGTTTTCCAACGCCCAGTTTGGTTCGGCCATTGGTACGTATATATACGAGGCGCAGATTGTTCAGCAAATTGTAACGCCTTTTACCGGTGTGCTGGAAGGGGGCAACCACAATGTAGTATACGATCCCAATTCCAGCGCTGCCTTCAATAGCTTATATACCGGCCCGGTTAAGCTGTTGGCCGACGTGCTGGATAAAACAAAGGATGACCCTGCCCGGAGCAACTTATACAACATGGCCCGCATCTGGCGTGCGTATGTTTTTCAGGTGCTGGTAGATACGTATGGAGACGTGCCTTATTTTGAAGCCGGCAAAGCTTTTTTGGAAGGCACCAACCGCCCGGTGTATGATGATCAAAAAGTAATTTACGATGACATTTTAAAAGAGTATGAAGAGGCTACCAACCTGCTGGATGCCGCTAAGCCCATTGAAACAAACGACTTGTTTTATGGCGGCAATATCAGTCAGTGGAAGCGGCTGGGAAACTCACTTTTGTTGCGGGCGGGTATGCGGTATACCAAAATTGATCCTGCCAGGGCCGAACAAGTGGTAAAAAAAGCCGTTGATCCGGCACGGGGCGGCGTCATGCAATCCATTTTGGATAATGCGGCCGTCCGGTTCAACAGCACCAACAACTATAACAATCCTGCCGGCAACAACTGGAATGGCACGGAGCGGGCCAACTATTATTTAGGAAAGCCATTTGTTGATTTTTTGAAAAACACCAATGATCCACGCCTGAGATTCATTGCCGTCAAGTATGAAATACCAGCCAATCCTTTGGCGACTGCTGGTGCTGCCAATACCAATCCGGCCGACCAGGAAGGCATGCCCTTTGGCTATAACGAAGCCTCCATCAGTACCGCGCCGGGCTACCCTGGCAAAACAGGAGCCGCTTTTAAATACTCGCAGATCAACCGCAGTACGTTGGGTAAAATTGATGTGCCTGAGTTTTTTGTCACCTATGCGCAAACGCAGCTGCTTTTGGCAGAAGCCGCTTACAGGGGCTGGATTACCGGTAGTGCAGAAGAATATTACAGAACAGGAGTGATGGCGCATATGGATCAATTGAGGCAATACGATGCTTCTGCCGCTATTCCCGTTGCCGATCAAATGGCTTACCTCGCAGCCAATCCGTTCAACCCCGCCCAGGCGCTGGAAATGATCAATACGCAGTACTGGGTGGCTTCCTTTTTAAACGGTTCGGAAGCCTGGGCCAATTTCCGCAGAAGCGGTTTCCCGGACCTGGATCCCAATCCTTACCCGGGTGCTGATCCTGTAGTGGCGGGAGGCTTTGTTCGCCGGCTGGTGTATCCGGCACGCGAAATTTCTGTCAATGCAGAAAACGTATCGGCCGCCATTGCCCGCATGGGTGCCAATAACCTAGCCACACCGGTTTTCTGGGACAAATAGCAAGCCTTGGCAGCCGGTATGGGCTTTTAAAGCTTTTTATTTTTTGAATAAAAAATGGCATAGGCAGGCATGCAAAACCCGTTCACAGCCGACAGTACCAATGATCGAATGGCGATCTGAAAAAAGAAAACATTATTCCTCATAAACTCTAAAGTATAACCCATGACCCCTTCACAAAAATTCTTAGCCAAACTTGGATTAAAAGATGTTGAAACCGATGAAACGGCCCGGTTGCCCCTCTCCGGGAACGAGCCGGAAAATTCACGCCGGTCATTCCTTAAAAAATCTGCACTGGGTGGTGTTGCCCTGGGTGGTTCGCTGTTGTTGGCACCCATAGAAGAAGTGGTAGCCCAAAGCACGCAAAACGTAAAGCGCTACTCAGCACCCTCCGACTTAAAGATCACGGATATGCGGTATTGTGTAACCGCTGTAATGGGACGTACCCCTATCATTCGCATTGATACCAACCAGGGCATTTATGGCTTGGGTGAAGTGCGAGACGGCGCCGATGAACGTTATGCGCTGATGCTGAAAAGCCGGATTTTGGGAGAGAATCCCTGCAACGTAGAAATGATCTTCAAAAAAATCAAGCAGTTTGGTGGCCATGCCCGTCAGGCGGGTGGTGTGTGTGCAGTAGAAATGGCTTTGTGGGACATTTGCGGCAAAGCTTATAACGTGCCTGCCTGGCAATTGCTGGGAGGACGGTATCGGGATAAAATAAGATTGTATGCCGATACGCCGGAAGCAGGATCGCCGGAAGAACAAAAAAAATTGATCAACTACCGGATGAACGATCAGGGCTATACCTGGCTGAAGATGGACGTATCTATTGGCGAATTGAAAGGAAAGCCGGATACGCTGGTGAATGCGAAGTTCTGGCAAAATGAGCAGGGCAGCCTGGCACAGTGGGGAGATCAAAATAATTACACGTCCTATGCCAATACCTTGCATCCCTTTACTCAAATACAGATCACTGAAAAGGGGTTGGAGGAACTGGCCCGGATTGTGGAAAACGTGCGGGGCATGATTGGTTACGAGGTGCCGCTTTCTACCGATCATTATGGGCATTTTGACCTGAACAATGGTATTCGTTTAGGCAAGGCATTGGAAAAATACAGGCTGGCTTGGCTGGAAGATATTGTTTCGTGGGAGTATACCCAACAATGGAAAACCATGTCGGATGCCCTGGAGACGCCGACACTCACCGGTGAAGACATTTACCTGCTGAAAAACTTTAAGCCGCTGATCGATGCCCGTGCCGTGGATATTGTGCATCCGGACCTGGCTTCATCGGGCGGTTTGCTGGAAACCAAACGGATTGGCGACTATGCCGAAGAGTACGGTATTGCTATGGCCATGCACCAGGCCGGCACACCGGTTTCTTTTATGGCCAATGTGCATTGTGCGGCGGCTACACAAAACTTCCTGTCGCTGGAGCACCATTCCGTTGATGTGCCCTGGTGGGAAGACCTGGTGAAAACAACCGATGGCAGAAAACTGATCACCAAAGGCTTTGCCAACCTGCCGCTAACCGCACCGGGACTGGGAATAGAACTCAATGATGATGTGGTGAAGCAACACCTGCATGCCAACGATAAAAGCTATTTTGCGCCTACGCCGCAGTGGAATGAAAAACGTTCTCATGACAGGATCTTCAGTTAAAGGGCATTGCCGATAACAGCAACAGGCAATAGCAGACATCCGGAAAGTTTCCTTCTTTATCCCTTACCAAAAAGCTGATGAAGAAACCAAAACCATGAATGAAGTCCGCTATTGCCTCTTGCATTGTCATAAAAAAAACTTTAATTTTTACAACAGCATAGCAACACTACTTATCTATGGCTTCCAAACGTATTCCTGTATTGTACCTAATTGCCTTATTAGCATTAGCCGTTTATATTTTTGTTACACTTCAGCAGCGTCATGACTGGGCTGGCTGGGTACTCATGCTGTTCTTTCTCAGTATTGCCATCGCCTTTAGAGGTCATCGTCTCTTAAAGGGTTTTTCTTATACGATCATGATTTTTGCGGCTGTTTCCATCGCCCTCTATTATCCGCAATACTTCTCCGAATGGGGCGGCTTTAAACTCAGTGTACTCATCACCCCGCTTATCCAGCTTATTATGTTTGGCATGGGTACTTCAATGGGGCTTGATGATTTTGCAGGCGTTATCAAAACCCCCAAAGGAGTACTCATCGGCGTGGTCAGCCATTACATTATCATGCCTCTTCTGGGATTTACGTTGGCGAATATCAGCGGCCTGCCACCGGAAATCGCAGCCGGCATTATTTTAATCGGCTGTTCTCCCAATGGCATGGCTTCCAATGTGATTTCCTATCTGGCTAAAGCCAACCTGGCACTTTCCATTACCATTACGGCCATCTCTACGATGCTGGCTCCTTTAGTAACGCCCTTTTTAATGAAGGTACTTGCAGGAGCCTTTGTGGAAATCAATCCTTTTCAAATGATGTGGGATATCTTTAAAATGGTTATTATCCCCATAGGCGCCGGTATTATTTTCAACAAACTTCTTAGTGGAAAGTCAAAATGGTTAGACAATGCCATGCCGCTGCTTTCCATGTTTGGCATTGGGTTCATTATTGTTATCATTACGGCAGCCGGAAGGGACAACCTGCTAACCATTGGACCCGTACTGGTATTGCTGGTGCTAACGCATAATTTATTGGGATACACTCTGGGATATTGGTCGGGAAGATTGTTTAAAATGAGTGAACGGGACTGCCGCACCATTGCCATTGAAGTGGGTATGCAGAACGGCGGATTGGCTTCCGGGCTGGCGAAAGAAATGGGTAAAATAGCAACCGTAGGTTTGGCGCCTGCCGTGTTTGGCCCGCTGATGAACATTACGGGCTCCGCACTGGCCAGCTGGTGGCATAACCGGCCGCCTAAAGAAGCGTCAAAAGAGGAAGCGGGTTCTGAACATTATGTGCCTGCAACTGCTACGGACACCCGTGAAGCATAATGCCATTGTTAGGTTAACAGTTAGCAGAAAAAGGCTTTTGGGTACAAGCAGGAGATAGGCTTACGCAATATAGAGTAGAAAAATTAAATGAATACTCCGGCATCAACAGGATATCCGACAGAACATCGCAACCGACATTTGGGTTTTTAAAAAGTTGGATTTTGAACTGGCGGAAGCTACGAACGATGATCGGGCGGAAAGATTTGATTGGTAAAGAATGCATTACCTGCTGGAAGACAAGTAGCTTTTAAGTGCTTTGTATGACCTTTTAAAAGTTGCTTGCATGGACTCAACGAAAATGGAATTTATTGCAGGCTCCGCTACAGATATGGGTTTTTAAAGAAATGCAGCTTTCAGATGCTGTAAAAAGGCGAAAACTTCTTGTTGGTCTTTCACATCACACAGGTAATGCGAATGGCTTTAGTAACACGTATGGGTTTTTAAAGAACTTGGAACTAGGGCGTCCGTTAAGTAAAAAATGTTTGCTTCTATTCCTATCAACGTTTTAAAGCCAGTGCTGTTCAAAAGCATTACATAAATTTCAACGCCATTTTGTTGTACTTGTTGCGGTATTCAATAGGCGTGAGGCCGGTGATTTTTTTAAACGTGGTACGAAAGGCTTTGGTGTCTGTATAACCTACGTCAAACATGACTTCGCTGATGTTTTTGCCGCTGGTTTCAAAGCTTCTTTTAGCACTTTCTATTCTTACCCGTTGAATGTACTCCAAAACCGAATTGCGGGTAGCCTGCCGGAACCGGCGTTCAAAACTGCGTCTTCCCAAAGCAACCTTATCAGCCAGTTCCTCCACCGTTAGTCTTTCTTCAATGTTTTTTTCAATATAATCCTGCGCTTGTTTTACGGCACCGTCATTGTGCTGTTTTTGGCCTTTGAACATGGCAAACGCAGACTGGCTTTGCCGGTCAATGTCAACGGCAAAATACTTGGCCACCAGGATGGCTGTTGCCCGATCTGTATATTTTTCTACCAGGTGCAGCAGCAAATTCCAGTACGACTGGGCGCCACCACTGGAATAAATACGGCTTTCTTCTGTTACAATGCTGCCATCCTGTACCGCCACTTCCGGAAACATTTGGCAGAACTCATTGGTAAAGCTCCAGTGGGTAGAACATTTTTTACCATTCAGCAAGCCGGTGGACGCCAGTAAAAAAGCACCTACACAAAGCGATGCCACTTCTGCTCCTTTCCGGTATTGCTCCACGATCCACGGCACCAGGCCCTGGTTGGCAGCAACGGCCTGCGCCATATTGCCAAATAAAGCCGGTATAAACACCAGGTCTGTTTTAGCTACTTCGTGCAGCAGTTTGTCCGTATGAACGGAGAACCTGCCATCGTTGAGTTGAACTTCTTTTTTCAGCCCTACCAGTTGTACTTCAAACAGCGGTTCTCTGCCCGATAGTGTCAAAAACTGGTTCACGGCCGCAAAGCAATATTGCGGGTCGGCAATGGCCTGCATGACCGAATTTTCTGGAACCAGAATGCTTACGTGCTTCATACAACAAATATAAAAAATGCGGTGTCGCAAACCGCCTCAAAAAAGTCGCTTTTGCACATTTTCAACCTTGTTTTTGCGCTTTATGTTTGTATCGTCAATCAAATAATCATCCCTTCAAAAAATAAAAAGATGACAGCAGCGAAACCAACCATTACAGTAGAAACAACCGTTCAGGCACCTGTAGAAAAAACCTGGCAGGTTTGGACCCTTCCGGAGCATATCATGCAGTGGAACCAGGCTTCCGACGACTGGCATACCCCAAGGGCGGAAAACGATTTAAGAGCGGGCGGCAGGTTCCTGTCCCGGATGGAAGCCCGGGACGGCAGCATGGGGTTTGACTTTACCGGCAGTTATAACGAAGTGCGACCGCATGAATACATTGAGTATACGATGGATGATGGCAGAAAAGTAAAAGTGCATTTTATGGCAGAGGGCAATAGCACCCGCGTGGTAGAAACCTTTGAAGCCGAGCAGGAGCATTCGGAAGACATGCAAAGAAGCGGATGGCAGGCCATTCTGAATAACTTCAAGCAACATGCAGAAACCCAGATTTAAACACTTAAATTCAGCATCAATGAAAAAGCTAAAAATCACCTACTGGACAGCTACCGGGCTGATCTTTTTAATGGATGGTTTAATGCCCGCCCTGACCTCTCATACCGAATTGGCCCGGCAGGGTATACAGCACCTGGGTTATCCGGATTACTTCCGGGTGATGTTAACGGTTTTTAAAGTAGCCGGCGCCTTGATTTTACTGCTGCCCTTTTTCAAAGGCCGCTTAAAGGAATGGGCCTATGCAGGCTTTACCTTCAATTTTCTGTGCGCTGCCGTTTCCCACGCCATTGTGGACGGCCCGGACGCCCAAACGGTGCTCCCTTTAGTGGCTTTAGTTATTCTGGCCGTATCGTACAAAACTTATTACCAACTGCAACAAAAACCTTCAATTCAACAACATGACTCCTACCATTTATCCCTGCCTGTGGTTTGATGGCAAGGCCAAAGAAGCTGCCACCTTTTACTGTTCTGTTTTTCCTCAAGCCTCCATTACGGCCGATACGCCTATGGTGGTAACCTTTGAGGCGGCCGGTCAAAAGTTCATGTGCCTGAACGGCGGGCCAGAGTTTACTTTCAATCCTTCCATTTCCTTTTTCGTGCAGAGCGAAACCGAAGCCGAAGTGGACCAGTTGTGGAGCCAACTTGCGGATGGAGGAACGGTATTGATGCCGATAGATAAATACGACTGGAGTGAAAAATATGGCTGGGTGCAGGACCGCTTTGGCATTAGCTGGCAGTTGTCCCTGGGCAGGATAGAAGACACGGGACAAAAGTTTGTACCCTCGCTTTTGTTTACCGGCGGGCAGCACGGCAAGGCAGAGCAGGCGGTACGTTTTTATACTTCCATCTGGCGTCCATCCACCATTACCGGTATCCTCAAATACGGCGAAGGCGAAGGGGAGGCGGCCGGCACGGTCAAACATGCCCAGTTCACCTTAGGCGATTCCGTTTTTATGGCCATGGACAGCGGTTTTCCGCATGGTTTTCAATTTAACGAAGCCATATCTTTTGTAGTGGAAGGGCAAACCCAGGAAGAAATCGATTACTACTGGAACCACCTGACCAAAGAGGGCGGGGAGGAAGGCCCTTGCGGCTGGCTCAAAGATCCTTTTGGTGTTTGGTGGCAAATCATTCCTGCCGTGCTGAAAACACTTATGAGCGATCCGGAGAAATCAGGCAGGGTAATGAAGGCTTTTCGGAAAATGAAAAAGATGGATATAGAAACCCTGGTAAATGCGTAACACTTCACTTCTGAAATTATAACAGGCCTCGCGGCAAAAACCTTTATTTAAAAACATTTAATAACATTTAAAAACACAATATATGGTAACCCTGCAATTCAACATATCCATCAATGCACCCCGTGAAAAAGTCTGGAAAGCTTTATGGGATGAGTCTAATTATCAACAATGGACCGCTGTTTTCGGTGAAGGTTCATCTGCCAAAAGCGACTGGCAGGAAGGCAGTACCATCCAGTTCCTGGGTGCCAATGGTGATGGAATGTATGGCCGTATCGACAAAATGGTTCCCAATACGCAAATGACCTTTAAACATTTGGGCGAAATTAGAAACGGCGAACAAAAAGAAAGCGAGTGGGCTGGTGCTTTGGAAAGCTATTTCTTAACAGGTAACGGAGCTGCAACCGAGCTGTTTGTGGAAATGGATACCGCCGAATCGCACCAGCAATATTTTAAGGATACTTTTCCCAAGGCGTTGCAAATCGTAAAACAGCTTGCCGAACAATGACCCGTATCAACAGCTACCTGACCTTTGACGGCAACTGCCGCGAGGCCATGCAGTTTTACAAAGCGTGCCTGGGCGGGGAACTGGTGTTTCAAACGGTAGGCGAGTCACCGCTTTCCGGCCAACTGCCAGAGCCAATGAAAAGCACCATTCTTCATGCTACGCTTACCAGGGGTGACCTGCTGATCATGGCATCGGATATGGTGAGTCAAAAAGGGTTGATCCGGGGCAATGCCGTATCGCTGGTGCTGCATTGCAATAGTGAAAGCGAGATCCGGCAATATTACAGAAAGCTAGCCCGGGGTGGAGAAAAAACACACCCGCTGGAAGTGACCTATTGGGGCGCCTTGTTTGGCGATCTGACGGACCGCTATGGTAACCACTGGGTGTTGCATTATCCATTCAAAAACGAACAAGAACATGGTGGAGGTTTTTAAAACAAATGTTGCATGTAAAGACGAAGCCGACAAAGTAGTGCAACAGCTACAGGAATATTTGCCCGCAGCCAAAATCAATTTTGACCTTTATGACTGCGATAAGATTTTGCGCGTAGAATGCGGTGACGTGCCTGTGCCCCAGATCACCCGCCTGTTTACCGCCATGGGCCTTTATTGCGAAGTGTTGGAGTAAAGTGACTATATGGGGTTTTAAGAAAACGGTTTTCAGCTTTATGAAATCCTGTCGTCAATGGTGAATGGTCAATGGTGAATACCCAATCATGATACGGATAGCAGTTTTGTATAAATGAAACGGGGTGATGCTGAACCTTGCGAAAGTCATTTTCCGTTGCAGGCACCAGGACCAAATGCGATTAATGGTTGATACAAGCATGCATTATCAATGAAAGAGGGGGCAAAAATATCAAACCCATTATCTGTTTCCACTCATTTAAAAACAGATAATGGGTTAATATAAGCCAGCATGTCTTGGGTAGCTTGTAGCTGGAAAGTGGTTGACTATTTAAAGCGAGCCGGCTAACGGAACATATTTTGACCCTTTGTGTAAACCGATAGTACCATCATATGGGAAATTACAAAACTTTAAGCTGTATGATGGTCTTTAAAACTGCTACCTGACTCATTCTTCTTTTCTGCCAAAGATCTTTTTCAGCAAACCTTTTTTTTCTTTCTTTTCTTCCGGCTGGCGGGCTTCGCCAATCTTGGGTTCCCGGGCGGATGTACCTTTTTTGTCCGTATGGTCTTTCCTGTTTTCGGCGGTTGGGTTTGCTGCGGGTTGTTCCTTCTCTGCTTTTGGTGCAGGCCGGTAGATGCCGGCAGCATTTTCCTTGCCATCATTTTCGTCCTCAACTTTCAGCAGGCCCGATTCTATCAGTTCCTGCAGCACGGCACTATCGGTATCTATTTCCATTTCCAGGCTGGCCGGTTTGTGGAAAACCGCATCTTTACGGACACCAGTCTTGCGGTCGGCATATACCTTTTTGAAAAAAGCTTCCCAGATGGGGCGGGCCGCCTGTGAGCCCATGCCCAGCCCGCTTTCCAGCCGTATAAAACGGTCGTCGCAGCCAATCCAGGCACCGGCCAGCAACTGGGGCGTGTAGCCTATAAACCAGGCGTCGGCATTGTCGTTGGTGGTGCCGGTTTTGCCGCCCATGGCCGTGGCGCCCAGGCGCTGCATCAGTCCCCTGGCTGTACCCGCCGTTACCGTTCCCTGCAGCATCTCGTTCATGTAGTAAGCCGATTCTTCACTGATCACTTTTTTACGCGGGCCACTGGCATCAAACCGCCGCAGCACCTTGCCGTTGCGGTCTTCTATGCGGCTGATAATATACGGCCGCGTAGCCACACCGCTAGCAGGAAACATCGAATAGGCCCACATCATTTCATAAAGCGAAAGATCGCAGGAGCCCAGTGCAATGGAAGGATGGGGTTTTATCCGGGTGGGCAGGTTGATCCGGTCCAGAAAAGAGCTGAACTGTTCCGGGCCCAGTTGTTTCATCAAAAATGCTGTAGCGCAGTTGCGCGACCAGGCCAGGGCCGACCCCATGGCAATGGTATCGCCCCGGCAGGAGGTGGTGGTGGCGGGAACCAGGCGGCCGCCGCCAAAATCCTGCTGCATGTCTTCTATCAGGGTTTCTGCTCTGTAGCCTCTTTCTTCCACCGCCTGAGCATAAAGCAGGGGTTTGATGGTTGAACCCACCTGGCGCTTGGTTTTGAGATTGGCGTGGTCAAATTTGTAAGCTTTGTAATTGATGCCGCCTACCCAGGCCTTCACCGCACCGGTTTGCGGGTCCGTTACCATAAAAGCTGTTTGCAGCATCTGGCGGTGGTATTTAATAGAGTCCAGGGGCGTCATGGTAACTTCTTTCTCTCTTTTTTCGTTCCAGGCAAATACCTTCATCGGCACTTTCTTTTTGAACGAGCTCCTGATTTCCTTTTCGCTGTAGCCGACCTCTTTTAAGTTGCGCCACCGCTCCGAAGCTTTCATTTGCGCTTCCAGTACGTTGTCGCGGCCTTTCCAAACGCTGCCGGTGCGGATGTTGCGCTGCTGGTTGAGGGCATTTTGCAAAACCGGCATCTGCTGTGCCACGGCTTCTTCAGCATAGGTCTGCATTTCGGGGTTGATGGTGGTATATATCCGCAGCCCGTCTTCATAAAGGCTGTAAGATCCGCCGCCGGGTTTTTCCAGTCCTTCCAGGGCTTCTTTCAATTCATCCTTCAATACTTCCCGCAGGTAGGGTGCCATACCATTGTTCTCATCCAGCTTTTTGTAATTCAGGGTAAGGGGCAGGGCTTTTAACTTAGCAGCGGCGGCAGGACTAAGCATATTGTTTTTTTCCATTTGTCCCAGCACTACATTGCGGCGGTCGCGGGCCGCTTGTGGGCGCAGGCGGGGATTGTAAAGCGTGTTGCCCTTTAGCATGCCAATCAGCACCGCGGCTTCCTCTGGCTTCATCTGGCTGGGCTCTTTTTGAAAAAAGGTGCGGGCCGCTATACGGATGCCGTATACATTGTCACCAAACGGAACAGTGTTTAAATACAGGGTCAGGATTTCCTGTTTGGTAAACTGCTTTTCCAGCTTGGTGGCAATTATATATTCCTTGATCTTTTGTATCAGTCGCTCTGCCAGGTTGGTAGCCCGCCGGTCGTGAAATAAGTTGAGGGCCAGCTGCTGTGAAAGGGTACTGCCGCCCCCTTCTTTTCCCATAAATATCACCGCCCGCAGGGTAGAGCGGGTGTCAATACCGGTATGTTGATAAAAGCGTTCGTCTTCGGTAGCAATCAGGGCATCAATGACATGCCGGGAAATATCCTGGTACGCCACGTTGCTCCGGTTGCCTCCCTGGCGGTAGTATTTGCCCATGAGGGTGCCGTCGTCAGCCAACACTTCTGAAGCCTGCAGCAGGTTGGGGTTTTTCAGTTGCTCTATAGACGGCAGGGGACCAAAAACACCTTTCGAAACCAAAAATATAGTAAGCGCAAATAGACCCAGGG
>JAEWAC010000117.1 GCA_023391895.1 Bacteroidota bacterium
AAAACCCATACTTAACCATTCAACTTATCAACTGCTTCAAAAGTCCATATGGGTTGAATAGGAGTGCAGGAAAGGTTGGGTGCCTGAACATAGCACCAAGGCTGCTGTAGTTGAGGGCTGTGGTTATAATCAGGCTGAAGGGTATAACTTTTGAGGGCCCTCCTTCGCCGGGACGACAGGGCGAGAGGAATCTAAAGTCGCAGACCGCTTCAAAGCAACCACTCTTTCAAAACCCGATACTCGAGTGTTGGGCGTTGGGGGGCGATCGTTGTTCGTGGACAGAAAGTCTTTTAAAAATCCATAATGCCTGTTCTCCAATCTGTGAAATCCTTTCCAAACCCGCGAAATCTGCGATCCAACCTGTGAACTCGAGAATTTTAAACTTTAGACTTTAAACCTTAGACTTTAAACTTCCTTCTCCTATCAAAATAAAAGAGCCCTGCCTGCGCAGAGCCCTTGTTATGTGTACTTACCAACTATCAATGGGGGAAGGCCGGATGGGTTTTTATGGCTTTTACCTGCCGGGTATACTGCTCCGCATGGGCGGCCATCATCCATACTACCTGGTAGGCATCCAGCGTGCCCACGGGCAGGTCGGTTATATGGCTACGCACATCTTCAGTGGTGGTCTTTACATATTTGATGGTTTTGCCCCGCTGCTTTTTAAAATGCGCCACCGCGGCATCGGCTGTAGGCCACTGCACCCGGGCTGTCTGTGCCGCTTTGGCCTTATGAGCTCCTGCCGGTTGGGCCGCGGCTTGCAGCAATACGGCATCGGCGATCTCGCTTTTTCTTTCAGGCCGGGCCGGCTGCTGCAGGCAGGCGGCCGCTACGTTCCACAAGCTGTCTTCTGTGAGTGCCAGCTGCTCAATATATTCTTTGATCGACCATTGATCTTCCGCCGGTTTAAAGTTCAACTGCGCCTCCGATAAACCTTTGACGCTTTTCAGAAAAGCGATTTTGGATTCTTTGAGTTCGTGTACCAAAAAACGCCTTTCCTTACTGCTTAAGGTGTTGTTGGAAACCTGGCTGCCCAGGCCGGTTACTACTAACAGTGCCAACAAAACATACCCTTTGGTTCTTTTTAGCATGTCAGTGAGTTTAAATGGATTGGTGTTTTTAACGGAATTGTCAAAGGAGAAAGGAGCAGAAAGATACAATTATTTTGTTTAAGAACGAGTGCTGGGCCGCTTGATTTTTTTCAACGGCAGTTTTTTTACCATGCCCCCGCGGGTATCTTTAATGCTTTGCATAAAAATAAAAGCATTCCGGTCGATGCGTTCTACCTCGGTGGTCAGGCGGTTGACTTCCAGGCGGGTAATCACGGTAAAAATAATATCGGTGGTATTGCAGCTCTCGCCCCGCTTGCCAAAGCCTTTTTTACCGGTATAAATGGTTAAGCCCCGCCCCAGTTTATTTTGGATCATTTCTGTAATCAGCTGGCTGCGGGCCGATATAATGGTAACGCCGGTAAACTCCTCCACCCCTTCCAGTATAAAATCAACGGTTTTGGAGGCCGCCAGGTAAGTTAATATAGAGTACAGCGCAATTTCTATGGTGAGCAGGTAAGCCGCCACCGAAAAAATAATGACATTGAAGATTAAAATAAAATCGCCTACCGAAAGGCTGCTTTTGCGGTTTAAATAAATGGCCAGCACTTCGGTACCGTCTATCACACCGCCGCCGCGGATGGCCAGCCCGATACCCACCCCAAGGAAAAAACCGCCAAAAATGGCAATCAGCAATTTATCGTCGGTTACTACAGGGTAAGGAATAACGGCTACGGCCAAAGCCAGCATCGTAATGGCAATCATGCTGCGGATACTAAAAGCCGGGCTGATCTGCCTAAATCCTAACAGCAAAAAAGGAATGTTGACCACAATAATCAGCAGCGGCAGCGATAAGCGGGTTTCGTGGTTGGTTAAAAGCGAAATTCCCATGGCACCGCCATCCACAAAACCATTGGGCATTAAAAAACCTTTGAGGCCAAAGCCAGCCGACAACACCCCCAAAATTGTTTGCAGGCTATCCCGCATCTGATTACCCATGCGGCGGCGCAGCTGGTGCATGACCCGGCGGCGCCTGATGCTTTCGTCGCTGCGGCCGGCAAGTGGCATAAATACCCTGGTCAGCGTTTTGATCATATCGTCAAATGCCGCTTTCAACGGACTGTCAACTAAAGATTAAACAGGGAGGGCTTGAACGGGAGAAATGAGCAATGCCGTAACTTACAGCGCTGTCATTTTTCATTTTATTAAAATTAAATAAAGATGACTGTTTCTTAACCGACAGGATCAAAACAATATAGAAAAGATGAAAATACAGGAACTGATATCGGCCATTGAAGTGTTTGCAGCCCCCGAACTCCAGGAAGATTACGACAACGCCGGCCTTATTACCGGCCAGGCCTCGTGGGACTGTACCGGAGTGTTGTGTACGCTGGATGTAACCGTGGAGGTGGTAAAAGAAGCCCGTGCCCAAGGGTGCAACCTGATTATGGCGCACCACCCTATTGTTTTTAAAGGCTTAAAACGCATCAACGGCAAAAGTTATGTAGAGCAGGTAATCATTGAAGCCATCAAATCCGACATAGCCATTTATGCCGCCCATACCAACCTGGACAACGTGGTGCTGGGGGTCAATGGCCGCATCGCCCAACAGCTGAAGCTTAAAAACTTTACCATACTGGCGCCCAAACAGCGGGTGCTGCGCCGGCTCATCACCTTTGCACCCAACGACCAGGCCGAGGCGGTACGAAACGCGGTTTTTGCCGCTGGCGCCGGGCACATTGGCCAGTACTCGGAGTGCAGCTTTAACAGCCGGGGTACCGGCACCTTTAAGGCCGAGGAAGGCGCCGACCCTTACGTAGGAGATATTGGCAAGCGGCACGAGGAAGAAGAAACCAAAATTGAAATCGTCTACCCCTCTTTTCTGGAGCTGCAGGTGGTAAAAGCATTGCTAGAGGCCCACCCTTACGAAGAGGTGGCCTACGACATTTTTACCATGGAAAACGTACACTACGGTATAGGCGCCGGCATTATAGGTGAACTGGACAACCCGGTGAGCGAACAGGAATTTTTACAAAACATTAAAGAAACTTTTAAGGCAAAAGTGGTGCGCCATACGCCTTTAAGAGGGCGGCCGGTACAGAAAATAGCGGTTTGCGGCGGGGCGGGCTCCTTTTTGATCCGCCAGGCCCTGGGCCAGGGCGCCGACTTTTATATAACGGCCGATGTGAAATACCACGAGTTTTTTGATGCCGAGGGCCGGATGGTGCTGGCCGATGTAGGCCACTATGAAAGCGAGCAGTTTACCATCGACCTGCTGCATGACCTTTTGGTAAAAAAATTTCCTACCTTTGCCGTCCTTAAAACAAGCGTGAATACCAATCCTGTGCAGTATTTTGTTTAAAAGGTTATATTAGTCATGTAAGTCATACAAGTCAAATAAGTCATTGAAGTCACAACAAAAGATGACCATTTTGACCCCATTGACGCTTTTGACGAATTTGACCCTTTTTACAGGAGGTGGTACCCACAACATCAAATTAAAAACTCTGAATTGTTTATATGGCAAACGTTAAAGAATACTCAGTAGAAGAAAAACTGGCTTCACTGGTAAATCTGCAAAAAATAGATTCAAAACTGGACGAAATCCGCATCTTAAAAGGCGAGCTGCCTATGGAAGTGGCTGACCTGGAAGATGAGATTCAGGGTTTGCATGCCCGCCAGTTGCGTGTGGAAGAAGAAATCAACGGCATTACCGAGTTTATTGAGCAAAAGAAAACGGCCATCAAAGACGCGCAGGAGCTGATCAAAAAATACGAAAAGCAAAGTGAGAACGTAAAGAACAACCGCGAGTTTGAAGCCATCAATAAGGAAATAGAAATGCAGCAGCTGGAAGTAAAGCTGTGCGAAAAACATATTAAAGACGCCAACGAAGAAATTGCCGAAAAAGCAGTGGCCCTGGAAAAAGCCAAGCGTGCCATTGCCAATAAAGAAGGCGTGCTGAACAGCAAAAAAGGCGAGCTGGAAAAAATCATCGGCGCTACCGAAAAAGAAGAAACCCACTTCAGCCAGCTGGCAGAGGAAGCCCGCCAGCAGGTTGATCCTCGTTTGCTGGCCAGCTACGAAAAAATCCGCAAAAACTACCGCAACGGCCTGGCTGTGGTACCGGTAGAGCGGGACGCCTGTGGTGGTTGCTTTTATTCTATTCCGCCCCAAAAGCAAAGCGAGATCAAGCAGCGCAAAAAAGTAATGGTGTGTGAAAACTGCGGCCGCGTACTGGTAGACAGCGACCTGGTGGATTCCATTGAAATAAAATAATCCAATCGTTTTAACTATTTACAAAAAAACCTCAGCCCACCAGGCAGAGGTTTTTTTGTTACTCTAAACAGGACCTAAAACACCAGAGCCACAGTGGAAGAACTATAAAGCCATATGGACTTTTAAAAAAGTTGAATCGCGGATTACACAGATTAAAGAAAGGATTTCACAGATTGGACAACAGTCACTATGGGTTTTAAAGCTTTTATCAATCATCACCTCAAAGGGCAGCCGCAAAAGCACACCAGTGCTGCACCTATTCACCATTCACATTGACGATTCACCATTGACCATTCACGATTGACTAATCCCTCATCACTCCCTTTTCCTCATCCCACCTGCACAATCAAAAACTTCAGGTACTGGGTGTTGTCCATGCCCCAGATGATGGGATGGTCGGCTGACTGGGTTTGAAAAGTTACCTGCCGTATTTTGCGGCGGGCGTCTTTGGCGGCCATTTCAATGGTCTGTAAAAACAGGTCCGGGTTCACCAGGTTGGTGCAGGAAGAAGTCACCAGGAAGCCACCCGGCTTGACCAGCTTCATGCCCCGCAGGTTGATTTCCTTATAGCCCGTTATGGCTTTTAGAATGTTTGCCCGGCTTTTGGTAAAAGCCGGCGGGTCCAGCATCACCACATCGTATTGGCGGCTTCCTTCTTTTCCCCACTGCTTCAGCACGTCAAAGGCGTTGGCGGCTTCAAATTTTACAATATGATCCAGGCCATTCAGCGCAGCGTTGCGGTTGGCTTGGTCTACGGCGTTTTGCGAAATATCCAGTCCTAGTACACTTTTAGCGCCGTAATAAGCGGCATGGATTTCAAACGTACCGGTATAGGTAAAGGCACCCAGCACGTCAGCTCCTTGTACAATGTGCTGTATGGCCCGGCGGTTGTCCTGCTGGTCTAAAAAATAACCGGTCTTCTGGCCGTTTTCCAGGTCTACATGGAATTTTAAACCGTTTTCGTTGATGATGATTTTAGGATCAAACGGCTCGGACAAAAAGCCCTTTTGCTGCGGCAGTCCTTCGAGCTCCCGTACCGGCACGTCGTTGCGTTCGTAAATGCCTTTGGGGTTAAATACGGTTTGCAGTGCATTTACCAGGGCTGGCTTCCAAAGGTCCATACCAAGGGCCAGTGTCTGGATCACAAAATAATCGTTAAACTTGTCAATAATCAGCTGCGGCAGGCCATCGGCCTCGCCAAATACCAAGCGGCAGTTTTCTTTATAGCCTAGTTGCTGCTTGTACTGCCAGCACTGCCGGATTTTATTCTGGAAAAAGTCCTCGTTAATGACTTCTTTTTTATCGCGGGTGAGCAGGCGTACGGCAATCTGCGACTGCTGGTTGATATAGCCTTTTCCGGCAAATTTTCCATCTCCATAATACACTTCCACGATGCTGCCGGGGGCGGGCTCGCCTTCCACCTTGTCTACCTCGTTGGCAAAGATCCAGGGGTGGCCATTGGCAACCCGGGGCGCTATTTTTTTCCTTAAATGAACTTTTTGCATAAAACGGCTGCAAACTTATGTAATTAGGTCAGCATACTTGTTAAAACTAGAAGAAATAAGGCCTTTAAAGACATTTTGTCCTTTCCACCGGCCTTGGCAATATTCTTGACTGCCGTACCTTTGCACACAATTTTGTTTTGACATGAAGACACAGGATTTACAAGACAACGGACAAAACGGACAAACAGCTCCTCAGGCTGATATTAATACCGACGAGAACGTTGCGGGCAGCCAGCCCTCAACCGAACCGGTAGCCGAGGAAGGAGAAGTTGAACAGCTGAAGGCCAAGATTGACGAGCTGAATGATAAATACCTGCGCCAAGTGGCCGAGTTTGACAACTTTAAGCGCCGCAATGCCAAAGAAAGAATGGAGCTGATCCAAACCGCCGGCAAAGACGTGATCATGGACCTGCTGGACGTACTGGATGACAGCGAAAGAGCCCAGCAGCAGATGGACTCCTCCGATGACGTGGCCCAGATCAAAGAAGGCATTCAACTGGTGTTTACCAAGCTGCGCAACCGATTGGCCTCCAAAGGCTTAACACCTATGGAAACCAAAGGAAAAGACTTTGACCCCGACCTGCACGAAGCCATTACCCAAATTGAAGCCGGCGAGCAGATGAAGGGCAAAGTAGTGGATGAAATTCAAAAAGGTTATTACCTTAACGACAAGATCATCCGCTTTGCCAAAGTGGTGGTAGGCAGCTAATCAACAAAAACATTAACCGACAAATACAATGAAAAAGTAAAAATGTAAAAGTAAAAAGCCGGTCAGCGGCAAACACTTTTACATTTTACATTTTACATTTTGAATTTTTAATTCACTAATGGCAAAAAGAGATTATTACGAAATACTGGGCGTGGGAAAAGGTGCCGCTGCCGATGAAATAAAAAAAGCCTACCGCAAGGTGGCGATGCAGTACCACCCTGACCGCAACCCTGGTGATAAAGCAGCCGAAGAAAGGTTTAAGGAAGCCGCCGAAGCCTATGAAATTTTGAGCGATGCGGACAAGCGGGCCCAGTACGACCGCTTTGGTCATGCCGGCGTAAGCGGCAATGGCCGTGGCCCAGCCGGTGGACCTAATATGGAAGATATCTTCAGCCAGTTTGGCGACATCTTTGGCGAAGATATTTTCGGCTCCTTCTTTGGCGGTGGCGGCGGTCAGCGTACCCGGGGCGGCCAGCGTGCCCGCGGCACCCGGGGCAGCAACCTGCGCATCAAGCTGAAGCTGACGTACGAAGAAATTGCCAAAGGCGTTACCAAAAACATCAAGGTAAAAAAATACGTACCCTGCAACACCTGTAGCGGCAGTGGTGCCAAAGATAAAGGCAGCATTCAAACCTGCGGCACCTGCGGCGGCAGCGGCCAGGTACGCAAGGTAACCAGCACCTTCCTGGGCCAGATGCAGACGGTAACCACTTGTCCTACCTGTAATGGCGAAGGCAGCACCATTACCGCCAAGTGCGGCCACTGTAAGGGCGAAGGACGGGTGTATGGCGAAGAAACCGTAACCATTGACATCCCGGCCGGCGTACAGGAAGGCATGCAGCTCAACGTGAGCGGCCGCGGTAATGCGGGTGAGCGGGGCGGCATGCCGGGCGACCTGGTGATTTTAATTGAAGAAGAACCACATAAGGAACTGGTGCGGGAAGGCCTGAATGTAGCTTACGAACTGTACATTTCATTTCCGGATGCCGCCTTTGGTACTTCGGTGGAAGTACCCACCATTGACGGCAGGGCCAAGATCAAGATTCCGGCCGGCACCCAAAGCGGTAAAGTGTTCCGGCTGAAAGGCAAAGGTTTCCCGGCGGTGAACTCCTACGAAAAAGGCGACCAGTTGGTGCACGTAAACGTATGGACGCCGCAAAACCTGACCTCGGAAGAAAAGGCCATGCTGGAAAAGCTTAGCCATTCCTCTAACTTCCATCCCAACCCGGATAAAAACCAGAAAAGCTTTTTCGACAAAATGCGGGAAATGTTTTCCTGATCGTTTTTAGTGAAAGCATAGGGATTTGAATAATACTGAAGAGCCGGCAAATAGTGCCGGCTTTTTTATTGGCTTAAGATGCTGTAACTATATGAGGTTTTGAAGGAGTTGGATCGCGGATGAAAGGATTTGAGTTGGATTGCACGGATGGATAAAGGCATATAGGTTTTTGAAGAAGTTGAATGGTTGACTGGTTGAGGGGTTGCGTGTTGCCTATGGGATTTTAAAGAATTTGGATCACGAGTTACACAGATGGCATAACCGGTATGGACTTTTAAAGAAGTTTAGTTGCCGTTAGCGACTATAACCTTTTCAATGTTCTATATATGAGTTACTTAAGCTAATCCGTAAAAATTACAGCGGAAACGTATTTTGCCTGTTTATGCCGTGTTGCCCTCCCCTAGCGTTTTCTTTTTTTGCTATATAAGGTTTTGGCCTGCTGTACCAGGGTAACAAATTCCTTCTGCAGCTTATCGTCCTGGTCAACGGCCGTGTTGGTCAGCTCCAGCAACTGGTTCCAGCTTACCTCTTTACAAAAAGGAGACTGGCGCAGCAGCGACCCAAACAGGACCACCGCACTGGCAAACTGGTAATATTTAGGCACCTGCGTCAGGGGCTGCAGCTGCACCACCGGTTCTTCGGTTATCTCGTATGATTGGGAGTCATTGGGCAGTTTATACTGCAGGGTAAAGGCTACCGGCTTTTGCAGGCTGTTGTTGAGGGCAGCGGCGGTGGGTATGATTTCAAAAACTACTAGCATGTGGTAGGCCGATCCTATTTCGCCCCCTTCTACGGTAGCGGAGGTATCTTTTATAGCCCCAACTTTATTATCAAACCCAATCACCCGGTACTCTTTTAAATAGTCGGGGTTGAAGCGGGTATTGAGGTACACATCATCGGCCACGGTGTACAGAGTTTGGGTAAATTCTTTCAGCAGCACTTTATCTGCCTCGGCATAGCTGTCAATGTACGCAAAGTTGCCATTGCCTTTTTGCGCAAGAGCTTGGATCTTCGAATCTTTATAATTGCCCATACCCACGCCCAGGCAGGTAAGGTAAATGCCGGAAGCCCGCTGGGCGGTAATCAGCTCTTCCAGTTCGTCCTCGGTGCGCAGGCCTACATTAAAGTCACCATCGGTAGCCAGTATCACCCGGTTATTGCCGTTTTTAATAAAATGGTTGCGGGCCACGCTATAAGCCAGTTTGATACCGCTTTCGCCAGGGGTAGCGCCACCGGGCTCCAGGCTGTCAATGGCCTTAAAAATCTTTTCCTTTTCGGCACCGCTGGTGGCATCCAGTATCACACCCGTAGTGCCGCCATACGCCACAATAGAAACCGAATCCTGAGCCCGCAGGTTGTTGACCAGCCCCCGGAAGCCGGTCTTTAAAAGGGGCAGCCGGTTGGGCATATCCATGGAGCCGGACACATCAATTAAAAACACCAGGTGGCTGGGCGGCAGGCTGTCCAGGGCTACTTTTTTGGAGGTAATGGAAGCAAACAGCAACTGGGCTTCTTTGTTCCAGGGGCAGCTGGTGAGCGTAGATTTAATTTCAAAGGTTTTATGGCCGGCCGGCTCCGTATAATCCAGGTTAAAGTAGTTGAGCATTTCTTCTATCCGCACGGCATCCGGCGGCACCAGACTGTTCATGGACAAAAACCGCCTGATGTTGCTGTACGAGGCCCGGTCTATGTTTAAGGTGAGGCCGGTAGCCGGGTATTGAGCGGCCGGTATAAAGCGGTTTTCAATAAGGCTGGCATAGGTTTCATCGCCGGCAAACCACTGCTGCTGGGTTTCCCGCTTTAAGTCTTTGGTAAAAGAAGCCAGTTTATAAGCCCTGCCGCTTTGCTGGGCCGATAGCCGTTTTAAGGTAATAGAGACATACTGCCCGGCGGCAGCACTGACTTGTTTTTGATAGCCGCTGAGCGAAAAAGTAAGCGTATCAACTTGCCGGGTGGTAACAATACCAAAGGCACCGGTGGCGCCGGAATAATACACATAGCCGTTGCTGTGCAGCAGAATGGCCACGTTCTGCAAAGGATTGCCCGCTTCATCCTGCACTTCGCCTTTAATGTAATATTGTTGGGCGGTGGTGGCCAGGTGAAAAAGCAGCAGCAGTCCTATGATTACAGTTTGCTTCAAGGGTTAATTGCGGCCATAATTTACAAAATGTGGCTCAGTAAATTAGTGACTTTCAACCACCTGGTAAATTTCTTTCAGGTTCCGACCATAGCCGTCATAGTCCAGCCCGTAACCCACCACAAATTTGTTGGGAATGCTAAAGCCGGTATAATCGATTTTGATTTCGTGAACGGTAGCGGCCGGTTTGTGCAGCAGGGCGGCAATTTTAAGCGAGGAAGGCTGCTGGTGCTCCAGCTTGGGCAGAAAGTGGCCCAGGGTTTTACCAGTATCTACAATATCTTCAATGATAACGACGTCACGGCCAAACAGGTCCTGGTCCAGGCCAATGGCCGTAGTAATATGGCCGCTGGATTTCATGCCTTTATAAGAAACCAGTTTGATAAAGCAGATCTCGGCCTCAATGGTGAGCTTTTTAAACAAGTCAGCGGCAAACATGAACGATCCGTTCAGGATGGCAATAAACAGAGGCTTTTTTCCCTGATAGTCCCTGTTGATCTGTAGGGCCATTTCGGCAATCTTTTGCTGTATATCTCCTTCCGATAAGTAAATTTCAAAGGTTTTGTCGAGCACCTTAATTTGTTGCATGCATTGGTTTTTTATTGATACGCAGTTGCTGTCCTGTTTTTAAATCCGGTGTTTGCAGGGCATTCCATTTCAGTACATCGTCCATACTGACCGCATAGCGCTTAGCAATAGCGTACATGGTTTCCTTAGGTTGTACGGTATGCACCAGGTAAGCCGTAGCGGCCTCTTCCGCTATAGGTGCGGCAGCCATGGCGGTGTAAGTCCGGGCCGAGGCCAGGCGCGGTGCCATAGGTGCTTTTCTTTGCAGGTACAGCACTTCACCCACGGCGGGCTCCATGCCTTGTTTCAAAAAGTTATATTCCAGCAGGCTTTCCAGGCGTATGCCTTGCACCTGGGCTATAGCGTGCAGGGTTTCGCCTTCGCCCACTTTATGAAACTCGTCGGCGCCGGTTTTGCGCTTGCGCTTAATAAATATCAGCTGGTCGGCCGGTGTTTCCTCGGCCCGCGGCAGTTCGTTAAAGTCAAATAAGCGGGAAAGAGAAAGGCGGTGCTGCTGGGCTACCACCAGGTAAGGGGTGCCTTTGGCGACAAATACCACATCGGTTTCGTTGATTTTAAAAACACCATGCGGATAACTGGTTTGCTTAACGGGCGTAGCTACCTGAGGGCTACTGGAGCCAGCTGCTGCTTCATGGGAGGCGGCATTATTGACATGGGCCCATACTTCTGCCGGCGGCGCTTCTTTCCGGCCCAGAGCTATCAGGGTATAATCCTGCAGGTGATAGTCTTCTATCAGCTTGATCAGGATCTGGGCGTATTTGGGATTGGTGGCATAACCGGCTTTTTTAAGCCCCCGGGCCCAACCCTGGTAATCGGTAGGGTCGAGATCGAACAGAAAAGCGTAGTGCTTGCGGTTTTTTAAAAAGTCGGAATGGTCTTTATACGAATCGGAGGGGTCGGTATATTTGCGGAAGCATTCGCCGCGGGCATCGTCATCGTGGCTTACGCTTTCGCCCTGCCATTCGCTTTTGCACTTGATGCCAAAGTGGTTGTTGGACTTTTTAACCAGCATACTTTGGCCGGCTGCGGTTTCGTGTATGCCCTGGGCTAGCTTAATGGAGGCCGGCACGCCGGTACGCTTCATTTCCTCCATGGCAATTTCTTTATACCGCTCAATATAATCTTTGATCACAGCGGCCGGTTGGGCAAAACCTAAATGGCCTGCCAGCAACAGGCACAGTAAAAGAGGAAGCTTTCGTTTTTTCATTTGGATTATACTGTCTTTTAAAAATCAAATAAAATACCTCCTGAACCAGGCCTGTTGGGTCTCCAGCCTGTAGGGGCATTTCATTTGGATGTTTTAAGGTAATCAGCCGTTTTTACAATTTCCGGATCAGGTACAATCCATCACGCAAAGGCAACATTAGTTTTTCCACATCGGGCCGCACCCTGACGGCGTCGTTAAAAGCCTGTATGGCCAATGCATTTTTGCCTTTGATTACTTCCTCTAAAACCTGACCGTGAAACAGCACATTATCCGCTAAGATAAAACCGCCTTTCCGCACTTTTGGCAAAACCTGATTAAAATAATTGGTATAATTGACCTTATCGGCGTCAATAAAAACCAAATCCCAGGTTTCGGCCAGTTCGTCGATCATTGGTAACGCTTCACCGACATGTAAAATTATGTTATCCTTGTATTTGGAGCGGTCAAAAAACGCCTGAGCGGTGGCCGCATCTTCTTTCCGCAGCTCAATGGTGTGCAGGCGGCCGTCCTGGGCCAGTCCCTTTGCCAGGCACAAGGCGCTGTAACCGGTAAAGGTTCCCAGCTCCAGGATGCGCTGCGGCCGTATCATGTGGCTGATCATTTGCAGAAAAGCGCCCTGCAAATGCCCGCTGACCATCTGGGCGTGGGGATGATGGGCCAGTGTATACTCCAGTACTTCGTTCAGCAGGGCATCTTCGGCCGGAGTGTAGGCTTCAGCATATTGCTGCGCCAGGGGATGAATAATATCCATAGAAGCGTTTTTAGTCTACAGATGGCAGTTATAAGTAATAAGTTATAAGTCTGCGGTTCATAGTTGATGGTTTCTAGCTCAGCTTAGGCGTAAGCTTGTCAATTAAACATATGGACTTTTAAAAAGTTTCCATTTAAGTTTAAAAATCCGGGCCCCTCCCTTTGATCCCTCCCCGGTGGAGAGGCAGTATGAACTTTCACCTCACCCTCGGTCCCTCTCCTGAAGGAGAGGGAGGCCGGGCAGTTGTTTTCAATTCTGCTATTGAATGGACGTATGGGCTTTTGAACGTTTTTCAACTATAGTTGACAGTTGATAGATGACAGTTGACAGGAGAGAAATCCTTCAAAAACCCATACTTAACCATTCAACTTATCAACTGCTTCAAAAGTCCATATGGGTCATTAAAAACGTTGTTGATTACTAAAAGCTATTCAAAAAAGAAAGACTTTTTCGCCCTTGTCATACCGGCCTTGAGCCGGGATAGGACCGCACCTTCAGCAACTTTTCCTTTGTGTTTCCTTTATGTCTTTGTGTCTTCGTGGCCAAAAAGCATTGCATGCAAAATTCTTTCAAAATCCCATGTTGGTTGCACAGGAGTTCAGGAAGAGTTAAGTAGCTAAACAACACCAGGGTCTCACTGTTGCTGAGGGTTTGACCCGCTAAGCCCCCTCCTTCTTCGGGATGACAGAGGCAAAAGGTCGAGAAAAATCAACCAGAAATGCACAAGTGCTTTAAAACCCCATATCAATCTCTTCCACTTATCAACTTCTTCAAAATCCCATATGCCTTTATCCATCCGTGAAATCCTACTCAAGCCCTTTCATCTGCGACCCAACGTCTTCAAAAACCCATATGCATTTTACGAATCTGAGAAATCCTTAAATCTGTGCAATCTGCGATCAACTTTAAACTGTCTTTTCCACCGCCGGCAACTTCGGCTTTGAAACCAGCATTAACCCGATGAAAGTAATCAGGCCGTTGATGATCAACAGCTCCAGCCCGATTTCAAATTCGCCAAAGATATTGTGCTGAAACTTGTCGATGAAAAAGCAGATGAAGGGTGAGGCAAACGCAATGTAGGGAACAAAACGGTCGGCCACGCTTCGCTTGGTAAGAATGCCAAATGCAAACAGTCCCAACAGCGGGCCATAGGTATAAGCCGCCACTTTCAAGATCACGCCAATCATGCTGGGGTTGTTTACCCATTTAAACACCATCACCAGCAGCAAAAACACAAAGGCAAACCCCAGGTGCACGATCTTTCGTACGCTTTGCTTCTTTTTCTCGTCCCAGTCTTCGCGGCGTTTTAAGCCCAGCAGGTCAATGCAAAAAGAAGAAGTAAGGGCGGTGATGGCCCCATCCGCACTGGGAAAAAGGGCCGAGATCAAGGCAATGATAAACACCACCGAAATAATGGGCGGCATGTGCTCCAGGGCCACAGCCGGAAACAGCTTGTCGCCGGTGGCTTCTACGCCGTAACTGGCGGCAAACAAATACAGCAACCCTCCCAGGAAAAGAAACAGCAACACTACCAGCGCCTGTATGATAGAAAACGTAAGCATGTTTTTTTGCGAGTCGCCCAGCGTTTTTACACTGATGTTTTTTTGCATCATCTCCTGGTCCAGGCCGGTCATGGCAATGGTGATAAAAGCACCGGCCAGCACCTGCTTGAGAAAAAACAACCGGCTGTTGGGATCCGTTACCAAAAAGGTGGTATAACCGGCGTCGCGCAAAGAAGAAACGCCTTCGCTAAAGCCCAGGTTAAGCGACTTTAAAATGTACACCACGCAAATAACCAGCCCCAGCAGCATACAGGTAGTTTGCAGCGTATCGGTCCATACAATGGTTTTTACGCCGCCTTCAAACGTGTACAACAAAATCATGAGCAGGATAATAAAGGTAGTAACCCAAAAGGGCACACCAAAAGAAGCCAGGATGGCGTCCTGCAGAATGGCCACTACCAAATAAAGACGGGCGGTGGCGCCTAGCGTACGCGACAGGATAAAAAAGGAAGCACCGGTTTTATAAGAAGCAAATCCTAACCGCTCGCTCAAATAATTATAGATGGAGGTAAGGTTTAAGCGGTAATAAAGCGGCAGCAATACATAGGCAATCACCAGGTAGCCAATGACATAACCAATTACGATCTGGAAATACGTAAAGCCTTCAAAGCCGTTACCAAAAGGCCGGCCCACCGCACCGGGTACGCTTACAAACGTCACACCGCTTAAGGAGGTGCCAATCATACCAAAGGCCACCAGCATCCAGTTGGAACTTTTATTACCGATGAAAAATGAATCGTTATTGGAATTGCGGGAAGTGAAATAAGCGACTACCAGCAGAATAACAAAGTAGCCGACAACAAAAGAGAACAATAAAGCAGCAGACATAAATAATTATTTGATAAAAACCCGGGTGCAAACAAAAGCCAATTTTGAAGATAAAAAAAATTGTTTTCCTTTTGCGGGCACAAACAGGTAAGAAGGAATGAAGATAACATCTATCGCCATTTTTTGCGGATCAAAAAGCGGCAACAACCAACAGTACATTCAGGATGCGCAAAAGCTGGGCGCTCTTTTGGCACAACACAAAATTGAAATGATCTATGGCGGCGGCGCAAATGGGCTGATGGGCGAGGTAGCCGACAGCGTCATGAACAGTGGCGGCGTTGTAAGAGGCGTGATACCACAGGTACTGGTAGAATGGGAACATGCGCACAAAAACATCAGCGAACTACTGGTTGTGGAAGACATGCACCAGCGCAAGCGCAAAATGTACGAGCTCTGCGATGCTGCGCTGATACTGCCCGGCGGCTTTGGCACCCTGGACGAGTTGTTTGAAGTGCTGACCTGGAACCAACTGTCCATTCATGATAAAAAAGTGTTTCTGCTGAACTCGGCCGGCTTTTACAACCACCTGATGGCCCACCTGGAGTTTTTAACCGACGAAGGTTTTTTATATGGGGATTTGAACGAACAGATCACGGTATTGAATACACCGGATGAGCTGGTTGCACATATAGGGTTTTAAAACCCTATATTAAATCCAAAGCTGTAAACAGGCTGGTTGCCATAAGGCGAATTTTCGCGCTGCAGCACATCGTACATAATAGATATGATCATGGCGCCCCGGCCACCGGAAGGCAGCACCACGCCTCCTCCCATTAATAAGCTAGGCACAATCACGGCATCCATTTTATACTCCTGCACCGGGTTTTCCTGGTAATAGACAAACTTGCCAAACCGGTAATTGGCTTCAGGCTGCACCTGCAACATCAACTGCGGAATGGGATATACTCTTCCAAAAACATTCAGCCCTACAATACCCTCTTTTGTTTTGTAAGGATCGCCATTAACATCCCAGTTTTTAGAGCTGACATACTGCCCGTTTATGCCCAGGCCGGCCGCAAACAGCTGGTTAAAACGATAGCCTACCAGCGGTGATATATTGATTAAAGTATAATCACCGAAGGTTAGTCCAAAGTAGCCGCCTGCAAACAGCTTTTCTTTCTGAAAGCCCTTTTTGGGCTCAACCGGCTCTTCCTGAGCCCGCAGCGTGGCTGTCAGGGACAGTAAAACAACAACAGCTAAAAGATGTTTTTTCATAACGCAATGCTAGTCCTGAATTTGAAAAGTTAGCAATCTAAGAATGC
The DNA here is from genome assembly GCA_023391895.1 of Bacteroidota bacterium. GTDB lineage: Bacteria > Bacteroidota > Bacteroidia > Chitinophagales > Chitinophagaceae > Flavisolibacter. The sequence goes on from JAEWAC010000117.1 coordinate 16,154, forward strand.
ATAAGGTGCCGTCCATTATACCTTTTGAAATGCCATTATGAGCTAGGCTCCCACGCTAATACCGGCTGATGACTAGGCATCAAATATTTTACCGGCATTTAAAATATGGTTCGGATCAAAGATGTGTTTGATCTCTTTCATCAGCCGCATTTGCACAGCATCAAACATCACGGGCATATACTCCTTCTGCACCAGCCCTACGCCATGCTCGCCGCTAATGGTGCCGCCCAGCTTTTTTACCAGCTCAAATATTTCGGTAATACCGGTTTTCAAAGAGCCATTCCATTCTTCATCGCTCAGGCCGCCTTTGATAATGTTGACATGGAGGTTACCATCGCCGGCGTGGCCGTAGCATACGGATTTGAAGCCGTATTTTTTGCCAATTTCTTTTACCCCGTGCAGCAGTACGGGCAGCTCGGCCCTGGGCACAACAGTATCTTCTTCTTTATAAATAGAGTGCGCCTTGACCGCCTCGCCTACCCTGCGGCGCAGCTTCCAGAGCTCGGCTTTTTGCTGGGCATCATCGGCAAACAAAATTTCACCACAGTCAAAACCCATGACCACTTCCGATATGCCTTCCATTTCTTTCATCAGCACCTCCACATCATTGCCATCCACTTCAATCAGCAGGTGGGCCTGCACATCGTCGGTCAGGAGTACCATGCAGTTGTCAATGT
>JAEWAC010000133.1 GCA_023391895.1 Bacteroidota bacterium
GGATAATATGAAGGATTTTTTCAGAACCGGATGGAACTTTAATAACTCCATCTCAGTTTCTGGGGGATCTGAAAAAGCGCAAACCTATCTTTCTTATACAAACAGCAATATCAAGGGGATTGTTCCTTCGAATGATCTTATGAGGCATGTAGTGAACCTGCGCCTGTCCAATCAGATCAGCAAGCGCTTTTCTACCGATGCCAAGATTACCTACCTCAAGCAGAACATTGCAAATATTCCCAGAACCGGCGATGGCAATACGCCCATGATGGATATAATGCAGATATCACGCAATATCAGCACGGAAGATGCGAAACGTTACCAGGTATTGGATCCGCTGTTTGGGATACCAAACCGAACGCCGTGGCCATCTGTCGAAGCAGGCTTATACGGCAACCCTTATTGGGTGGTGAACAATGATCATACGGAAGAGAACCGTGATCAGATCCTGGGATTTTTGTCTGCCAAGTTAAAGCTCACTGACTGGCTTGATCTAACGGGCAGGGCTAATCTGGACCGGACCTTGTATAAAAGAGAAACCCGGACAAAACTGAATACCGTAGCTTATGCAACGACAAACGGAGGTGCTTACATCGAGAATGACCTCACGACGATGCAGCAGTGGTATGATGCAATCCTGAACGGACGAAACCGCATCGGGGATAACTTCCAGGTAGATTACAGCGCCGGTGCTATTTACCAAGAGTCTTTGATGCAAGGTGTGGCCAAAAACGCGGGAGGGTTAAGCAAAACAAATATGTTCAACCTGGCATACGCCCGCCAAACCACTTCTTCTTTCAGTTATTCAAAAGTACGGACACAATCGGTGTTCGGGCAATTTAATGTCGGCTATAAAAACATGTTGTTTTTAGATGGTAGTATTCGAAATGATTGGGACAGCAGGCTACCGGCTCCACATGCCTATCAGTATTATTCCACAGGACTTTCCGCCATCCTGAGCGATATGGTTAAGCTTCCATCCGCGGTTTCCTTTCTGAAGCTAGGACTTAACTACGCGGAAGTTGGTAATGGAGGACAGTTTGGGGTAATCAATGAAACGTTTTCTTTCACGGCTGGTTTAAGTGAAGGAATGCTGCAGAGAGGGACGACAATTCCGATGAAAAATCTCAAGCCTGAAATCATCAGAAACTTGGAAGCCAACCTCGAAGCACGATTTCTTAATAATCGTTTAGGAGTAGAGGTTTCGGTATATAAGAGCAATTCGTTCAATCAGCTCCTGCAAATGACTATCCCTTCTGCTTCCGGATATACAGCCATGTATCTCAATGCAGGTAATATCCAGAATAAGGGTGTCGAACTGGCGTTAAACGCCGTGCCTGTCATGAGCAGCAATTTCAAATGGGAAAGCAATCTGAATGTTGGTTTGAACCGGAATAAGGTTATTTCGCTCGCAGATGGTATAACAGAAGTTTTCCTGGGTTCGCATATGGATTGGGGTGCTAGGGGTAGGGTAAAAGTTGGCGGTAGTTATGGTGAGTTGATCGGGCACCGCTGGGCACGGGATAAGAACGGGCAGTTTCTAGTGAAAACCAATGGAACACCCATGAGTACTTCCGAAAGTGGTGACGGAACCTCTGTGCTTGGAAATTTTAACCCGAAAGCTATACTGGGATTCACCAACAACTTCAGCTATAAAGCCTTAAACCTGCGTGTGCTCGTTGACGGAAGGGTTGGTGGTATGATCATGTCGGGAACAGAACAGAATATGTCTCATACGGGGTTATCCGAAGCGACCAAGTATAACCGCGAAGGCGGCTGGAAACTAGGTGGCGTGGATAAACAGTCAACAGCTGTTGATGTTGCCATCAATGCCCAGCAATTCTGGCAATCTGTTTCCGGTAAACGGAACAGTGGTATCGGAGAGTTATTCGCATATGACGCTACCAACTTCCGGGTTAGGGAAGTTGCACTCGGTTACAGTTTGCCAGTGCAGCAGTGGTTTGGCGGTAATGTGGTAAAAGGCATTACGGTATCAGCTGTATTCAGGAATTTACTTTGGATCTACCGTGGCAGCTCGCTGCTGGATATCCCCGGCATCGGTAAGCGAAAAATGTGGTACGATCCGGACGTTGCTGGTGGTAACGGCAATAACATGGGTATCGATTATGGTAACTATCCCTCCACCAGAACTGCGGGTTTTACTGTAAATGTAAATTTCTAACTCAAGCTATTTAAATTGAATAGGATGAAATCTTATATAAAACTTAGGCATACAATTATTTTAATGACAGGATTGGTGTCCCTGGCCTTGCTCCCTTCCTGCACAAAGGATTACCCCAACATTAATTCTGATCCTAGCAGGATCAAAGAAATCACAAATGCAGAGCTGCCTTTTCTGTTTACCAAAGCATTGCACGGGGCATTCAGTAGTTATCAAACCGATCAAAATCTTTTTGCGGATCTCTATGCCCAGTATTATGCGAATACAAGCGTGAACTTTGCAACTGACCGCCTGGCCGTACAACACAGCTGGTCGAATAGTGTTTATACAGTCGCATATTCTGGTTCCATGCCGCAATTGCAGATCATCATGGACAAAGTTGAACCTTCATCACCGGAATACGCACTCAGTAATATCTGGTGGGTATTTACTTTCCACCGGATAACTGACTATTTTGGCCCCGTTCCTTATTTTCAGGCCGGCAGCGGGCAAAAGAATGTGGCATACGATCCTATGGATCAGATTTACGCGGATTTTTTTAAGCGCTTAAATGATGCCGTTACGGTGCTGAAACAAAACCCTCAAAGCAAGCCCTTTGGTACTGCGGACCTGATCTATGCAGGAGATGTATCTAAATGGATAAAGTTTGCCAACACCTTGCGTTTAAGACTGGCGCTGAGAATTTCTGCTGTGGATCCGGCCCGTGCCAAAACAGAAGCTGAGGCTGCTGTAGCGGGAGGCGTATTGGAGAACAGTCCGGCTGACGATGCATTGATGAAAAGAGGCAATGCAACCTCTGCAGCCATAAATCCGCTATCTTCCATGTCGGAGTACAACGAATTTAGGATGAGTGCCACCATGGAGTCCATCATGAAGGGTTACCAGGACCCCCGGATGTCGATTTATTGGATTCCGGCACGTGCAAACGGCGAGTATAATGGCTTTAGAAATGGATTAACCCGCATTCAGCTGGGAAATGCCTTGAATTCCAATGCTGCTAATTCTCACGTCGGTGCAAGGTGGACGCACCCAGCATCTGGAGGTCTTGCCACTTTCGAATCGACGCCACTAAATATAATGAGTACGGCGGAGGCTGATTTTCTTCGTGCTGAAGGAGACTTACTCGGGTGGAATATGGGCGGAAGCGCTAAGAGCTTTTACGAGAAGGGAATCCGAAACTCGATGCTGCAATGGGGTGTTAGCAACAGTGCCGCAATCGATGCTTATATCAACAGCGATCAGGTGCCAATTGCACCACAGGATTTCCTCAATTCACCTGCAATAACCAATGTAGCCATTGCATTTCATCCAACAGATCATAACGTGCAGTTGGAGCAGATCGCTATACAAAAATGGCTCGCTGTATTTCCCGATGGAAAGGAGGCCTGGGCCGATATCAGAAGGCATGGGAGATTTAAATTGTATGATGTAGTGAATTCCGATAATCCCAACATTACCAATACAGCTACACAACGGGTTAGAAGAATTCCATATCCTGACCAGGAATACCAGGTGAATCGTTCTGAAGTTACTAAGGCTGTGCAACTTCTAGGCGGGCCTGATACGCATTTGACACCTTTGTGGTGGGACAAAAATTAAGTACAAGGATATTAAATTAACGGGTGCCATCAATGATGGCACCTTTTTTATACTACCACAACCTTTATGCCTGTATTTTCAAGTTTTTGTTTGTCTTCGGGTTGAATACCGGAATCTGTTATTAAAGTATCTACTTCGCTTATTGGCGCGATAAAGGCAAAGCTTCTTTTGTGGAATTTGCTGGAATCTGCCACCACAATGACCTGCTTGGAAATTTCGATCATAACACGGTTCAGGTGCGCCTCTTCCACGTTTGGCGTAGAAAGTCCATGAATCATATTGAAGCCGTCAACAGCCAAAAAGAGTTTGTCGCAAAAATAATTTCTAAAACCGGCTTCTGCTGATGATCCAACCAACGAAAGCGAATTCTTTCTCAACACACCTCCGGGAACCATCACATTCAGGTTATGGTATTCTGCCAATTGTTCGGCAATGTTCAGCGCATTGGTAATAACGGTAAGCGGGATATCCTTATTCAGGTTCCGTGCCAACTCCATAGTAGTGGTACCGGAATCCAGAATTATGGTTTCTCCAGCTTCGATCAATCCGCAGGCCGCCTTTCCGATTCTTTGCTTTTCTGCCAGGTGCTGCTTGTTCTTGTCTTGAATTGAAAAATCAGCAGCAACCCGGTCTACCTTTAGGGCGCCCCCTCTTGCTTTTATCAGTAAGTTTTTTTGCTCCAGCTTAGTCAGGTCGTTACGAATGGTCACCTCGCTGACGCCAAGGTCACGACTCAGGGAGGCTACATCTACTTGACCATGTTTGTTTAGCAGGTCCAGGATCTGGATGCGTCGACTTACGGTCGACCTATTAGCTTCTTGCATTGATTAACGCGTAAATGGTGATAGAAATTTAGTTCAACTATTTTAGGTGAACTTTAAACTTGCTTTCCCGTTCAAAGCTGCAATCTAAACACAATTTTTTTATTGGCCATTTAGTATATCTGCCGTTTGCGTGACTACGAAGGGTTGAATCTTTTATGTTCTTATGGTTTGACCTTAGAAGCATCAAAGGAAGACAGGTCGATAAGACGGTTGGTTTTCTCTTTTTTATGAAAGTTATGGTTCTTTACTCCCTGTCTTGTCCATGAAGTCCAAGCATGAACGGCTTGGCTCATCCGATGTATGTGTTTTTCAATAAAAAACAGGACTACGTATTTTCTGGTATCGTTAACCAGCTGTGTTCAAATGAAAGTGTAGACGTTTTAAAAGACATTGTTGGCTAGTGGGGCAATGGTTGTATTGACCTCAAATGGCTTTTGGCAAAGGAGGTATTTTGAGGCACCGGGCCTGACACAATAGAGCCGGAAGTGATCTGTGCTGGTATTTGTCTCTGTGAGCCGTTGCACCTAAAAATACTTACAACTGGCAGGATATCCAATCCATATCAAGTCTCGAAATGGGAGTATGTATCTCTTAATGTAAGAGCTCTATTTTATCAATGCTTCTTAGGGTTACCTAACTTTAAATCCTTTGCCATTTTTTGTGCGATAAGGGCTAGTTCAGTTGCCAGGAAACAATGGTCTTGCTGCATGAAAGTCTGTGTGCGGTTGAGGATATCGTCCACAAAGCGTTGACCGTAAGGTAAGGGGCCATTGTTGCAATTGAAATAACGGGTTTCTTTACTGTCTACCAAAAAGAGATGATTGCCGCCCTCTCGTCCTGCAATATCAATGTTTTTGCGGATTTCAATATATCCATCCGTGCCAAGAATGATAATTCTATCATCTCCCCAGGTTTTAAGTCCGTCGGGAGTAAACCAGTCCACGCGTAGGTATCCCGTGCCTCCGTCACCGGTTACCATAGCATCGCCAAAATCCTGAAATGCCGGGTATTGGGGGTGATGGATGTTGCCAGCCTGGGCGGCAACAATATCAGCCCTGGAAGAACCGGTATAAAAAAGGTATTCGTCAAATTGATGAGAGCCAATGTCGTTAATAATGCCTCCGTAGTGCTTGATGTCGAAAAACCAGTTAGGGCGGGCTTGGGGATTCATGCGATGCGGCGCCAACGCCATTGTTTGAATGACCTTGCCTATGGCGCCGGCCTTTACTAATTCGCCGGCTTTTAGTGCGGTCCGGCTTTCCAGCCTGCCGTAAAGAATAGAAAAAATTTTTCCTGTTTCCTTTTGCACTTTGCGCACTTCGGCAAGTTGTTCTAAGGTGGTCACACCTGGTTTATCCACCAAAAAGTCCTTGTCGTGCCGCATGGCCGCTATTCCCAGAGAGGCTCTCTCATCGGGGATGGCAGCGCTAACTACGAGTTGAATGGATGGGTCTTCCAAAATCTCTTTTTCACTCCTGGCAAGCTTTGCTTGGGGATATTTTTGAGAAAAGTCAGCCACCAGGTGCGCTTCCTTTGCATAAAAAGAAACAAGCACCCCGCCACCTCTTTTTACGATTTCTACCTGCGAATAAATATGAGCGTGATTAATGCCAATAACCGCAAACCTGATGCGCGGTGCCACCGGAAAGGATTCGACACTTTTTTCATATACGTGTTCTTCAGCGTTAGCCCATAAAGCTTTCGGCAAGGCTGAAAGCAAGGTCATTCCACCCAAAGTATTTGTAGCATTCTTAAGAAACTCGCGTCGATTATTATTTAATTTTTTCATGTCCTGGTTGATTTTGAATAATGCTGCTGTTAGGTTCTATGATGGTCATTCGAACTGCGTGTCGATTTCGCATATGGGGTTGCTATAGGATCGTGGCTTGGTCCAATAAGGAATAGGTGATTTTTGCCAACTGTTCCGCTCAAGCTGCTTGCTTCTATAATTATAGTGATTTTATAAAAGCGGTGGCTTGCAATTGGGGTAGGTTTGATCTCGTGATGCTGGTCTCCAATGGCACATACCGATGGCTTCCTTAGGATTTCAGCCAACGGTCAAACCACTGGAATGCCTCGACCTGCATTTCTCCATCAAATTTGTGAAGACCTGGATAGTAGGAGCACTTAAAGCGATCCGCTGCTCCTGCTTTTTTAAATACGTCCATTGAAATCTCTTCTGCCTTTTTCATTTCTGACAGGGTATACAACTGGTCTTCACTATTGTTTAAGACAAGAGTAGGAAGCGGCACGCGTAAACCCATGATTTCAGGAAAATCCAGTTCCTTCGAAAGCAGCGGGACATAGGTCATCCAGGTGTGGGTGAAAGATTTATTCAACAGGAAATCTGTCCACGTACTGGTAAATCCGACGTTGATAGCACATTTTATCCGCGGGTCCAGCCCTGCCATAAATGCAGTTCTTAGGCCACCGCCCGATAGGCCACCACACCCTATTCTGGTTGTGTCTACATCCGGACGTCCACATAAAATATCCAAAGCTTTCTGGTCTTCTGCAAAAAACACTCCCGGCCAGGTGATTCCGGCAGAAAATAAAGATTTTGCCATGATGTGTTCATGGTTAGCGGCCCACGTATTGTAGGCTCCGATGCTTTCCCGATCCGCTGAACTTCCATCGATTAATCCATTTCTTAACCGGGTGGGTACATCCTTGAGCATCACCCTTCGGCTTCCGAATGTGAAGGTGTCCGAAACAAGAACTACATAGCCTCGTTTGGCCATCTCGTTTGCCCAGGCAAATTTGGAATAATACTTTTCCTGGTGTTCTTTCATCATCGGATGCTGATCGTCAGAGGTCTTGGTGATTTTATGATAACCAAAGTATTTGTTGCCACCATGATCGTGAAAACCTAGAATAGCTGGTAATTTTCCCTTAGCATTGATTGGTTTCAGCAGTATGGCTTCTGTAGGCCGTCCATAGGGGAGTGACCAATTCAGTTCTTCAATGTGCAGTCCATCGTAGGTATATTGTTTTTGAATCGTTACTTTGGGTAATCCGCCTATCGCAGGAATGGCCATCCGTTCGACCAGTCGTTGTTTGGCTGCTTTTCGCCAGGTGTCTACCCGTGTAAATTCCGGTCTTCTGAATGAAAGGGCAGGTAAGTTGTTTTGATGCAGGGAGCTGGCCCAAGGGCCATAAAGCCCGATAACACTTGTGTCTGGATTGTCATTTTCAATTAAGTCAAAGGCTGCGTCCGTATGGTTGCTGCTGTTTGCGGAGGCGCTTCCGGGGAATAGACTGCTTTGGGCAACTCCAAGGCCAGTTAAGCCTATGAGCTTTAGAAAGTCTCTACGTTTATTTGACATATATGGAGTTTTAACATAATGAAATGTTCCAGGTTTCAAGTCGGTTTAAAAAGTTAAGTGTCTTTTTCATTGGAGTTTTGGGTAGTATCAGATATTGCGATCTGGATCGAATTGATTCACCAGATCAATATATGATGAAAGTAATAAGTTTATTTTAAATTTCGTTTCATTATTTTGATCTTTCATAAGCTTTATTATGAAAAATAGTTCTTTCGTAAGGTTTTATATTGGGCGAATTTTTGCAAGCGCTCTATTGCCATGCTGAACGTCATAGCAGAAAACTGGGTAGTTTGATTTAGGGTCAATTATTGCTTCGATTGAATTTATTATACTCACAACATTTACAGACTTCTTCTTGCTATCAACTGTCGTTCTTTTAATTTCCAATTATTGTCAAAGTTGTTTAGCAAGGTGTCTGTAATTGCAGCTTAAGGAAAGATGGAGAGCTGTCAGGTTTTCCTGTAGGTTATAAAGAGATGATTGACTTGTTAGTATCTTCATGAAGGAGGGGGCCGGATGATTGGACTCAGAAAATATCTTGCAGATTGGGGTATGAACTAAAGTATCCCTTGTGCGTACTAAGTGATAATAACCTTGATCCCTGCTGTTTCCAGCCTTTTTTTGTCTTCTTCAGGTATGCCGGCATCGGTAACCACTAAATCTACTGCTGATATCGGGGCTATGAAAGCAAGGCTTCTTTTGTGAAATTTGCTAGAGTCTGTCACTACGATTACTTGTTTGGCAACAGAAATCATAACCCGGTTTAAATGTGCTTCTTCTACATTTGGTGTAGATAATCCAAACGTAGTGTTAAAGCCGTCAACAGCCAAAAACAATTTATCACAAAAATAATTTCTGAAACTCTCTTCAGCTGCAGTGCCTACCAGGGATAAAGAATTCTTTCTTAAAAAACCACCTGGTACAATTACATTGACATGTTCATGTTCTATCAGTTTATGGGCTATATTGATTGCATTGGTGATCACTGTTAGATGCCCTATATTGGGCAAATTGTTATTGATTTCCATTGTGGTAGTGCCTGAATCTAAAATAATCGTATCTCCTTCCTCTATAAGAGCTGCAGCTGCTTTACCAATTTTAAGTTTCTCCTGATAATGTAGCTTGTTTTTTTCAGACAGGCTAAACTCCGCCCCAACGCGCTCTACTTTCATTGCTCCTCCACGTGCCCTTATGAGCATATTTTTTTGCTCAAGCCAGTTGAGGTCGTTGCGAATGGTTACCTCGCTTACATCAAGTTCCTTGCTTAGTGTTGCAACATCTAGCTGTCCTTCAGACTCTAACTTCTCAAGGATAAGTGTTCGTCGTTCAACTGTTGAAACGCCCTTTTTTGCATCCATAATATCAGTGAGTATTAGTTGGTTAAGATTGCGTTCTCGGCGAAAGTATAAAGTGTAAAACCGCTTTATTAAGCTGGAAATGCTTTTGTGTGCTGGTTTGGTTAGCAAAATAAATAAAAAATAAGTAAATGAAAGAAATATCTTGTGAATCAGACAGTCTTCAAAGCTGATTATCCTTTTTTTTAACTTATTTTCTTTTTGATTTCGTGTTTTTAGGGTAAATGAGAGGTTATGTGTTCGTTACTTTTGTAGTTTGTCGTTTTTCCTTTTATGTCTAGAAGTAAATCTTTTGTAACCTTTCGGAATCAAATATATATTTTTCAAAAACTTTCGAAAATATTTTTCCTTTTTGTTTTTTTCCTTATGTTTGTATAGATGCCTGAATCAATACGGCCGCATCCAATCACTTATACTTTATGAGAAAAATATTTTGCTTCTATCAATCTCTAAAAGGAATTGTTTACTCCAACAATATAAACCTTTCTGCCCATAATCAAATCACTCATGTACTCCTTTCCTCTTTGCCTCAATTCTTGTATTTACCAGGCATGATAAAACGTTTTGCAATTTTTCTTATCTTATATTTTACAATAATCAATTCTTGGGCGAATGACGGTAGCTCGGCCTGGAGCATCTCTATTTTGCCTGCATCAGTACGCTTAGATCCCTCTACGAATCGGATTTATGATCAACCCTACGGCGCTGCCCACAAAACAACAGAAAGTTCATTGTTGAAAAAGAACTGGGTATACGATGGAGAGAAAGCGGCCTTGAAAGGTGCCCGGGGTGAATACGTGTCTTTTCAACTCGTTTTAACCAACGAAACGGAAAAGCCTTTAAAAAATATTGACGTTTCGATGAAGTCATTTAAAAATAACAAAGCGGAAATTGGTATCCAGCCTGAGTTGTTTTTGGAGTGGGCAGTTGAAGTTAAATCTATGAGTACGGGTTATCCAAAAGCTTCGTTGGGCAAAGGCTGGTATCCGGATGCTTTGATTCCCTTTAAATACATCCAGCAAGGGACACAGTCCCTTAAAGTGAATGCGTGGGTATACCCTTTACAACTTCCTGATTTCAACAATCGTATAGATCATCAGAAATCCCTCATCATCTGGGTAGACCAATACATTCCTTTTGACAAAGCGGCAGCTCAAAGTGGTTTATATTCCAGCTCCGTATCTGTTACGATTGATGGCGTCACCAAGTCCATACCCGTTGAGCTGAAGGTCTGGGACTTTGCCATTCCTAATGAAAATTTATTGAAAGCTAGCCTGCAACACGAAGGATTTGTCAGCAGAATGGATGAAAAGCAGGAATTGGAAGTTTACCAGTTAATGAAAAGAAACCGTGTGGGCATTTTGGATCCTACCTATGAGCCGGTCATGACCCAATCAGGCAAACAGATCTCAATTAACTGGTCCAATTTTGATAAGCGATTTAAAAAGTACTTAACAGGTGAAGCTTTTACCAAAGCTTATGGATATGATTATGGACCGGGTTATGGAACACCGGTTGAAACATTTCTCCTTCCTTTTGATGTTTATGGAAAACACGAAACACGGGGATGGCCGGATGTCGGCAAGCCTGATGTGGAACGAAATGAAGAAAATAAGGCTATTTACGTAAGCGTGATCCGGAATGTAAGAAATCATCTGAAAACAATGGTGAATGCTAAAACGACTGACTTAACGGTGTATTTAAACGGGCTGGATGAATCTTATTTTCCAGAGGCCTGGGACCGCATGGCCTACTATGGGGAACTTTTTAGAAAAGAATATCCCGAAGCGCAGTTCCGGGTAGATGGCAGTTATAACGACAGTGCCATGCAAGTGATTGAAAAAGCCATTAGTTCCTGGGCGGTGCACACCATTGAGTTTGATGAAAGTCGTTTTGATAAATATGCCAAAATGGGCATTCGACAGTGGTTATACGGCCCTATGATTTACGAAGGCAAAATAAACAGTTGGGTGGGTAGCTCCACGTTTACAGACCTGCCCTTGGTAAATGACCGCGCTATTAGCTGGAGCGCCTGGAAATATAAAGCTCATTCCTGGATCAGTTGGGGGATTGGTGCCGGCTGGAGAGGGGGATGGTACGATTCGGAAACCTGGAAAAGTGTGAACGACGGAGGGCATGCCGATGGTTATGATGAAAAAAAGCTCAATGGGAATGGAATGCTGCTGTATAGCCCCGGTATTATCCCTAACGTGAAAGGAGCCTGCCCTTCCATCAGGTTAAAAACAATGCGTAATGGTGTACAGGAGTATGAATATTTGAGATTGTTGTCATCACTTGATAAAAATGAACAACGGGCAAACAGTATCGTCAATAGTGTGGTGAATAGACCATTTGGTGACCAGGCGATCGGCAACTTGGATGTTTGGAGCTATGACCCTGAAAAGTGGGATGAGAGCCGGGACCAGATCGGTGAGCTGATAGACCAGGCATTAAAGAGCAAGAGCAAATAATGCTGGTATTCATGCCTCTATTAAAGGGTAGTTAAGGCTGTCTGTATAGCTTTTAAAGGTCTTTCTTTTTGTGAATACATCCTGTTGAAGTAGAAGCGGGAACAGGGTTGCTTGATTAGCTATTGTTTCTGTCGGTAAAAAACTGTTACTTAACTGGTTGTTGTATGATCTAATGACAATCCAATGTTGCAGGCAGGAACAATGGTCATCATTAAATATGCAGGAATTGGCTTGAATCTTTAATAAACTTCCATTTCAAAGACATCTATTAGATTTAATGTTTAACGAGCGTGACATAGAAAAGCGGCCACTTTCGATCGAAGACTTGCCGGAGATCGAAACGTTGAGTACTGCTTCCATCTCAGTGGATGGAAGATGGTTAGCTTATGTTACGACGAAGGTTATAATGGAAGAGGATGGTTATCGGGATTTTATTACGATCGTTGACCTGCATACCAAAGCACAAAAAGCGGTATGGGAAGGGACTGCGCCGCAATGGTCAGCGGTGGCCAATTATGTCGCCTATCTGGCCAATCATAATGATGTCCTTTATGTCTGGAGTTATTCTTTGGATGATGACATAAAAACGCCTTTAGTGCCTATATATGAATCGCATTATTTCATGGGGCATCTGGCACTCAAAAACTTTGCCTGGTCACCGAATGGTTTATACATTGCCTATATAAGTGCGGACGCTTCATTGAATGCAGAAACACAAAGCCTTCATGTAAAGGTAATTGACCGGTTATTGTATAAAACAAAGGGAGGCGGAGGGCGACCTCGGGTGGCAGACAATGAGCTCTCTCACATTTGGCTGGTGGATGTAAATGGAGGGGAGCCGCAACTGCTAACATCAGGTGTCCATAATGAGCATTCCCTGGCCTGGTCGCCTGATTGTACCAAACTGGCTTTTATTAGCAATAGATCAGGCAATCCGGATAATAACCAGTTATACGATTTGTGGAGCATTGATTTAAAAACAAAAAGTGTTTTCCGCTACACGGAAAACTTTGGTACGGCTCATCAGCCTTCCTGGTCGCCAGACGGTAAATGGATCGCTTTTCTGGGCACGCGAAGTAAGCTAAACACAAATGACAGTCCTGCGGAAGATACCCATCTTTACCTGGTATCATCTGATGGTTCCGCCGTACAATGCCTGACAAAAGCACTTGACCGAAGAATAGAACAAATCAACTGGCATCCCAAGGGAGAATTTGTATATTTTACGGCTGGTGACAAAGGCACAACAGCGATCTATAAGGTGGCTGTTGGTACCCGCGACATACAAAAAGTAGTTGGGGAAAATTGCCACATTCTGGAATATGCTATCAGTAAAACCGGTAATACCATTTGCTACACCAGTATGGATAGCAGGCATCTTACTGAGATTTATTTGTACGATGAGGCGCTACAGGTAACGCAGCAGGTGACCAAAAATAATGAACGGCTATTACGAAAGTGCTGCTTGCAGCAAGCGGAGTCTTTCTGGTTCAAGAGCTTTGATGACCTGGAGGTGCAAGGGTGGATCATGAAGCCAATACCCTTCCATCCACAGCAACAATATCCAATGGTACTGGTGATCCATGGGGGACCACATAACATGTTCGGTTACGACTTTGAAGACCGCATGCAACTGCTGGCCGCCAAGGGTTATGGAGTCTTATACATCAACCCGAGGGGGAGCCACGGTTACGGACAGGCATTTTCCAATGGTTGCGTTTTAAACTGGGGTGGGGGCGACTATAAGGATCTGATGGCTGGTGTAGAAGCTGCTCTTGCTCAAAATGATTGGATAGATGCGGAACGCCTCGGTGTGACAGGTCAAAGCTATGGCGGCTATATGAGCAACTGGATCATTACGCAAACGCAAAGGTTTAAAGCTGCCGTGGTGGATGGCGGCATCAGCAACCTGGTGAGTTTTGCCGGAACCTCTATGTATCATTCTTTGCTGGAATCAGAGTTCAACGGAAGCGCCTATGACAACTTCTCTTTGCTTTGGCAATGGTCTCCGTTAAGAAATGTGAAAAACGTCACTACTCCTACTTTGTTTCTTCATGGTGAAGTAGATAACGAAGTGCCCATCTCCCAGGCAGAAGAGATGTATGTTGCCTTAAAGAAACTGGGAGTGGAGAGTCGCTTTGTTCAATATCTCGGTGAGGGTCATGGCTGGCGACCTGATTTAAGGCCCAAAAACCGCTATGATTTGCTGAGGCGAATGTTGGAGTGGTTTGACCATTATTTAAAACCATATTCTTAATCTGAATGAAAAGTTACTCTTGAAGAATACAATAACAGATCAACCTATTTAAGATAAAAATGAAGACAACAAAGACCTGGATTAATTTCGTTATCATACACGTTATTTTTATGGGTGTATGGGGCGCACTCATAGAGCTGCCGGAAAAAAACGGTTTTCCTGCTACACTGGGTTACGTAGTCTGGGCGCTCACCATGATACCTGCTACCGGTGTTGCCCTCCTGGTCAATAAAGGGAAATTGGACTATGACCGAAACTCAGTTCTTTACGGAAGCCTGGCCGGTATTCTTGGTGCTGTTGGTCAGTTGGTATTGTTTGTTGCATTGAAGACAGCACCGGCTTACATTGTTTTTCCCATCTTGTCACTGACCCCTGTTGTGACAATTTTATTGGCCGTCATATTTTTAAAAGAATCAACCGGGCTAACTGGTTGGGTAGGCATTGTACTTGCTGTTCCGGCTATTCTCCTCCTTTCGTATGTGCCTTCAGACCAGGCTTCTACTTCTGGTTATTTATGGATATTGCTTACCATTATACCCCTTGTTGCATGGGGGACACAGGGCTTTGTGATGCGCTTTGCCAATGAAAAGATGAAAGCGGAAAGCATCTTTTTTTATATGACGATTAGTTCTGTGGCGCTCATACCTGTGGCGATATGGATGACTGATTTTTCGAACCCCATCAATTATGGATGGGATGGTCCTTACCTCGCTGCCAGCATTCAGATCTTAAATGCATTCGGTGCCTTGTGTCTGGTTTACGCTTTTCGTTATGGGAAAGCGATCATTGTAGCTCCTATGACAACCGCCTTATCCCCAGTGCTTACCGTAGTTATGTCCCTGATTATTTATTCTGTCAAACCACATCCGCTCATTGTAGCAGGAACGGCACTGGCCATTTTATCTGCTTTATTAATGGGTAAAGCGGAATCTAAAATTGAGAAGAAAAGTGCCATTAAAATAAAAAGTAAAGTAGCAGAAGCCGCTGCCATCCATGAAGTAGAATAGAATCTTAAGAAATATGTCTTATCTACATTGATAGAAGAGCAAAACGTAATTTTTTATGCAGAAAGATGTCTTAGTAATAGGTGAATTGAACGTTGATATTTTACTCAACCAGGTTAAAGGATTTCCTATAATTGGGCAGGAGATCTTAGCCAATGAAATGACATTTACGTTGGGGAGCTCTTCCGCCATCTTTGCGGCTAATTTGGTTTCATTGGGCGTGGCTACATCTTTTTGTGGTGTGATTGGCCAGGACTTATTTGGGAAATATATCCTTTCAGAACTGAATAGAAAAAAGGTGGATACAGGGTTGGTTGTAGAAGTCGGACAATACCAAACGGGAGTTACTATAATTTTAAATTATGAACAAGACAGGGCTAATGTGACACATTGCGGGGCTATGGAGTACTTCGGTTTAAGTAATATACCCATCGACCAATTTGCTCAGTACAAGCATTTGCACCTGTCATCCTACTTTTTACAAAAAGGACTGCAAAAGGATATTGTGCACCTGTTTCGAACAGCTCGCGAAAAAGGTTTGTCAACCTCTCTTGATATTCAGTGGGATCCGGAAAATAAATGGATGTTTCCTTATCAATGCTGCCTTCCTTATGTTGATTTTTTCCTACCCAATGAAGCAGAGATCTTAGCACTGACGGGTACTTGTCAATTGTCAGATGCCTTTGAAATGCTTCATTCTTTTAGTAACACAATTATAGTGAAACGAGGTGTTAATGGAGCGTTGGCGTATCACAAAGGAACTTACACAGAAGCAGTGCCTTTCCTGCATAGCCATTTTGTAGATGCAATAGGTGCAGGCGACAGCTTTAATGCGGGTTTTATCAGTAGTTACCTGCAAGGCAAGTCTTTGCTGGATAGCCTGATGTTCGGCAACCTTGCCGGTGCTATCAATACAACTGCATCTGGAGGTACCGCTGCCTTTTCCGACCGGTCTTCTTTTGTGACAAAAGCAAAAACCATTTTCAATTTGGAAATCTAAGGATATGACTTTACAGCAAAAAAGGGTGTTAGTGGCACCAAATAATGACTTGATTACCAATAGGCTTTGCCCATTTAAAAAGCAGGAGAAATGAGTTCTAGATTGCTTTTGTGGGGTGGGTTCATAAAACCTTTCAACCTTTATTTATAAACATATCCTTGTTGAAGAAAGCTTTTACTATAGTCATATATACGGAAAATACGATGGGCTTGCTCGTCAGACTGATTGGTATTTTTTCGCGTCGCCGGATACTCATAGAAAGCTTGAACGTAGTGGCTGCTGAAGTGGAAGGTATTTATCGGTTTACTATCGTTATCACCGAGACAGAAGAAGTGACAATAAAATTGATGCAGCAGATCGATAAACAGGTAGATGTGTTTGAGTCCTTCTTTCAATCAGGTGAAGAAGCAATGCCGAAAGATGAGTTTTTGTTAAAAATCAATAATGCAAATAAAGAAATAGAAAGAGGGTAGAAAGGGAGGGCTTAAGATGTTCAGTAGAATACAGTCGCGGTAGGGTTGTATGTAGCGGGTTCAGTTGTTATAGAGTAATCCGCACATTACCTAACAGAGGTTGTCAAGCATGATGGGTTTTTATGAAGATGGTTAACCTCATTGTGCACAAAAATCAGAAGCTGTAAACAAGCGGAATAAAAGAATTGAAAATATTATTGTTCAATAAACAAACTCCATGGAAAGTTATCTTAACCGGCGGGAATTTGTAAAAAAAGCTGCCTTGAGCAGCATAGGCTTTAGTCTCTTAGGCAATCTCTCCTCATTCGGCAGCCAGAATGTGGCGCCAGGGAAAAGGGTTGGCATTATTGGTCTTGATACATCGCATGTTACGGCAGTGACTAGTAGTCTAAACGTGCCTAAACAAGGAATGGATTGGAAAGGGTATAAAGTGGTGGCCGCCTATCCAACAAAAGGCAGCGCCGACATGAAGGAAAGCATTGGCCGGCTGGCTGGTTTTACCGACACGGTGAAGAGCATGGGAGTGGAAATAGTTGATTCGATAGAAGACTTGTTAAAAAGAGTGGATGTAGTGCTATTGGAATCTGTTGATGGACGTAGACATTTGAGAGAAGCCTTGCCCGTGTTGAAAGCTAAAAAGCGCCTATTTATAGATAAACCCATCGCAGCTTCCCTGGCGGATGCGATGGCTATTTTCAATGCGGCTAACAGGTATGATACCCCCATTTTTACCGCCTCTTCCTTACGATATATAACAGGAGCGAATGAAGTGGCCGAAGGAAAGCTGGGAAAGGTACAAGGGGCTGATGCTTATGGACATTGTTATATAGAGCCGCACCATCCCGATCTCTTTTACTATGGCATCCATGGGATAGAAATTCTATATGCGATTATGGGTGCGGGATGTAAATCCGTCGGGCGTACACATCTCAAAGATAGTGACCTTGTTGTAGGCCGGTGGAGCGATGACCGCATCGGAACGTTCAGAGGAACGCGGTTTGGAACCGGTAATATGGGGGTTACTGTTTTCGGGGACAAAGGCATAGAAGTGCTGGATAAGTCTCCAGGCTATGATCCGCTATGGGTTAAGGTTATAGACTTTTTTGAAACCGGCATCGTTCCGGTATCCCCTGAAGAAACCTTGGAAATACTTGCGTTTATGGAAGCTGCTGATGAAAGTAAACTGAAGGGGGGAGCGGTTGTAGAACTGGAAGCGGTAATGCAAAGAGCCAGAAAAAAGATAAAGGATATAGCACACTAATGGGTAGGGTCAGGTGCTAATTTCTGAAAACCTGCTAAGCCGGCACTACTTAAGAGCCGTTGCATGGCATGCTTTGCTTGTTCATTCATAAAAAAGTTAAAATTATCAATGATGACTCATGTAAAGTAGGGAATGGACAAAGGATAACGATTAAACTAAGATCACTACGAAAGCGAATGGTAATGAAAAGAACCTTCTTGTTATGCTGCTTATTTTATTGCCAATTAAAGCCTTCAGGGCAAAGCCTGAAAACCGCTGCTTCACCGGACCGTGCAGAAGTGATATGGAAGGAACTGGCGCCTTTTTTTGCGCCTCCTGATCCATATAAAAATGAATTAGGAGTTTATCGTTCACCGCTAACATTTTACAACGGACGCCAGGTAAGAACAGCGGAAGACTGGAAAGAAAGGCGTAATGAAATTTTGGGCCGATGGAATGAGCTGATGGGAGAATGGCCACCGTTGCTGAAAGACCAGAAGATGAAGGTGCTGGACACGTTGAAGAGGGATGGGTTTACGCAATATCAAGTAACATTCAAATGGATGCCGAACGAAGAAACGGAAGGGTATCTTTTGGTCCCGGATGGAAACGGTAAAAGGGCTGCGGTCATAACTGTATTTTACGAACCGGAGACAGCAGTTGGATTGGGGAAGTCTGAGCGCACAAAAAATAAAGCTGACTTCGCCTACCAATTGACAAAAAGGGGGTTTATCACTCTTTCTCTAGGAACTTCTAAGGCCACTGAGGCGCGCACTTATTCATTGTACTATCCCAATATAGAACAGGCACAGGTCGAACCGCTGTCAATGCTTGGTTATGCTGCCGCAAATGCCTGGCAGGTTCTTTCCAAGGTGCCGCAGGTCGACTCTTCCAGGATCGGTATCATGGGTTTTTCTTTTGGAGGCAAGTGGGCCATGTTTGCTTCTTGCCTGTACGAAAAATTTGCCTGTGCCGTTTGGGACGATGCCGGAATTGTCTTTGATGAAACAAAGGAAGCCGTTAACTATTGGGAACCTTGGTATTTAGGCTATCATCCTAAGCCATGGAGGAAGAGAGGACTGATCACCCCGGAAAATCCAGCCTACGGGCTGTACCCCAGGCTTGTCAAAGAAGGGTATGATCTGCATGAATTGCATGCTTTGATGGCACCACGTCCGTTTCTGGTTTCCGGTGGATCAGAGGACAGTGTAAGCCGCTGGATAGCATTGAATCATTCTTTAGCTGTAAACCGTTTATTGGGCTATACCGATCGGGTAGCCATGACAAACGACCGGGTGGAGCATTTGCCAACTCCAAGATCCAATGAACGGGCTTATTTGTTTTTTGAGTATTTTTTAAAATATAACAATCACGCGGAGAAAGGGTCGGACCAAACACCTTAGCGGTAAAGTGCAACACGCGTTTATGGTTCAATCGAATGGATTACAAATCTCATAAATTAGTTAACTGGTAAAATTTATTTCATGCAAGATTCAAGAAGGTCGTTTATTAAAATGACAATGAAGGCAGCCACCGCAGTTTCTATCGGCGGTATACTTCCTGGGTTCAGTGCTAAAAGCTATGCCAACATCATAGGGGCGAATGATCGCATCAGAATAGCCAGCATGGGCGTCAATGGTCGTGGACTGGCCCTTGGTTCTAATTTTGCCAAACAGGCAAACTGTGAAGTCGTATATGCCTGTGATGTGGACTCAAGAGCTGCTGGCAAATACATTGCTGAAATAGAAAAAATAACCAGCAGGGCGCCGAAAGCAGCACCCGATTTCAGGAAAGCCCTTGAAGATAAGCAAATCGATGCTTTAGTAGTGGCGGCACCGGACCATTGGCATGCGCCTGCAGCGATCCTCGCCTGCAAAGCAGGAAAGCATGTATACCTGGAAAAACCTTGTAGTCATAATCCTT
Source organism: Bacteroidota bacterium (assembly GCA_023391895.1). Classification (GTDB taxonomy): domain Bacteria; phylum Bacteroidota; class Bacteroidia; order Chitinophagales; family Chitinophagaceae; genus Flavisolibacter. Next base: position 19,655 of record JAEWAC010000133.1, read on the forward strand.
ATGAAGGGGAGCTCGTAATGGCCGCCGCCCAAAAATATAATCGTGTTTTACAAATGGGCAATCAGAGAAGATCATGGCCAAACGTTGTTGCCGCCATTGCTGAACTACATGCGGGTGTGATTGGCCGTCCTTATTTTGCAAAAACATGGTATACGAATAATCGTCCGTCTATTGGAGTGGGCAAAGTAACAGAAGTGCCGTCCTGGCTGGATTACGAACTTTGGCAGGGACCAGCACCAAGAATGCCATTTAAAGACAACCTCATTCATTACAACTGGCATTGGTTCTGGCATTGGGGTACCGGAGAAGCCCTGAACAATGGCACGCATATGGTGGACCTGGCTCGTTGGGGATTGGGCGTGGAGTATCCTGTAAAAGTGAGCTCAAATGGAGGCCGGTATCGTTACAAAGACGACTGGGAAACCCCGGACACACAGGTCATCAACCTGGAGTTTGAAAATAACACTTTCATGACTTGGGAAGGCCGCAGCTGTAATGGTCGTACGATAGAGGGGAGTACGGTAGGCGTAATGTTTTATGGTGAAACCGGCTCTTTGTTGATTGAAGGTGGAAATGCTTATACCATTTTCAACCTTGATAATAAGGTGATCAAAGAGGTTAAAAACAATACTGTCATCGATTCGCGCAATCTTTCTAATCCCGCTGAAAGTTTAGATGCCATTCATCTCGTCAACTTTCTCGATGGGATCCGGAAGGGCACTAAAGTGAACTCGGACATTGATAGCGGGCATAAAAGTACCTTGTTGGTACAGTTGGGCAACATCGCCCTGCGTACAGGAGATGCATTGTCGATTGATCCTAAAAACGGACACATCATCAATAATAAAGAAGCTGCTAAATATTGGAAAAGAAAATATGCGCCGGGCTGGGAACCAATAGTTTGACCTTTTAAATAAATTGGTCTTTGGCATCATCAATGGTCTTGAAATAAAGTCAAAAAGCGGGTTTTTGCTTCATAGAATGAATCAGCAACAAATTAAAACAGCCAGGAGCAAAGACACCGCTCATTCCTAAAACTAACTTCTTTCACTTTTAAAAACAATAGATGACGCTTAATACATTAGACATAATTGTCATTATCCTTTTCTTTTTGAGCATGGTTGTTATTGGCATCATGTCTTATTTCAAAAGTAAAAATTCCGAGGATTATTTTGTTGCAGGAGGAAGTCTGCCTTGGTGGCTTGCGGGTATTTCACACCACGTTTCAGGACATAGCGGCGCTGTGTTTGTTGCCTATGCTGCGGTTGCTTATACACATGGCTTTACCATGTATATTTGGTGGGCAGTTCCGGTGGCCGTTGTGATAGTCAGTATGGCCAAAGTTTTTCCCGTGTATTGGGTGCGTTTGCGACAAGCTTTTCAAATACAGTCACCGCTCGAGTATTTGAGCATTCGATACAATGTATTGACCCAGCAAATTATAGCATGGTCAGGCGTATTGTTGAAGGTTTTTGATGTGGGTGCAAAATGGGCAGCCATTGGCATCCTGTTGCATGTGGTTGCAGGTATGTCAATGACCACTGGTATTCTGTTGTCTGGTATCGTTACGATAATCTATGTCACCTTTGGAGGTTTGTGGGGGGTTATAGTAACCGATTTCATCCAGTTTCTTGTACAGGTACTCGGAAGCATAGTGATGTTTGTATTAGTAGTGAATCGACTGGGCGGTGTAAACTCTATCAGTACCGTCTGGGATCAACTGCCTGCGGGCCATAGCAACTTGTTCAACGATCCTTATTCTGCCGGTTTTGTTGCAGTGATGTTCTTTATATACTGCCTCAGTTACAATGGGGGCATCTGGAGTCTGGCTACCCGATACATTTCTTCACCCAATGAAAAAGAAGCTACAAAAGCAGCACGGCTATCCGGCATTTTGTACCTGCTCTGGCCGCTGATTTTATTCTTTCCGATGTGGGCAGCTCCGATCATTTTACCAGGCCTGGAAAACCCCAATGAATCGTATGGCTGGTTGATGCTTGAAATACTGCCAAAAGGTATGATTGGATTGGTCGTTGCCTCTTTATTTGCTGCGACGATGGGGATGACCTCTTCAGATGTAAATACCATTGCGGCCGTGATCACCAGGGATATTCTTCCGGTGGTTTCCGGTAAGTTTCGCAACGATGCTCATCCGCTGCGTACGGCACGTATCACTACATTTGTTTTTACACTTGCTACGCTTGTGATAGCGTTGAATTATGAGCGGTTTGGCGGTGTATTGGGATTGATTGTAAACTGGTTTGCAGCCTTATTAGGTCCCACTGCGTTGCCGTTATTACTGGGTTTGCTTCCTGCTTTCAAATCCTGTGGACCGAAAGCTGCCATCGCTTCCATTGGGGCGGGCTTATTGACCTTTATGATAAGTAAACAAATAACTTTTGATAGCCTTGCTCTGGAAGTTGGATTACCAACCATGGTGGCCGGCGTTGTATTCGTTGTGGTGGGTTGGACAACCAGAACAGTACCCGAGAAGGTGACCCAATTAATCACAGTGCTAAAGAAACCATCTTATAAGCTAACCAACTATGCCAACCAGAAAGTATAAGAGGGAAGACCGCGTGACTTGCATTGATTGTATTTCCGGTGAAAAGGTGGAACTCGTTTTTGATGGTAATGTTGTGACGGATATAGTGCCAAGTGAAAGCCAAGATGGGAATCTACCCTTTGTAGGTCAGGGTTTAATCGACCTGCAGATAAACGGTGTGAATGGAATAGACTTCAATCATCCTGAAGTGACAGAACAGGAGATAACAGAGGCTGTTTATTACTTGTTGAGCCAGGGCATAACAAGCTTTTTCCCCACCGTGATTACCAATTCAGATGACAATATTTGTAAAATACTCAGCACGATTTACAGGGCCTGCTCCTCCGATGCAATGGTGAACAGTTGTATCCCGGGCATCCATTTAGAAGGTCCTTTTCTTTCTGCACAGCCCGGAGCAAAGGGCGCTCATGATGAAAAATATATAAAGCCCCCGGATTGGGAACTGTTTCAGAGGTTTCAAAAAGCAGCTGGTGGAAAAATAAAAATCATCACCATAGCACCTGAATGGGAAGGGGCTTGTGCTTTCATCGAAAAGTGCAGGGAACAAAAGATATTGGTATCCATTGGACATTCGATGGCTAATGCGGAGGAAATTGATTTAGCCGTAAAAGCCGGGGCTTGTATGGCTACGCATTTAGGCAATGCTGTTCCCTTGTTATTGCCGCGCCACCCAAACATTCTATGGCATTTGCTGGCGGCAGAAGAACTGTATGTGTGTATCATAACAGACGGGATCCACCTTCCAGATACCTTCATCAAAGTAGTAATGAAAAATAAAGGAGATGCTACCCTGCTTGTAAGTGATGCAACCTGCTTTGCAGGCATGCCACCCGGCGAATACCAAAACCATATCGGCGGTACCGTAATCGTAGATGAGTCAAAAAGAGTATCGCTGAAAAGTACGCCCGGCCTCTTGGCTGGTGCCGCCAAGACGCTGTTGGAGAACGTAGAAACCGTTGCAGATCATGGGCTTTCAACCATTGCCGAGGCCTGGAAAATGGCGTCGGTGAATGTAGTCCGATTGCTTACAAAAATGGATGTAACGTTTCGTGACAGAAGGGATTATGTGCTATTCCGGTTAAATGAGAATAAAATTAAAATAGAGACGGTGGTAAAGAATGGAAAAGTTGTTATTGAACAATAAGGGATGTTTTGTTAATGTCTGAAAGGCTGATGGCAATCAGTGCAAAAACGAGTAGAATAGGCTTGAAAGATACCTATAGCTGACAAGTTCATTGAAAGGCTTATGCAGAACTCATTGCCAGAAACATAGGAGATCAGGCTGCAGAACTTTTTATATAATAAAATTATTTACAACAAAATAATTGCTGAAACTTGGAAAAAAGACAATTTGGTTTTGGAATCATAGGGGCAGGCACCATTTCAGAGATTCATGCGCTTGCAATTGATCGTATACCCAATGCAAAGTTGTATGGGGTTTATAGTATTAATAAAAACAAGTCGCAGGCCTTTGCCGATAAGCACGGTTGCACCTCTTACGATTCGCTGGAAGCATTACTCAATGTGGCCGAAATTGACCTGGTGTGTATCTGCACCCCTTCGGGCATACACCTGGAGCCGGCTGTAAGGTGCCTGGAGGCGGGTAAACATTGCGTGATAGAAAAACCGCTGGAAGTGACGCTTGAAAAGTGTGACAGAATTATAGAGGCCGTTGAAAAAACGGGTCTTAAAACCGCTGTTGTTTTTCCCTCACGGTATTATGAAAAAAGCCAGCAAATCAAAAAAGCGCTTGATGAAAACCGCTTTGGTGACTTGGTCCTGGGGAGTGCTTCTGTAAAATGGAACAGGAGCGAGGCTTATTACCAATCCGCAGGGTGGCGTGGTACCTGGGGCCTGGATGGCGGCGGCGCACTGATGAACCAGGGCATTCATTCCGTTGACCTGTTACAGTGGTATATGGGAGATGTAGAAGCGGTGCAGGCCGTGACGGCCAACCGGAAACATAAAACGATTGAAGTGGAGGATACGGTGGTGGCCACCTTGCAATTTGCCAGCGGGGCCTTGGGAACCATAGCCTGTTCGACGGCTGTTTATCCAGGCGTCTTGAAACGCATTGAAATCATGGGGACTTCAGGGACCGCCATTTTAGAGGAAGCGCATTTATTGAACTGGCATTTTGAAAAAGAAAAAGCCGAAGATGAGCTGATTCTAAAACCCATGCCTGGTGCAAACCCGTCCCAGGGTGGGGTTTCCAACCCTGCCGCTATCAGTTTTGCCGGGCATCAAAGGCAGCTGGAGGAAATGATCTGTTCCATTCAGACAGGAAAAAAGCTGCTGGTTGACGCCCAGGAAGGCAGAAAGTCCGTTGCCATAGTGCTTGCTATTTATGAAAGTGCCCGTACCGGGAAAAAGGTTGCCGTCCATCACCCTTAATCTTAGCCCACCTACCTTTTTATTAATATCTATCATTACATACAGTGACCATGACACAGGCAATACCTACAATTACATTGATGGCTGGTAAATTAAAAGTGAACATCTATGAAAACCGCACGGAAATGGGTGCAGGAGCAGCAAAAGACGTAAGCAGAAAAATAAAAGAGTTACTGGCATATAAGCAAGGCTTTGTCAATATCATTTTTGCTGCTGCTCCTTCACAAAACGAATTATTATATTATTTAAGCCAGGAAAAAGGCATCGACTGGAGCCGGGTCAATGGCTTTCATATGGATGAATATGTCGGCATTAGTCAAACCTCGCCACATAGTTTTAGTTCCTTTTTAAGAAAAAACATTTTTGATAAAATTCCCCTGCACGCTGTGTATTATATGAATGGATGTGCTGAAGATGTTACTGCTGAATGCGACCGCTATGCCACGCTGTTAAAGGAGTATCCTCCGGATATCGTTTGCATGGGCATTGGTGAAAATACCCATATCGCCTTCAATGAGCCACATACGGCTGATTTTAATGACCCCCTTTTGGTAAAGGTGATTACCCTTGATGAGACATCGCGGCGGCAACAGGTACATGACGGTTGCTTTGCGGAAATTTCCGCTGTTCCTACGTCTGCCATTACGCTTACCATACCTGCTTTGCTGCTGGCAAGTTCCATCTATTGCGTGGTTCCCGGTAAAAACAAGGCATTGGCAGTTTATCAAACATTACATAACGATGCAAGCGAAAAGTATCCATCGACCTCATTAAAAAAGCATTTTGATGCCAAGCTGTATTTAGATAGGGATAGTGCAGAACACCTTGATGTTTAAGTCCCATCCAGCAAGTTTACGAACCGATTTCCAATGCTAGCTATAAAGCTTGAAAGGCTTTTATTGTATCACACACATATTTTAATTGTTTTCACTGGCTTCCGGGAACAGTGAGATCGCTAAAAGATTAAAACGTTTTTATGAAAATGAAGTATGAAATTCTTTTTTTAAGCCTGTTTCTATTGATGGGCGCTTGTAAAAACGGAACCCAAAAGTCCCCCATTTCTTTTGAGTCCTATAAGGTTGCAGATGGATTTGAAATAGAGTTAGCTGCCGCAGAACCTTTGATTGAAGCCCCTGTAGCCATGGACTTCGATAACCAGGGTAGGATATGGGTGGCTGAAATGAGAGGCTTTATGCGCGACCTCTCCGGCACCAATGATGAAGCACCCAGCGGAAGAATCAGCATATTGGAAGACACCGATCAGGATGGCTTGGCAGAACGTTCTACCGTATTTTTAGATGGTTTGGTTCTGCCGCGGGCCCTGGCTCATGCTTATGGAGGATTATTATATGCTTCGCCCCCTTACCTGTGGTTTGTTGAAATCGATAACGATAAGCCCGGTAAAAAAACACTTGTGGATTCTTCTTATGCGGAAGGCGGTAGTCCCGAGGCACAAGCCAATGGGTTAATGATGAATATTGATAACTGGATTTACAGTGCCAACTCTCAGTTCAGGTATCGGTTTAAAGATGGAAAATGGCTGAAAGAACCTACTTCATTTCGGGGTCAGTTTGGCATTGCGAAAGATGATGTTGGACGACTTTATTACAACTATAACACGATTCAATTGGCAGGAGATTATTTATTGCCCAATCTTCTGATCGGCAATCCTTACTTCAAACCTAAAGAAGGTATCAATAAAGTGCTGACCAATAACCAGCGGGTTTATCCATTGCATGCTACTGTTGTAAACAGGGGATATGTCGAAGGCGTGCTGGACAAGGATAGCCTTTTGGTGAATGTTACTGCTGCCTGCGGGCCTTTGTTATATCGCGGAGATCAATTTCCAAATGAATACAAGTTAAATGCTTTTGCTTGTGAGCCCCAGGCAAACCTTGTAAAACGGAATATTCTCACCTTTGAGGCGGATAAAACAACCGCAACCCAGGCGTGGGATGACCGGGAATTTCTTGCTTCAACAGATGAGGGTTTCCGGCCTGTAAATTTATCCAATGGTCCTGATGGCGCCTTGTATGTGGTGGATATGCATCGCGGTATTATGGAATACCGCGCTTTTACAACGCCCTATTACAATAATGGCATAGTGGCCAAGAAGCTGGATACACTGATCAATGCCGGGAGAATCCTAAGGGTAAAAGCAAAAGGCAAAAATACCGGGCAAGGCTTCAATCTTAGCAATCATTCGACACCCGAGTTGGTGGCATTATTAAAAAGCGAAAATGGCTGGGTTCGTGACCGGGCGCAGCAACTACTTATTTCAAAGCAAGACAAATCGGTACAGGTTGGATTGGAAAAGCTGGTGCAAGATGACAGGAATATAGTGGCCGCCATTCATGCGCTATACGTTCTAGAAGGCCTGAATGTATTGTCATTTGAATTTTTAAGAAAGGTAGCCGCGGAGAAGCCGCCCATGCTTTCCGCCCATGCCCTGGTGCTGTTGCAAAAATATTGCTCTGATAATATAGACGCTATGGCAACACTGGTAAAACACCTGTTGGGTAAAAATGATCCGGTCATCAACTTGTACCTGGCGGCTACGCTTGGCCCATGGAATGAAACCACACCCCAAACCTTTATGCCTATTCTGTTGCAATTGGCTCAACGCTTCCAGGATAAGCCGTTATACCAGGAAGCTATTGTAAGTAGCTTGAAGGGCTTTGAAAAAGACTTCCAGCAAGGGCTGCGGAAATCGGGAGGATGGAAGAAACTTGGCGTGCTTGATACCTTGTTGGCTGAGGTGATCCAAAACAAACAAGCAGGAAAAATGAACTCTATTTATGTGCAGGTAAAAACGCCTATGGATGCAAGGACAAATGGATTGCAGCTGTTCCGTACTAACTGTGCCCCTTGCCATGGCGTGGATGGTGATGGCCTGGAGCATTTAGGGCCGCCATTGAAAGGCTCTGAATATGTTGGAGGCCCTACAAGCCGATTGGCAATGATCATATTAAACGGCCTGGAAGGACCGATTCATGTTAACGGGAAACTGTATCAGTTTAATAATACCATGCCCAATTTTGCCAATAATTTTACTGATAAGCAGATTGCTGATATAATCAGGTATTTACACAACGCCTATGTGACTACACCTGTAAAACCAATAACTCCGGAACAGATCAAGGAGCTAAGGGGCAAAAAGACAGGTACCCTTACTGAAAAGCAACTGCTGGAAATGGGAGATGATTAAATGATGTGAAAGAACCGCTGGCAGGATAGGTTAAAAACAGGAGAAGAAAAGTATTCACAAACTTTTTATACCCCAATGCTTATGGCTTTATTTACAAGGAAGCCTTTGATTTACTGGGAAGAAGGGTAGTATACAAGCCCCTGCGCTTTCTGGAAAAACCAACCGTGCAGAAGTCATCATAGAAGGCGGCGTGCACACCATGGCCCTCAATGTATATGACTACGGGGAAAGCCCATCCCCCTGCTGTCACCGGCGAAACGGTTTGTCCCTGTCCAGAAGGTACAGTCATCAGCGGAGATAACGCAGTTGGGAAAAGCCCATTCCTCTAAAGAGCAAAAGCTAGTATTCACACCGGATTTTTGGAGGAAGCATCGAAGCCGGTTCAAAAACCTTCTCAACCGGAAGGCAAGGGATTGTCAGGTACCCAGGCCTGAATCGAACTAAGAGAAAGCATCCGTAGCGTATAGCGTTACCAGTTTCTTTTCCTGTCATCATTAAAAATCTAAATTCCTATGTTTAAACCCCGCCGAAGACATAGAGCATTTACACATTAGCACAAAATGGGACAGGGAAAAGCCCAAAAGCAACAGTAATGTAAGCGGAGAAGGTTTAGACCTCAATAATGATGAGGCCAGGTAGGCAGGGCCAAACGAAAAATGATCACCAATGCAATGATCCTAAGCCTTGTAGATGTGGCAAGTAAAAAAAGATAGTGAACAGGAGAAAAGCTACTGGAACACCTATCACTGCCAAAACAAGATTTACACCGCTAGTGGCCGGCTCTATGGCAAGTACTGCAAAAACCGCTTCTCCACCCTTTGCTGCAGCATCCCCAAAGCCCAGATCATCTATAAGTACCTGCCGGTAGTAAGAACGTGGCCAGAACCCTACTTTTTTACCCTGACGGCCACAATCTGGCTTTCTGTAAAGGTCTTCATCTTCATTTGTTGACGATTTAAAAATAAAGCATTCAACTCTACTTCAAACCTGCCGAAGTTAGGGGCGCTTACAGTTTCATATCTGCTGAGTATCTCTAGGTCACAAGCATAGTGGCTTTATGCCTGTAGCCAGTTACAGAATACCCTTCAATCCCCTTATCTTCCAAGCAAGAGGAAAAATCGTGCAAAACCTTGCAGGATTTTGTTTGAGTTTTCAATCCTGGAGGGTTACGTAAAAAGACAGTGTAAGATGCTGCCTTTCATCTTTCATAGTAGAACTTAAAGCTGCTACCTGGCCGATTTGTGGCAGCGGAACTGTCCACTGAACAGATGTGAACTGTAAAAGTAACGGAGGCGTTTACATAATCAACAGGATTGAGTGGAAAAGGAATGATCAATAACAATAAACATTGTTATTGATCATTTGACGCCATTGGAACCTGGACAGTCACACGTGTGCCCCTTCCCGGCGAGGAAACAATATCGAGTGAGCCATTCATAAATTCAGTTCTTCTTCTGATATTCTCAAATCCGATCCCGTATTTTTTTGAGCTCATATCGAAACCTATGCCTTTGTCAATAATACTTAGAATAATATTTTGTCCATCAGCCTTAATGCTTATTTCAACTTCCGAAGTCATGGCGTACTTTATGATATTGGTCAATTGCTCCTGAATAATCCTGTAAAAACCCAATTGAACTTTTTCATCCAACACAATGCCAGGGTCAACATTGATTTTTGCCTTGAGCCTGCCATTTACGCTCATGCTTGTTGTCAAAGAATTGATCTTTTCAGTTAGAGGAAAGTCAGGGTCTACAGAAGGTGCAAGTTGTTGGGACAGTCTCCTCAATTCTGCAATGGCTTCAGATAAAGAGGTTTTCAAATTGCGAGCTACAGTTTTGGATGTAACATCATTGCCTATATTTTCCAACAATGCGACGTTTAAAGAAGCAGCCGTCAAAATTTGCTGCACATTGTCGTGTAACTCCATGGCTAATTGATAACGCTCCTTCTCCTGAGCGTTTACGACAGCTTCATTGATTCGTTTACTGCTATACCAATGCTCGATAACTGCTCCTATTATTTTGCCCAGGTACCTGATTAATCTTTCTTCTTCGTAAAAGAATATTTTACCGCCATGATCTGGAACCTCTTTCAGGTAACATACTTCCAAATAACCATAATGTTCATTTTCGGTCTTTAATTCTGACTGCAGGCACCATTTGGTTTTCCTGAATTTTCCGGTGGCAAACTCCTCTCCACTTGTCAGTGTAATCCGGACTCCAGTGGCTTCGGGAAATTGCCAGCCTTCACGAATGGGTTGTAAACAAAGCTGTAAGGCTGTATGAATATCTTGGTTCTGAAAGCAAAGCTCAATTACATTTAATATGCACATTTGCTCCTTTACACGTTCATTTAAATCATATGTCAGTTTTTTGGTAATCTCGATAGGATCAAATGTCCATATATAGTAATCATCATTATCGATTTCAAATGTGACAGCTTTAATGTCTGCGTAAATAGTTATTCCCTCTTTATTTTTTATTCCATGATCATGCTGGTTTTTATAAACCTCTAAAAATTCTTCAAATGAAAAAAATGCTTTGTCACGGAAATAGTTCTTCAAAATTGATTGTTCAATAAAGTCACAGAAACCCAACCCTTCGAGCGGAGTTGACTTGTCGTGCAACAAAGCATCGGCTTGTTCGTTTGCAAGTTTAATCCTTCCCTTTTGGTCAGTGACAATTAAAGGGACCGGCGCTGAGTTAAAAAACTTTTTATACATTGAATCTTGCATAAATGCAAATTACTTTTTGGAAGGTAGTGTCTATAGATAATTCAATCACAAACTTTTCGTATTACATGGGAATAGGATTTGTTACAGTAGTGGTCCGGAGAAATAAAATAAAAACTTTTACTTAAATCCTTTAGATAAGGTTATTGGGTCTTCTGAGATCATTGTTTTCCAAATTATTTATGTTTATGGCGAATTGTCCCAAACAAGTTTTAAATTTAGCTATATATTTTATTCAAGGCTCACTATTCGCAATTGGCTACTGGGACGCAAAGCCTTATTTAAACGCTATTTTTAACTTTAATACTTAATTTATCAATTGTACCAGTTCCGTTTCTGAAAAAAAATACAGGAGGCGGAGATGATTAGATGCAACAGCTGCGCTGCTAATAGAAGCGGCCGTTGCACAACCCGGTTCTAAAGAGGAGTTGCTGCTCTTGTTGCGGTTGTTTTTCGCTGGTGGCAGTTGTAGGGGACAAAGACTAGAACTGGTCTCATAAATACCCCTGCTATTGCTGAGGTTTAAAGAATTTACCTTTAAAATCAACCAAAAAGCCAGCACTTAGATGGTTAAAAGGTATTTATGAGACCACTTGTACAATCAATTGATTTTTTCTTTCCTTTTGCACCAGGATGCGCCAATACCCAAAAACCGATAGTGCAAGCATTTCTTGGGTGTTTTTCCTGTTTTCTCCCATCCATTTCAGCAGTCGTTTTAGGTTGACGCAAATCGTGATCATCAGAGCGGCATTTGTTGGCCAGCTTGATTCCCCTTGTATTGACCCGCCGCAGCCTTAAAAAATGTTGATGAGGGTGCCCAGCAGGATTCAACAGTAGCCTGCCGGAACTTGCTCATACACCGGGCCTTCAAGTGCCGGGGGCGTGCCATGAACATAAGCCATACAATATACCTTAGACCTACAAAGCCTCCCACGCTTTGAAGTAAGTGGGGGAACCATACCTTTCATTCCAGGTAGCTCCATTTGGCTACCGGTGCCACTATGGGCAACTATTCCCTCTAGAAGCAGGAAACAGGTTCTTTCATTACTTTCCCGGACTGTCTTTCGATTGACCTGAACACTAAAAAGCAACCACTTTATTTTACAGGTATTCATTCCTTAATTATTAAATTAGGGTAACCCAATTATTTTGCTTATGCCGTCCGCCGGTTTAAAAATATTTCTTCTCTTCCTCTTATTGAATCATCACCGGTCGTTTTGCCAAAAGCCAATTGATACTAGTGCGATCATCACGGTGGGTGGCATGAAGCAATATATTCAGATAAAAGGGCAAGATGGCTCCAAACCCATCCTGCTTTTTTTGCACGGTGGCCCAGGAAGTTCACTGCTACACAAAGCCGATCAGGTTACCGGAAAACTACAACAATACTTTTTAGTGGTTCACTGGGATCAGCGGGAAACAGGAGAAACACTCAGGCTCAATAAGTCTGCTGAGCCATTAACACTCAGCTTGTTTTATAATGATACCCATGACCTTATAGATTCGTTACTGAAAAAGTTCCAAAGGCCAAAACTATATCTCGCAGGCTATTCCTGGGGATCAGGCCTTGGGTTTTACATCGCAGGTAAGTACCCTGAGCTTTTATATGCCTACATAGCGATAAGCCCGGTAATTGATCAATGGCGAAGTGATCGTCTATCGCTGGCTATGCTAAAAGAAACGATGGGTAAAAAAGCCCGTAAAGAACTTTCGCTGGTGAAAATTCCATTTGAAAATTGGGAGCAATTGTATGTGCACCGCAAGTGGCTGCTGAAACATGAGGGGCAAAAGTTCGTGAGTCTCGCCTTGCCAAAACGTTTCGTACAGGCATGGGCGGTTACCTGGTTCGATGTTTGGTCCCGGGCCTGTGATATAAATCTTTTTGAAAGCTTGCCAACCATCCACTGTCCGGTGTACTTCTTCGCTGGCAAAAAAGACTTTCATACCCATTATTCCATTACGCAGAAGTATTTCAATAAGGTATCAGCACCTAAAAAGGACCTGTTCCTTTTTGATGGTGTAGGTCATGGATTACCCGAAACGGCTTCCGGTACCTTCCAGGACCTTATTATAGACAAAATACTTCCTGAAACATTCAATCTCTTAAATACCAAGGTTGACCATTAAATCTGTTTGCAAAGGTGTTTTCCTGGTTTATTTTATGTTGTGTATTTTGCCGATAGCCTTAATGCAACAGTCAGATAACCAGGGAAAACCACTTGTATTGATGCGCCTAAAACAGGCTCCTATGTAAAGTCTATATGTAAAAGAAGGGTTCCACTCTGATGCGTCCTTTAAAGCAGAAGTGGTTGGTATGATTGCCGCTGGCCGCATGGTGCCGGACATTGCCCGCTCCTTAGGGACTGAGGAAAACACCATTTACCGCTGGCGCAAAAAAGCCTTAGAAGGCGCCCAAATAACTGCAGGCGCAGCGGAGAACAGCAGCCCTTCCCCGTAAGTTTTTCCGAACATCTAGCGCTGCACAAGCGCCTCCGGGAGTTGGAAATGGAACATGAAATTTTAAAAAAGCTGTGGGCATCTTCTCAAGGTCACAGTAAAACAGCGGTGTCAGTTTATCAAGGAGCATCAAAACCATTATCCCATAAAACGCTTGTGTAAAACAATGCAGGTCAGCCGGAGTACTTATTACCAGTACCTGGAACCCATGGAGCAAGGTGCTGAAAAGCAAAAAGTGGAACAGCAGGTGATTGAGGTTTTTCACGAGCACCGGCGGCGTTACGGCAGTCGCAGGATCTGTGCAGTGCTGAAAGAAAAGCAGGTTCGCATCAGCAAATACAAGTGCAGAAGGGTGATGCAAAGGCATGGATTAAGCGCCTTCGAGCCCCGCAGTTTTGTGCCCAGGACGACCCAGAGCCGGCATCCTTATCCCATCTCACCCAATTTGCTGTTGGACAGGTCCTCGCCTGTAAAACCAAATGAGGTGTGGGTGGGGACATCACTTATCTGCCGCACTCAGAAGGCTAGTGGGCCTATCTGTCGGTGTGGATGGACCTGTATTCCAGACGCATCGTGGGCTGGCTGGTGGAGCGGCACATGCGCTAAGAACTGGTAATCACAGCTCTCAACAAGGCGCTTGGCACCAGAGGAACGATGCCCGGCCTGCTGGTGCATTCCGATCAGGGCGGGCAGTATGCGGGAAGGGAATTCCGGAAACTGCTGGTGAAAAGAAAAATTCAGCAGTCCATGAGCCGGGCTGATGATCCTTACGACAACGCAAGCATGGAGTCCTTTTTCAGCCGGCTGAAAGCTGAACTACTGGAAAATGGCACCTTTGACAACGGGGAAGATGCCCGAACCGAGCTGTTCGAGTACATCGAAATGTATTACAACACCCACAGAAAACATTCAAGCCTGAACTACCAAAGTCCAAGGCAATATGAAAACCACTATTTTCATTCTTTAACCAAGCAAGTCCACTGTCCGTAAAAAACGGTACACCTCAGTCTGTAGGATGATAGTCAAGCACATCTTGACAAAGCAGGGAGTGTTCCCCATTCCTCTCAACTCAGGTCTGGCTTCAAAATGTCGTTAATAGCATGAAAGCACTGGGGTATCCTTATTGCATTGTTTACACAGTGTTATTTTCTTTTTATACTCAAAAAGGAAAGTTCAATTACAAAAATGCTTACCCATGAAACATCCTGTACTACACAACAGGTGGGATAAAATCATAACGACTATTGTACTGCTGCTGATCGGAATAGTACTGGCACTGGTTCATTTTCTATTGGTGCTGCTACCACTTAATAATCTCATCGAGGCACTTTTATTCGGGGGTTTTGGCTACCTCTTTGGCAAAAAAGTAGCTGGAGGCAACCCGTTATGGGGTATTATACTGGCGCTACCCGCAATGCTCTTGCTAATTTATAGAATCAAAAGTGTCCAGGCAGCGGAAAATGCAGTTAAGCCGTTTGTAACGATGCTGTTGCTGCCGCTCTTTGCCTGTGCCGGGATGTACCTGCGCCTACGCTTTCACCCCCACAAGCATTTCCTCATTGATAAACACTTCCTCAATGATTAAGCCCCTTTTCAGGCACTTGCTGCTGCCGCAGAGGATATCCTTTGCAGTATTCAGTTGGATTCTCTTGGCATAATCAATAATAAGTTGATATTATTTTCATTTTTAATTACAGCAAAGCATGACACGCCCTACCACCTTAGAGTTCCCTACCATCCTGCTACCGGGTGATTTTCAGCTGGTGTCTCAAACCCAGCATTTTGAAATCAACACTGTTTACATCACCCTTTCCGGTCTCTTTACCGATGCAGACATAGAATTAGCTGTCAATGGGTTTGAAGCCCTTGTTCTCCATACCTCCCAGTCCTACCACTTATTATTAGAATGAAGCTCTTTAACAGCTTTTCTACCATATCCGTGGCAAAGTGGTCGAAGAATTTGGCGTGTTCAGTGTAGAAGTAACCTGGATGCAGAAGATCGGATTGAAACAGCAGTAGGATTGGAAGACAACTGAGAATCGCTTAACTTGCCCTTTTCACACATGAACAGGTACGAGACCGTGAATTCATCCTTTATTGCCCCTATTTTAGATCTTTTGCCGGATGCAATTATATGGGTATACCCTATAACTGGAACCAGCGGCGTGGTGGAAGATTTCCAGGTAGGTTATTCCAACCGTTCGGCAGATATAGGCACCAACCATCCCAAAGGAAATTTAGCCGGCCTTTGTGTCCTAAAAGACGGCTTGCCCTCCATGGAGAGTGCTCAGGTCAACTTTAAACATTTCCTTCAGGTCTTCCAGACTGGTGAACCCAGTGAGCACACCTTTTATGCGCATCATGCAGGACTTCAGTATGAAACAAAAAGAGTGATTTATGAAGGTGGTATATTGAGTACCACCCGGGATCGCCGGGCACAACGCGAAGCAGAGCGAAAAGAACAGGAAAAAACCCTGCTGCTGGACAACATCCTGAAGCACTCTTCCAATGGGATTTCTGTTACAGAGGCCATCCGCAACGAGCAAGGCACAGTAGTAGATGCCCGAACACTGCTGGCCAATGAAGCTGCGGTTCGCTTTATAGGATTTCCTTTAGAAACATACCTGTCCAAAACCGCCGTAGAACTACAGCCCAATATCATTGGCTCTCCTTACTACCAGGCGTATGTAAAGACGCTGGAAACAGGTGAACCCGCCATCATTCAATACCAAATAGAAGGCTCGGGAACCTGGCTGGAGCTATCGATCTCCAAAATGGATGACAACCACGTAATCCACATCTTTACCGATGTTACTCCTGTAAAGGAAGCCCAAATGGCTTTGGAAAGTTCAGCCCAGCAGCTAACCACCATCATCAACACCACACAGGCCGGCTTTTTCATGATCAGCCCTGTTTATGAGGGGAATGAGATTACCGATTTCAGGTTTACTTTGGTCAACCAGGTCATGGCAGCCTTTGTGAATGAACAGGCCGAGGGCCTGGTTGGTCAACCTGCTTCACAGAAGTTTGAAACGTACAAGACCAATGGTTTGTTTGAACGTTTGCGGGACGTGTACCTTACTGGTATACAGCAGCAATTTGACATTCATTATTCGGGCAAAGTCGTGGATGCTTGGGCAAACATGAGGATCACCAGGATCGGTGATAAGGTACTGGGTACCTTTACGGACATTACCCAGCTCAAAACGCTGCAGCTTCAGCTGGAGCAGAACATTGAGGAGCTAAAGCGCTCCAATGCCTACCTAAAAGAATTTGCCCATGCAGCTTCACATGACTTAAAGGAACCCATACGCAAGATTCAGACATTTACTGATCGGTTGCAAGGTAGCTTGCGTGACCGCTTAACCCAGGTGGAAGCAGGTATTTTCGAGCGCATACAAACAGCTGCCAGGCGTATGAACCTATTGGTAGAAGACCTGTTAACCTATTCACAGGTAAGTCAAACACCGCTCGAAAAAGAAGAGGTGGATCTGAATGAAAAGCTACAGATTGTCCTGTCAGACCTGGATGTGCAGATTGAGGAAAAAAAGGCGGTGATCCAGGTGCATTCACTACCTGTCGTAAATGGCTATCGCAGACAACTACAGCAGCTTTTCCAAAACCTGATTAGTAATGCGCTGAAGTATAGCAAACGGGATACGCCACCACGAATTGTTATAAGTTCACGCTCTATCACCGGAGCTGATGTGCCCGGACGCATTTCAGCAGCACTTGCAGAAAAGCGCTATCATCTCATTGAGGTTAAGGACAATGGGATTGGTTTTGACCAGGAGTATGCGGACCGCATTTTTGCAATGTTTCAGCGCCTGCATGGCCGAAGTGAATACGAGGGTACCGGAATAGGCCTATCTATTGCGCGAAAGGTAATAGACAACCATCAGGGTCATATCTGGGCGCAGTCAAAGATAGGGGAGGGGGCTACGTTCAGTTTCTTACTACCACAGGGGAAGATTATAAACAATGATTAATGGTTTTGGACTTCACATCCATATCAATTTTAGTATATAATGCACGCCTAACTCTTAATAATTTAATGAAACAAATAATATGGTGCTAAAAGTAGTGTCAATAATATTGAAATAATACACCTCTAACGCATTTTAGTTATACTAAAGGCCAAAAAAATACAATTGCCTTGCCATGGCAAGGCAATTGTATTGAAGTTATAAAACTTGCAGAAAAAACTGTAATCTGCATCAAAGGAAGGTTGATTTACCTTTGCTAACAACTATATGCCTTTGTCCGGGATCACTCAGAATATTTTCCATTTCAGATTGGATAATATCCTGAACATCCTGCTTTATCTGTAAATAATTACGCTGCACCAAATCGTCGTCCAGTTTGCGGATAAGGGGTATCTCCCGAAAGTTATTCTGCTCCTTCTTTAGCGCCTCATGGTCGTTTAATAGGGAACAATGGAAAGCTTTCAATTCAATTTTCTGGTTGGGATCATCCGCCACCATGCCGACGAATTCCCCAGACGAAAGGCTTGCAATTCTAGATGGCGGAATGGCTGCCCCCAGTTGCCTGGAGCGGCTAATGGAAGTGTCTGACCTGTTGATGGAAAGGCTTTCGCGCTCCTGCATGATCCTGCCAAATCTATCGCTCAACTGCCTGGCCGTGTCTCCTGTTACCTGGCCACTCACTATATTGCCGGCCATATTCATGATCACATCTGCCAGCTCCCGCCCATAATCCTTTCGTAGCTGGCTCCCGTCCTGGATTCCCAGCGTTGTTGCCACTTTATTGCTCCGTGCTGTTGCCATCAGGCTGTCCATGCCATTCAGGTAAATGGTGGGAAATTCATCGAAAACCAGGCTGCTCTTTTGCTTTCCTTTTTGATTCACCAGCTTTACCATTCGGGTAATATAAAGCGATAATACGGCGCCATAGATCTGGATCTTTTGCGGGTTGTTACCCATGCAAACGATCTTGGGGTCATGGGGATTGTTGATGTCAAGGGTAAAATCATTGCCCGATAAGACGTAGTACAACTGGGGGGAGGAAAGCCGGGCCATCGCCACCTTGGCCGAGGCGATCTGGCCTTCCAGCTGCTCCATGACATCCGCCAGGTAGGCATTGACAAAAGGGTTGATCAGCACCTCGATCTCCTTTTCGGTCCTCAGCAGGGTAAACAGGCTGTCATAATCCACCTGCATGAGCTCGATTACGTGTGGAAGGGTGCAGAACTCCCCATCCCTGTACTTCCTCAGATACCAGATGACAGCCGTTAAAAAGTTGATGGGGCTTTCCACAAAAAAGTCACCCTGACGCCTGATCCACTCCCGGTTCAGCCCCAGCAGGATGGTGCGGGCGCTTTCTGCGGCGTCAGTGATATCGCTCATGGCAGAGGGCTCCAGCGGGTTGCACCGGTGGCTTCGGGCAAGGTCATCAAAATTGATCACATAAAAGGAGGGAGGAATAGGGTAATTGTGTTTGTACTTTAACCAGGTATTGTAGGCGATCTTGGATAGGTCATCAAACTTAAAATCATACACAAACATGGTAAAGCCTTTCCGGATATGCTGGGTGATTACATGCCGGATCACAAAATAGGATTTGCCGGAGCCGGGGGTGCCCAGGACCAGGGTTCCCCGGAAGGGATTGATGAAATTGATCCAGCTTTTCCTTACCCTGCTTTTCAGCCGGTAACAGGCCGGCAGGTTGATCGAATATTCATTCTGTAGCAGCCGCTCTTCCTGGGGAAAGGTTTCGGCCTCCCTGTTGAAAATATCATTGTAGTTGATCCTGTTCTTGATAATCCTGGAAATTAAGGTGCCTCCTGAAAGAATCATTAAAAACCCAATTATTGTCAGGGCGCCGTATACCAGGGCAAGGTCCGTTGCCGGTAGGGGTAAGTACAGGCTTAGATAACTAAAAAAATAGAAGGGCAGGCCTGAAACGATGTAGGCGAAAGCTGTTTTATAATGCAGCTTTTCGTTTTTCCGGCCCATGGCACCCAGCAGGGAGATCAACAGGAAGCCCAGGGCGATCCACTTGCTTTTGTGAAAAGAACTGAACAGTCCTGAGCGTTGGATGCCTGCCAGGATCCGGTCGGTGAAGGCGCTTTGCAACCCCCATTGAACAAAAGCCTCATAACAGTAATAGTAAAAGTGAAGTCCCAGGATCACCAGGCTGATCAGCCGGGTCATATCCAGGATTTTCCGCAGCGCCTGTTCGTTTTCACCTGTATACATGGTCATTAGTTTTTAGCGTTTAAAGATTCCTGGAAATTCGTTTCCGCTTTTTCTTCATGATATTAATAAGCTGAGGAGACACATAATTGGTGTCCTCCATGGGCTGTAACAAAGCCTGTATCGCCTGTGGCATGGAAAGGGATACGCAGGCTCTTTTCCCCATTGTTGCCTGCTTGTAGTTGTTTGGCGGGCAATGTCCACCTGGCTGGTAGTGCTTTGCTGGCGGACCTCGTTTGGCTCCGTCTGCCCTTGTCGTGAGCACCTATCGAGTAGCACTTTGGCACTATAGGCCTTACCCGGAGCACTGCCGTTGAAAACACATTTGGTATGGTGGTCAACATAGGTCAAGCCAAAGATGAGCCCTGCCTCATTTTGCCGGACCACCGATGTATACCATCCCTTTCCAGGGATTGTACTAGGCTGTGCACTGAGTGCCGGGGATGCTTCAGCAGCGTCAGGTCAATCGCATTCTTTACTCTTGCTTTATAGGGCTGCCGTGCCCTATCGTGCTGCACAAATTTTTCCTGTAGGAACTTCAATGTAGGTTTACCATAAAAGTCACTGGCTTTGATGGGAATTCCCACTTTATTTCCATTGGCATCCAGGGCCCGGTATAATTGGTCAGCGATTTTATTGATGCGATTTTTAACTTCTTCGACCTTGTTCAGGAGACTTTGTTTTTCCCCTTCATAGGTAATCAGCCAGCTTCTGAATTCGGCTATTTGATGGAGCGTATGCAGCTTTTTGACGGCCTGGTTGAAGTTATTCCCGATACTATTTAACGCTCCACGCAGTTGAATCATTTCTGCCATAAAGTCATCCAGGGACCGGTTCCGGTAAGTGGCGATAACCGGTTTGCCCAGCAGGATCTTACGGGCGTAATCGCTTAATTTCCGGCAGGTGGTTTTCTTAAATTGCCGGTGCAGTTTTTCGTATTCACCTGGCGTCAGGCGCAGGGGCAGCCATTTTGTTCGGTTGTTATTCTGTTCCTTCATCACGGTTTCAACTATTTTTTACTTTTTAGCAACACCGCCCACGACTTTGGAGTAAGGGCGGTCAGTGGCGGTTGTGATACAACCGGACATCTGGCTGCTTGCTGATTGCACCAACGTGGCAAGCTTCCTGGTTTGGGATGACTGAAATGGTAAGCATGAAGCGTGGGTTATTTTAGTTGTGCTGATAACGGCTGGCTATGGTCATATATAGTGCTGGTATTCCAGGGCATTAAAGTTTGATGCCCTTCCGGTTTTGTTGCTCCCTATCTTTTAGGGATTTCCCGATATGGGTCACCCATTCATTCAGATCCTTATAGTGTTCATATAAGCTACTTTGATCCTTATATTTTTCGCCCAGTGACAGGGCATAGCGGGTGCAATTTTGTCCGGCGCCATCACGATCCAGGTAAAGATTTACCTGTGCATGTCTTTCCATGAAAGGACGTGCTTTTTCGAAAAAGGAAAGGGAATTCAGGACCAGGAAGTCACTGTGTACAGGGCTTTTGTCCTTAACAATGGTCATAAAGGAAAGGAAGTCAAAAAAGCCTTCAAAAACATGGGCCTGGCTGGCGCCTGTCGCTATACTAGTGCAATCTTTGGGTGCACTGCTGCCCTTGAAATAAGGATTACGAAGTTCATACCCACCGGCGTCGTTTTTAAAGCCAATGGCTGAGTACCGCCGGCCGTTTATTTCATAGGCAACTTCCCTGCAGAACCGGTCTGCAACCGATGGAGATATGCGTCTTTGGTGCAGGTAACGGAAAAGGGAAAAAGCGGTGAGGCGCTTTTCTTCAAGAATGGTGATCCGGCTTTCCTGGTTTGTGGCTGGCCTTTCCGGTGAGTGCTGAGAAGGCGGGTGAAGGGAGAAGGGGGTATCTATTTTTTGCAGCCATTCACCAATGGTACAATCATGATACAGGATTGCAAAGTCGATCAGGTTGCCGCCTTTCCCGATACCGTGATCATACCACAGGTTCAGCCGGCGGTTCACTTTGAAGGAAGGGGTTTTCTCCTCCCGCAGGGGAGAAAAGTACCAATAGTCATGGTGGCTGATTTTAGCGGGCTCAAAGCCCAGGGAAGACAGGTAAGTCACCATATCGATCTGCCGTGCTTCCGCACACCTTACCGATGATTTGCTGAATGCCATACGCACACATTTTTTCTTTTACACAATTCAGATGAAGCAATGACGAAATTAATCCCTTGCTATAGGCTGGCCTATCCTCGCCAAATTTTAAAGGGGATTGGTAGAGCTGAAGAAAATACTTTTGTACCTGAAGCGATTGATAAAATTAAATGTGCAGTTATGCTTACCTCAATGACATTGCCCAGGTGTATGATACCATTTTAAGTATCCCCAGCATGAATGAAACCGTGAAGATTGATCTGAAGATCACCCGTAAAAATGTTTTGCTTTTGAACAGGGTTATCGAAAGGGGCCTGGCCCTAACGCAGGGTAATAAACCCTTCCATTTATTGGGCATCATGCCGGAAGATACGCTGCCGGAGCTGAGATTGCTGGCGGATGATTGCCTGAAAAAAGCCAGGCTTATTGAAATGAGTGAAAAGCTGAAATCTTTCAACAGTAGTCATGGAAACTAATGTGTTGTCGTGGCATGTTGCCCTGGAAAGAGGGTGTGAGCCGCGGCTTTACCCTTACGCAACTGCTCATGTGCCCTTGGGCACATATGAGGCAGTACTGGATTTCAAAATATGGGCAAAGAAAGCAATGGCTATATGCTGCTATTTCACGCAAAAGGCTACAGGGATTCAGTTTCAACTGACCGTATATCGAAGGCAAAAAGACAAGTTATACAGGTTGGAGGAGGGGAATGTTGACTTTAGGGTCTGTCCCGTTAATAGTGTTTATATCATCACCGTTACCCGGAATGGAAAACAGCAAGTTGCTTTTAAATATGTCCTTGCCAAGGTTGAATAAAACCATTGGTAGAGAAAAGTTATTGGATACAGCCAAGCACTATTTTTTGACATTCTGCTCACCGTACAAGGCAGCATTTGCTTGTAGCCGCTTGTGCAGGATAAGAAGTAGAACCAAAGTCTTGCAGTTTTATGCGGTAGTTCCTTGCCACTTGTGGGGGACAAAGCCGAACTTTTTGGAGTGGTACAATGGCAAAACAACCTGCTCCTTCACATCATCTATTGTAATAAAAACCACCGCCTGAAAGGGGGGGTGATATCGTAATTCTTTCGTTCAAGGTTAACGGCAGGCCGTTACGACTCTTTCCATCATTCCTTTTGCCATTTTAGAGGCTTCCAGTTGTTCACAAATCGCCATCCTATATCCCGATTTGACAAGTGCTTTCAAATGGTTATCCACAGAATAGAACGGGGGTGGC
The DNA here is from genome assembly GCA_023391895.1 of Bacteroidota bacterium. Lineage (GTDB taxonomy): Bacteria > Bacteroidota > Bacteroidia > Chitinophagales > Chitinophagaceae > Flavisolibacter. The sequence continues at coordinate 42,584 of JAEWAC010000133.1, forward strand.
GGTTTCTTTTAGTTTGAATTGGAAGATTGTGTCAGTATGATGGCTGTTTTTCGATACCTGTTTTGCACATCCTTGCCTAACGCCTCATAAAAATCACCAACACAAAAAAGAAGAAAGGCATCAGGATATTTGGCTTTGCTTGTTCTGGATTGTTCTGATAAACTTAAATTTTCGCCTAACGAAATGGGTGATGTGGGAAAAAGGGCTTTTCAGAAGAGCAGCGCTCCGGTGGCTCATGAGAAAATACGCTGAAAAACCGAATTTGTTTTACCACTGGAAAATTGTGCATCCATAGAATGTATTTTCTACATTCGTGATTGAAAAGGAAGAGCCGTTTGAATCGAGAGGTTCACGCACGGTTCTGTGGGAACATCGGGGTGAAACTCCCCGGTCTGACCTGACTAGGCGCAAAGCCAGCTTTCCTTAAATATGTAGACCTATGAAAAGTCTTTTTATAGCAATTTTACTACTGATTTCATCCACTTGTTTTGGACAAAACTACCTTAGGACAAATGAGCACCTTATCTTGTCTTTTCAG
>JAEWAC010000148.1 GCA_023391895.1 Bacteroidota bacterium
CCATTTTTTCTTCATCACTTCTTCTGATGATTGGCTTCTTTGCTGTTTGGTTCATGATAAGTAAATCAGAAAGCAAAACTATTTGCAATACTTTCCTTCAACAATATGCTGTTCCTCGTTGGTTTACGAAAAAGTACCCTTTTTGCACAGCCTGACGTTTTAGCGCTTGCTGATGTACCGGGATTCTATGTTCCTTCAGCTTAAATTTATTTGATATAGATGAATATTATTGATTTGATCAGCCGGTATTCGTTAGCCGGTATATTGGCAAGCGCATGCTGTACGCATTACTTCTCTCAGTCGTTAGTTTGACGAAAAGAGTCTGATTCATCATTCACTTACTTGCGCCAACCTAGTCCTGGAGCCACATGCTCCAAGATAGAAGACAGCACATGAATGTTATAGTCTACTCCTAATGTATTAGGTATCGTCAAGAGAAGTGTGTCGGCTTCCTGTATCGCTTCGTCCTTTGCCAGCTCGTTAATAAGTTGATCAGGTTCTGCGGCGTAACTTCTTCCGAAAATGGCGTTCCTTCCCGGCTCAATCATTCCAATTTGGTCAACGCGACCCGCCTCCCGCCCAAAGAAAAGCCGGTCCTGGTCAGTTACCAATGCGAAAATTGACCGGCTCACCGATACCCTCGGCGCCCGCCCGTGCCCTGCTTTTTTCCAGGCTTCTTTATATAACCTTATTTGCTCGGCCTGTTGTATATGAAATGGCTGACCGCTTTCATCAAACTTCAGCGTGGAACTTTGCAGATGCATTCCGTTTTCTGCAGCCCAGATGGCAGTAGCATTGGAAGCAGCTCCCCACCAGATACGCTCCCGCAATCCTTCTGAATGTGGTTCCAGGCGGAGCAATCCAGGCGGGTTGGGAAACATCGGGTTTGGATTCGGCTGTGCAAACCCAACTCCCTTTAACTTATCAAGGAACTCCATGGCTTTGCGACGCCCCATATCGGCATCGGTTTCTCCTTCTTTGGGCTCATAGCCGAAATAGCGCCAACCCTCAATAACCTGTTCCGGTGACCCTCTGCTAATTCCCAATTGTAACCGTCCTTTTGAAATTAAATCAGCAGCACCGGCATCTTCCACCATATACAAGGGGTTTTCATACCGCATATCAATCACGCCCGTTCCGATTTCTATTTTACTTGTTTTTGCACCGATTGCTGAAAGCAAAGGAAATGGCGATGCCAGCTGGGCTGCAAAATGATGCACCCGAAAATAAGCTCCGTCCAAACCAATTTGTTCGGCAGCAACAGCCAGGTCAATTGATTGAAGTAAGGTGTCGCTTGCTGTACGGGTTTTATAGGCCGGGTGATTAGCCCAATGCCCAAATGATAGAAATCCTAGTTTCTTCATCCTTTTCGATTTGTATTTTCCCCGGAATGATGATAATTATTACGTGCTATCAAAATTAGAATCAAATTTCCATGGTGCGCTTTCAGCTTTGCCAAGCAAGTCAATAAGCTTTGTATGGTCAGTCTGTTTCATCATAAGGTGCGTACAACTCGTTGATATACGCACTTTTTTGTTCAAAAAGCAATTGATTATCAATACAAAGTTGAACAAGATGTGTGCCTGTTTGTGTTATCCAGCATCAAAGAAAACGCAATCAGGCTGGTTTTGCAAGCTGTTGGCTTAAAAGTATTGACATTGCTTGTAAGAAGCATTAGTTTTCAATGGCAAATGGAACAAAAAGTGCAGCTCCGCTACCGGTCTAACTCCCTAAGAAAATCAGAAGCCTGAGTGTTGCTCAGGCTTTGCTATCTGGAGTTGGTACCCTCTTTAATGTGTCATGATTTTATAGAGTTAATAGCTCTTTACATCCGGGTGATTGCAAATGGACAATTGCAAATTAATAATTACAGGGAATTTAAGCTTGATTGCAAATTGATTGCAAATAAAAAGAGTTACTAGTTTTTAAACTCATAACTCTTTGATTTTCAGTGACCCCGCAGGGACTCGAACCCTGGACCCGCTGATTAAGAGTCAGCTGCTCTACCAACTGAGCTACGGAGTCCGTCAAGCTTAATAGTAATATACAATAAGGTTTTTACATTTATTCAGGTCTTTTCAGTAATAGGGAGCCCCGGTCGGGTGGCACGCTGCGTTTTTATTGATGTATGGGTTTTTGAATGTTTTAACTCACCCCTGGCCCCTCTCCTGAAGGAGAGGGGGACCAGACTTCAGGTACTTATTTAACCTTAGTAATGACGTATGGACTTTTGAAGTTTTTCTCAGCTTTGGTTGAAAAAATGTCAACTCTTTTAAAAAACCCATATCGGAGTGCTGGTCGTTTACCGTTGATCGAAGGTCTTTCAAAACCCATATGCAACCATTCAACATTCCTCAAAACCCCATATGCTTTTACGAATCCGTGAAATTCTTTCTCAAAATCTGCGAAATCTGTGATCAACTTTAATCTTCCTCCTGGTAATACAGTTTATAATACTTGCGGCCGTCCAGGTCCACACCTTTTTCAATCAGGTCGGTGTTGCCGTGGATGTAGATGTGAAAGTTGCGGTCCAGCTTTAAGACGCTTTTATACACCCGCATTTGTTTTTTTACCGCCTGGCCTGATATCTCAAAGTTGGAGGCAATGTCAAAATCATGTTGTTCAATGTAACGGGAGCCAAAATTGCGGAATGATTCAATCATTTCATCGCTTTGAAAAACTTCCTGCTGAAATTCTTCAATATCAAAAGATTCTTTGCTGCGGAAATAATCCATGGACTTGTGCAGCAGGTCAATCTGTTCGGTCTTGGCCAGGTTAAACTCGCTGTCCAGTTGCTCGGTAACAAACTGCTTAGTTAGCGACAGTACGTGGTTGGTTTGGTGAAACTCGTTTTTCTGCGGCTGAATGCTCAAGAACTTTTCTTTCCAGTAGAGGGCTTCTTCGCCGCGGTTCTGGTTGTCAAAAATCAGCACGTCAAAGCCTTCGTCGCGCTTATTGTTAATGATGAGGCAGCCCTTGTCGATCTTGGTCAGTTCCACGCCTTCTTTCATTTGCAGCTCCAGTTGGTTGGGCTTGTGCTGCACATCCAGGAACATGGATTTATTCTCGGTTTTAAACAAGCCTACCGCACTGTGCATGCGGCCTTCTACCGGCAGGCCTTCAAACAAGGCTACGTACAATTCGCCGCCTTTTACTTTGGGATGAGTGGAGCTGTCGTACAAATGATGCGCTATTTTTACCGACTGTTGCTCAAACAAGTCTTTTTCCAGAAACAGCTCCGCTACATAATTGTATACTTCGTTGAACTGCAGCGAAGAAGGATGGTGAAAGCTGTAGTATTCAAAAACGTTGTTGAATTTATTTAAAAAATGTTCACCAATGATCTGGATGGTCTCTTCTTCAAGGGTTAAGGCGTCATTGGAAATATGTAAAGGGTCGAGGTTGTTTTTGCTGCCCACATAGTGCACGATCAGTTTCTTCAGCGAGGCACTTTTAAAGTTCAATTCCATAAAACAGGATCAGGTTTTAAAAAGTATGCGAAAATAAGGGAGTGCCGATTAGCAGCCGCTTTTATGTGGACAGATCGTTAAAACCGGCGGTGCCTTTGGTAAACCCGTGCAGGTGCTGGCCCTTTTTCTTACCTTAACACCTTTTAGTATGATGGATGAAGTAAAAGCGCCGGAAGCCGTATACCGGAACGAACGGGACCTGCAGACTGCTTATTTGCAGCAATTACAGAAAAAGCAAAATAGACTGGGCTGGGTACGGCTGGGCATTATTATAATGGCGGCCATAGCCGCGTACCAACTGTTTGCGGTCTCGCTGGTGGCGGGCTTGTTGGCCATAGTGGCAGGGCTGGCGGCCTTCTTGGTCGTTGTTTCCATTGACGTAGACAACAACCGCAAAATCGAAAATACCAAAAGGCTGATACAGGTAAACGAAGACGAGCTGAACGTGTTGCAAAACAAGTATCAGCACCTGTACAACGGGGATCACTTTACACCCGATGTGCACGATTATGCCAATGATCTGGATGTTTTTGGAAACGCTTCCCTCTACCAGTATATCAACCGCTGCCAGAGCGAGCCGGGACGCAGCCGGCTGGCCCAAAATTTTTTGCATCCCCTGCCCACAGTCAATGTGTTGGAGCGGCAGGAAGCCGTAAAAGAGCTGGCGCCCTTGTACCAATGGCGGCAACAATGGCAGGCGCTTTCGGTACAAACACCGGTTACCACCAAAACTCAAAAAGATGCGGAACAATGGCTGCAGCAGCCGGAGCAGCATTTTACCGGTGCCGCCTGGCGGATTTTTGTGCCGATCTATTCTGTTATTGCGGTGGCATCAGCGGTAGCGGCTATAGTGGGTTGGATTCCTTCCAGCTTGTTCAGCCTGCTGTTTCTTATTTTTCTGGTGGTATCCAGCAGCCTTAGTAAAAGAGCCCTGCAGGCTTATACGTATTTAAACGGCATTGTAAAAGAAGTGGACACCCTGCAGCAGCTGATGCAGTGGGTAGAAGAAAAAACTTTTAAAACCCCATTGCTCAACGGCCTGCAGCAATCAGTAAAAACAGACGATAAAAAAGCCTATGTGCAAATAAAAGGCTTGAAAGCCCTGTTGAACCGGTTTGACCTGCGACTGAATGTGCTGGTGTTTATTTTTTTAAACAGCTTTTTGTTGTGGGATGTACGGCAGATGATGGCCCTGAACCAATGGCGCCGCCAAAACCGGGAAAAGCTGCCCCTGTGGTTTGAGCTGATTGCGGAAATAGAGGTGCTGCATAGCCTGGCTACGCTGCACTTCAACCAGCCGCAATGGCATTTTCCCACCTTTACGGAGGTGCATTTTACCTTGTCGAGCCAGGAGATTGGGCACCCGCTGATACCGGCTAAGCAACGCGTGACCAGCGATTTTGAAGTCCGGGGCACGGCAAAAGTTGCCCTGATCACCGGCTCTAACATGGCGGGTAAAAGTACATTTTTGCGCAGCCTGGGCGTAAACATGGTGCTGGCGCAAATGGGGGCACCGGTTTGCGCCCAAAGCCTGCTGTTGTCACCCGTCCGGCTGATGAGCAGCATGCGCATTGCCGATAACCTGGCGGAAAATACCTCTACGTTTTATGCTGAACTGAAAAAGCTGAAAACCATCATTGAATCGGTATCACACCACGAGCCGGTTTTTGTTTTGCTGGATGAAATTTTACGCGGCACCAATTCTTTAGATCGTCATATCGGTTCCAAAGCACTGATCAAACAATTGATCCGGGAAAAAGCGGTAGCTGTAATAGCCACGCATGATGTGGAAATAGCCAGGCTGGAAAAAGATTACCCACAAGCCATAGAAAACTACCACTTTGATGTGCAGGTAGAAGGAGAGGAGTTGTACTTTGATTATAAACTTAAACAGGGCGTGTGCACCAGCCTTAATGCCTCTATTTTGATGAAAAAGATCGGTATTGAACTGGAGTAAGAGGATCCAGAATGCGATAGAATATCGTGTATCCTGTTTATGCGCCGGTCGGCTGACTCCCGTAGAACAAACTATAATCATATGGACTTTTGAAAAAGTTATTATATGGGGTTTTCAAGAAGTTGTATTCCGTCAACGTTTAACTGCCAACCGTCAACCAATAACATATGGGGTTTTGAAAGAATTTGAGCAACCCATCAACCCAGAAATATTTCAACACCATACAACCTCAGAACCGCACAAGGGAGAATTACAAAAAGAAGCACATAAATTGCAAAGAAATTCGAAAAAGAACGCATGCTGGTTTTTAAGTTTGGAGGGGCCTCCGTCAACTCGATTGAACGGATTTATAAGGTAGCGGAAATTCTCAAAAAATATTCAGGTCAACCCTTGCTGGTGGTTATTTCTGCCATGGGAAAAACCACCAATGCCCTGGAAAAAGTGGTGGATGCCTTTTATAAAGGAAATAAGAATGAAGCACTGCAATTGTTTGAAGTCATCAAAGAGCAACACCTCGCCACAGCGGAGGCACTGCAGCTTAAGGCCCACCGGCTTATTGATTTTTTTACCGAGGTAGAATGGCTGCTGCACGACAAGCCGGTACGGGAATATGATTATTATTACGATCAGGTGGTTTGCGTAGGCGAACTGTTATCGACCGCCATCGTCAGCCAGTTTTTGAATGACCAGCAGGTGCATAACCAGTGGATAGACGTAAGAGACATCCTGCGTACCGATGATAACTTCAGAGATGCCGGTATTGACTGGACCGTAGCGGAAGAAAAAGTACAGGAGCAGTTGGAGCCGTTGTTTCAAACCAATAACGTCATAATCACACAAGGCTTTATAGGTGCAACCGACGAAAACGAAAGCACCACGCTGGGCCGGGAAGGCAGTGACTATACCGCAGCGGTTTTTGCTCATTTACTGAACGCCGAAAACCAGACCATCTGGAAAGACGTACCCGGTGTGATGAATGCCGATCCTAAACTGTACGAGTCTGCACAATTGATCAAGGAGCTGAATTATAAAGAAGTGATTGAAATGGCTTATTACGGCGCGCAGGTCATTCACCCCAAAACCATCAAGCCGCTGCAGAACAAAGGCATACCCCTGTATGTAAAATCTTTTTTGCACCCTGAGGCGGCCGGTACGGTCATTCACAACAAAAACATCGGTCAGCTGCCGCCTATTATAGTTTACAAGTCCAACCAGGTACTGGTTCAACTTTCCTCCCGCGATTATTCGTTTGTAGGCGAAGGCCTGACGGCCGGCATCTATGACCTTTTTGAAGAGTTAAAGTTCAAGCCCAACCTCACCCAAAACGGAGCCATCAGCATGCTGTGCGCGGTTGACGATCTGCCGGAAAAAGTAGAACGCTTTGCACTGGCCGCTTCCCAAAATTTTGATGTGCAGGTAACCAAAGGCCTCACCCTGCTCACCATCCGCCACTACAACGAGCCCCTGCTGCTGGAGCTTTGCACAGGCTGCAAAATCATTTTGGAACAAAAAACCCTGGAAACAGTACAGGTGCTGTTGCAGCAGGAAGCGACGCCGTGAAATGGCAAAGGTGAATGGTCAAAGGTGAATGGTCAATAACAGCGTAAACTTATCATTCACTTCTACTGTTAGTATAATAATATTGTACGCTTTGCAATTGTTATGGATGCCGGGAATCTTCTGCAAACGCGGCACTGCAAAATTGGTTTTTCCATTTTGGAAAAGCTTATTGACAGATAACAAACAAAAAGCCTGATGAAATGAAACTTTACCGTTCCGAATTCATCAGGCTTTTTTTATCTGATTAGTATACTACTTCAATAGCTAACAATTTATTGACGCCATTCACTATTGACTATTCACCATTGACCATTCACCATCCTCACTCTATAGCAAACCCCTGCCTGATTTTTTTGGCCACGGGCTTTTCGTTCAAAATGGCCGGCTGCCAGGTCGGCATTTGCTCCAGCACGGTGATCAGTTCATCGTCAAAATCCTCATTCACCCCTTTGATCATTTTAAAATTGGTAGGGGTGCCATCCACATCTATAATAAATTCCACTGTTACATAAGCCTTTTTAATGCCCTGGGGCAGGGAGGTTTTTAAAGCTTTACCCATTTTGTCCAGGTACTGTAAAAAGCTTTGGCCGCCGCCCGGAAACTCGGGCCATTTATGTACGGCTTCCGGAAGTTGAGTGATTTCGCGTACGCGGCGCGGCACCGGCTCCTTCTTTACCGGTGGCGGTGGCGGCACTTTTTTAGACAAACCACTGAATACATAGTCGCCGTTGTTGTTCACCATAATGACAGGCAACTGGCGGGTAAGCTCAAAATGGTCATACACCCTTTCCAGCCTTTCAGCAAACGTTTTTAAACCGGTATTGGTCCGGGCCAGCTGGGCCAGGTAGTCCACACTTTTTTTATTGCTGAAGCGGATGGGAAAAATATGCACCGGTATAAAATCCTGTCCGTTGTTTTTGGCACCGGCAGCCAGTATGTATATTTCCTCTATCTGGTCGTCTTTTACCGGAATGCAGCCCACCGTTACGCAACTGCCATGAATATAAATATCACCACCCGGACGCAGCGAATCGCTCAGGATCCTATCCGACGCATTGGGATAATTGAGGCCCAGCGATAAATGATAAGTGCTGCGGGGATTAAATTCATTGATATAATAAAAACCTTCCGGTACCTGGTAGTCGCCTTCCATGCGCTTGGGGCCCAAAGAGCCGGCCAGGGCGCACACTTTATAGGTTTTAAAAAGACGGTATTGTTCTTTGGCTTCGTTTTTAACCCATACTTCCAGCTGGCTGTCGTACTTAAAAGACCGGATGTACATGTACTTGGCGGGCCAGGTAAACCCTTTGGCCTTGAACTGTTTTTGCAGGGTGTCTTCCTTCCGCTTCAAAGCATCACCCGGCCGGGGCAGGGTACGCTGAAAGTCGAGAAAAGAAATATTGGAGGCAGCCGTCTGGGCTTCAGCAGCCAGCATACCCGTCATAAAAGCCAAAAAAATAAGCAGCCTTTTCATAATGGTGACACGATTTACAGGATAATCAACAGCAATTTCGTCCATTAAATGCAAATAAAATTAAAAACTCGTTTTATTGGGCAGAAGTTTATAAGGAGTTTTAAGTAGTAAGTTTTAAGTTGACCGTTGACCGGTGATCGCAAGGAAAAAGTCTTTCAAAACTCCATACTCCTTTCTTTTTTTCATCTTCCCTGATGATGGCAGCCCATTCGGGCACCATGAACTTAAAACTTACAACTTATCACTTAAAACGCATTACAAGTTCCCTCTTGCGGCCTGCTCTCGTTCAATGGCTTCAAAAAGGGCTTTGAAATTACCTTTACCAAAGCTCTTGGCGCCTTTGCGCTGAATGATCTCGAAAAACAAAGTGGGCCGGTCCTGTACGGGCTTACTGAACAGCTGCAGCAGGTAACCTTCATTATCCCGGTCTACCTGTATGCCCAGCTCTTTTAGCGGTTCCATGTCTTCATCAATCTTGCCGACGCGGCTTTCCAAATCATCATAATATGTGGTAGGCACTTTTAAAAACTCCACGCCGCGCTGCATCAGCTCGCGTACGGTACGTACAATATCGTTGGTGGCCAGAGCTACGTGCTGCACACCTTCGCCATCATAAAACTCCAGATATTCTTCCACCTGCGATTTCTTTTTGCCTTCGGCCGGCTCGTTGATGGGGAATTTGACAAAACCATTGCCGTTGCTCATCACCTTGCTCATGAGGGCAGAGTACTCGGTGGAAATATCGTTGTCATCAAAAGACAAAATGTTTCTAAAACCCATGACCTCTTCGTAAAACTGCACCCACTTGTTCATCTGGTTCCAGCCTACGTTGCCCACGCAGTGGTCTACATACAGCAGGCCCGTGTCTGTGGGTTTAAAATAATTGTTTTCCCATACCCGGAAGCCCGGCATAAAAGCACCGTTATAATTTTTCCGCTCAATAAACAGGTGTACGGTATCGCCATAGGTATGAATGCCGCTCATCACCACTTCGCCGTTTTCGTCCTGCAGGCGCTGGGGCTCCATATAGCTCCGTCCGCCGCGCCGGGTGGTTTGGTGCCAGGCGTCGGCAGCATCGTCTACCCGCAGGGCCAGGAACTTAACGCCGTCGCCGTGTTTATAAATATGATCGGCTATTTCGTTGTGGGCCCGGATGGGCGTGGTAAGAACAAAAGTGAGCTTGTGTTGACGCACTACGTAGCTGGCCCGGTCCTTGATACCGGTTTCGGGACCGGCATAAGCCACGGCCTGAAAGCCAAAGGCACTCATATAATAATGGGCCGCCTGCTTGGCATTGCCCACGTAAAACTCTACGTAATCGGTTCCTTGCAGGGGTAAAAAATCGGTTGAGATAGCAAGGGTCTCTTTAGATGCTATTGCGGTTGACATGATTTTTAATTTAATTATTTAATAAGCATAGTTGATTTGGGTCCTGCTTTCGGCCGGTTGCTGTGCTGTCCGCTTGTACGGTTGGGTAGCACAGCAACTGTAAATCAACTGCCGGCGTGCATGGCCAGTGCCTGCATGAGCAATACAAAATCTGCCCGCTCGTCATTAAATAACTTTTTAGGGTAGTCAGGTCGCATCAGACTACAAATTTAAATTATATAACTACAAAAAAGAGGACGCCTGCAGGCAAGTGCATTTTGTTTCTTATTTATTTCCTGCAGCAGCAACCGGGGTAGCTCTGATGCTAGCTGGACAACTTTTTAGGTTCATACAACCCTCAACTGTGGCTGATGTTAATAAGCTCGACGCGGATATATTTCTTAAAAACCAAACGGGTAGGTATCCGGCATCTGGCTGCCCCGCCCGGGCAAGCCTAAGGGGTGAAGGGCTTCGGTTTCATCCAGGTAAATAAAAGCATCGTAGCGCTGTGCCATAACCGTGGGCACATAATTGCCATACCGTTCCCGTTCCGGGTTGTACACCACGCCTATGGCCCGGTGGGGTATGGAGTTTTTATAAAGCGGGTTGTCGCCTTCTTCATTAAATAAGATGATGCGGTTGTGGGCACTCTGCCGGTGCAGCGCCTGCTCAATGCTGCCCTCCCGGGCTTCGGGCACTTCCATTTCCTGCATGGGGGCGCCCCATTCATCGCCGGCAATAACACTACCCATATAGCTGCCAAAGCCTATCAGGTACACCTGGTTAATGCCGTAATGCTCCCGGCCCAGCTGCCCAATGTTGATCATGCCGGCCCGCTTCATGCTGGTGGCACGGGCATCGCCGATGTGGGTATTATGCTCCCAGACAATGCCCTTGGCGCCGCTGCCATGAAACTGCATCAGCCGATCCAGGGTTTCCATCATATGGGTGTCTCTTACATTCCAGCTTTCGTTGTCAAAGCCCATCATGCTGCGGTAATACTTTTCGGCGTTGACGGCAATCAGCGCATTTTGTTCGGTATTGAAACCGGCTTCCCGGTCGCCGTCGAGGTGCTGGGCTTTCATCCGTACTTCCTTCAGCAAGGCCAGCACTTTATCGCGGCACGAATGCTCGGTCAGGGAAACCCGGGCGTAGGCATGTTCGTTTTCCTCATAGGGCTGAAAACACTGTATGGCTTTTTTAACTGCCTGTGCAGTTTGCGGATCTTCGTTTTCCAGATAGGCTACCATTTCCCGCATGGAGTCCCAAAGGCTATACACATCCAGCCCGTAAAAACCTACTTTTTTGTCCAGCGGCAGGTTGTGGTTGTAGTCGCGCAGCCACTCTGCCAGGGCGGCAATTTCCCAGTTGGCCCACATCCAGGTGGGCCAGCGGTCAAAGTTTTTCAACACCTCCCTGATTTCATTGCCAGCATCTTTATAGCCTTTTACAAACCGGTTGATCTTGTAGCAGTCGGGCCAGTCGCCCTCTACGCCAATAAACGAAAAGCCTTTTTCCTGTATCAGCCGCTTGGTGATGGCCGTACGCCAGGTATAATACTCATGGGTACCGTGCGAGGCTTCGCCCAGCATGACCACGGAGGCATCGCCTATGTCGTTGATCAGTGGCGTCAGGTCCTGAGCGGTATTGAGCGCATGCATAGCTATTGGTTTATGTATTTGCCATCAATACTTGCGCCAGGGTAGGGGCGGGGGATGAGTGATAATTCTATATTTAAATTATATGGGATTTTTAAAGAAGTCGTCATGCCTCTCCCTCTTGTCATGCTGAACTTGTTTCTGCATCTTTATCTAACTTCTTTGAAACCCCATATTGAAGATACTCTTATGACTTCAAATGACACCTATGACTATTTGCTTTCCCTATCGTAGTTAGTGCTTCTTACTTTTTCTCCCCGAAAAAGGGGAGCAAAAAGTTCAAGGCCAACCCGACGGCTCCGCCCGTTTGGCCGACCCACGCACAGCAACCCTCATTCCTGAGTGTATCCTGCACTATGATCTGTAGATTATTTAAACCTTTTCTACAGGTATGGGGTTTTCAAGAAGTTCAAATCATTTTGCGTGCTATGCTGAAACACTA
>JAEWAC010000150.1 GCA_023391895.1 Bacteroidota bacterium
AGCCTAACCTCTTCGCAAACCTTATCACCCGTTAGCATACCGCTGCAAACCTCCACCCGCTTTCTGCTTTATGCATTGGGCGATAATGGATGTGATGCTTCCGGCGAAGCTATAGTTCGTGTGCTAACCAGGCTTTATATGCCCAATACTTTTACACCGAATGGTGATGGCAAAAATGATGTTTTCCGAATTCCTCCTGCGGTTTCCTTACAGCTAAAGGAGTTTGCAGTTTTTGACCGCTGGGGTAATCCAGTTTTCAAAACCACTGATATCAGCAAAGGCTGGGACGGCAGGTATAAAGGAAAAGCTTTGCCTGCTAACACATATGTTTATTCTATTTTGGGTTGGGATGACAACCAGGCGGTGCATGTAAAAGGAACGGTTTTGCTGATACGCTGAGTGCCTGGGAGATCACTGTTTCAAAAAGCCATACCGGCTGTTTAGATTTCCTGACAGGGTCACCATTCCATTACCGGTTATGGGTCAGCACTACTGGCCTAGCTCCCCGCAGCGCTGATCTTCTTTTATTAAACAGAATTAAAGCCAGCCCAACAAAAAACCCGGCAGAGCCGGGTTACTGTAGTTTTTGTTACCACCTGTCATCAATACACAGCACTGGGTTTCAGGTATTGGTCAAACCATATGTAATAGCGTTCAAACCGGTCTTTGATAAAACTGGGTTGGGTAAAGCCATGAAACTGACCGGGATACACCAGCAGTTCTGTTGGCACCCCCTGCGACCGCAATGCCTGGTACATTTGTTCGCTGCCGATGGCCGGAACATTAAAGTCTTTTTCGCCCGTCATAAACTGGGTAGGCGTTTTAATGCGATCAGCATGCAAAAAAGGATAGGATATCTTTAAATACTTCTCGTAGTTCTTGTTTTTCCAGGGTTGTCCCAGTTCATTATCCAGTTGCAAAATGTATTGATCCACACCATATAATGACAGTTGCAGCGAACTGCCGGCCCCGCTGCTGGCGGCTTTAAAACGGCTGTCTTTGGCAATGGTGTAGTTGGTTAAAATACCGCCATAGCTCCAGCCGCCAATACCCAGGCGAGCCGGATCGGCAATGCCTTTGGCAACCAGGTGATCCACCGCACCCAAAATATCCACCACTTCTTTATTCCCCCAATCAGCATAGATGGCTTTGCTGTACGCCAGGCCCCGGCCATTGCTGCCACGGTAGTTCACGGCGGCTACAGCGTATCCGTTGGCGGCCAGCATCTGGCGGGTCAAATCAAACCCAAACTCGTCCTGGGCTACCGGTCCGCCGTGTATGTATACAATCAGCGGCAGCTTTGTTTGAGGTGCCTGGGGCGGCAAAAACAGGAGACCCGAAACCAGGTTGCCATCTTTACTTTTAGAAACAAATTTTTCAACCGAAGCCAGGGCCAGCGAATCCACAAACTTTTCCTGCACACGGGTAAGCCGCCGCACACTGTTGTCCAGCGCAAACAGTTCGGCCGGCAGTTGCGGTTCGCTCATCAGGGTCAGCCAGTGACCGTTGGGATGCTGTTCCAGGGCTGTAAAGCTGCGGTTGCCTTCGGCCAGCTTTTTCATTTGCCCATTGGCCACATCAAAAGAAGCCACGTAACGCTGCATGTCGTCTGCTACCAGTACGGCTATGCTGCTGCCGTCTTTGGCCCATTTGGGGCTGTAAACCGGCCGGTCTAATGATTTGCTTAAAATGCGGGGCTCGCCACCATCGGCACTGGCCACGCAAAGCACCGCCTGATCGTACATGATGTAATTGTCGCTAGCGGTGGAACGCAAGTAAGCCAGGCTTTTACCATCCGGGCTCCACTGCGGCGAATGGTCGCTGCCAGTCCAGGTGGTAAACTTCCGTGCCATGGCGTTGGGTTTTGCCTCAATGATCCAGATATCGCTGTTGCTGTTGCGGTCAGGGTCTTCGGTTTGATTGCTGACAAACGCAATCTTGCTGCCGTCGGGGCTCCATTGGGGGTTGCTTTCGTTATGCCGGCCGCGGGTTAGGGTATCCAGCTTTTTGCTATCGAGCTGAAACAGGTACAAATGGGTATTGCGGTTTTCATAAATATAGCCGCTCACATCCTGCTTAAACCTGTAGCGGTTGATGACGTACGGTTGCGGCGGTTTGTTTTTAGCAGTATCGGCCGGGTCTTTTATGACTAGGGCTAGCTTTTTGCTGTCAGGGCTCCAGTCATAGCTGGTCAAATCGCCTTTTACGTCGGTGAGTTTAATGGCTTCGCCACCGCGCCGGTCCATCAGCCACACCTGGCTGCTGCCTCCCTGCCGGGCCGAGGTAAAGGACAGGTATCTCCCGTCGGGACTCCAGCGGGGATTAGTTTCAGCGTCCGGGCTGTTGGTCAACTGGACGGTTTGCATACCATCCCAGCTGACCATCCAGATATCGGTATTGCGTTTGTCTTTGGCTGAGTCTACAGAAGTAAGCGTATACGCCACCCATTGGCCGTCGGGTGAAATTTGCGGATCGCCCAGGGTTTGCAAACGGTATACATCACCGGGACGGAGCGGCCGTTGGGCCGTTTGTGCCATTAGTAACTGATGGGCCGCCAGCAGGCAGCCAAAAAGAAAAATTCTCTTCATAAAAATCAATAACCTTGTTGGTAGTATATTTAACGAAATGGTGCAGAAAGGCAAAATGTAAATATAAAAACTGGAAACACACAGGCAAGACACTTTTTCATTTTTCATTTTCAATTTTTCATTCTGCCCTCACCGTTATAAAGCAACTCTTAAAAAACCCATGTATAGTTGACAGTTGATAGATGACAGTTGACAGAAGAGAAAGTCATTCAAAAGCCCCTGCTCTCCCAACTCAACTTATTCAACCCATCAACTCTTTAAAAAACCCATATCATGAAAGCTTTGTTACTGATCGATATACAATATGATTTTTTACCCGGCGGTGCACTGGCGGTAAAAGAAGGGGACCAAATCATACCCATTGTCAACCGCCTGCAGCCCCACTTTGACCTGGTAGTGGCTACGCAGGACTGGCACCCGCCGCAACACAAAAGTTTTGCCTCCAGCCACGCCGGCAAACAAGTGTTTGAAACCATTGAACTGGCAGGCCTGCAACAGGTGCTTTGGCCCGACCACTGTGTACAGGAAACGGAAGGCGCCGCTTTGTCCAAGGCATTAGACACCCACCGGGTAGAAGCTATTTTCAGAAAAGGAACCGATGTGGAAATTGACAGCTACAGTGCTTTTTACGATAATGGTTATTTAAAATCTACAGGACTGGCGCACTACCTGCGGGGCAAAGGCATTGAGCAGGTATATGTAGCCGGTTTGGCCGGCGACTTTTGCGTTTATTTCTCCGCTAAAGATGCCCTCAAAGAAGGTTTTGAAACGTATATCATTGAAGATGCGACCCGCGCCATCAACACCGAAGGCTTTGAAAAAGCCATGCAGGATATTTTGCAAAAAGGAGGAAAGGTCATTACCAGCCGGGATATAGACTAGCGGCAACTGCTAGTTAGGCTAAAGCACTAACCAGTACCATCATTCTTATAAATCCGTACTGGCTTATAAGAATGATGGTACTGGTTGATAGGTGTATGATTAGGCTTCTGTCCAGCGGGAGGATACTTTTTTATTGATGTCTACATCCTGCATAAAAGCACCGGTATCTTCATCGGAATACCGGCCATAGGCATCTACCAAAGTACCCTTGCGGCCGTCGCAGGTTTCAATAGCATATAAAATAGACATATCGTCGGGATCGGAAATGCCTTCGAAACGATAAAAGTTAGCGGCCCGGATGTCTTCAGGCTTATATTTTTTCTTGGGGTCCGCGGTAGACAGTAAGCGCTTTTTTTCAACCCGGAACTGGTCGGTATAACCTTGCTCTTCCAGCTTGTTCATACACTTTTCCATGTCTGTCATGTGCGTGATTCTGTCATTTGGTTCAGTATAACCCTCATTATTATTTACTTCTGGATTCATATCTATAAGTTTTAAAAATTACAGGTAACATCCGTTACTGTAATTTACCTATACTATTTTAATGCCTAACTAAAAGAGGATACCCAATTGCCCTCTTTATCAATTAAGAGCGGGGCAAAAAATGTGCATAAAATGGAGCAAGGCTGAAATACCACAGGCTAAAAATAAAAAATGGCCTTGACAATCAAAGCCCTACAAAACCTTTAAAAGTCCATATGAAAAAAAAGCGGAACAACAAATGATACCTAGCACTCGCTCAGGCTCAGCGGAATATTGACAGCCAGGCCGCCTTCGGCAGTTTCCTTGTACTTGCTGTTCATATCCTGGGCAGTTTCCCACATGGTTTCTACCACAGCATCCAGCGATACTTTGGCAAAATCCGGCGTGCTTTGCAAGGCCAGTTGCGAGGCGGTAATGGCTTTGATGGCGCCCATGGTATTGCGTTCTATACAAGGTACCTGCACCAGCCCTGCAATGGGGTCGCAGGTCATGCCCAGGTGGTGTTCCATGGCAATTTCGGCCGCCATCAGGGCCTGCCGCTGGCTGCCGCCTAACACCTCAGTTAATGCTGCCGCCGCCATAGAAGACGATACACCGATCTCTGCCTGGCAGCCACCCATGGCCGCCGATATGGTAGCGCCTTTTTTGAAAATGCTGCCAATTTCGGATGCGGTGAGTAAAAACTGAACAATTTTTTCCTCAGTTACGTCTTCGGTAAATACCAGGAAGTAATGCAAAACGGCTGGAATGACCCCTGCAGCGCCGTTGGTAGGAGCAGTAACCACGCGGCCAAACGAAGCGTTTTCCTCGTTCACCGCCAGGGCAAAACAGCTGACCCAGTCCAGGATGTATTGAAAAGAGTGTCCGCCCTGCTGTATGGCCTGAACCCACTCGTTGTAGTTGCTATACGTTTTTCCTTTCAGCAGTCTTTTGTTCAGGTCGGCGGCCCGGCGTTTTACATTCAGTCCACCCGGCAGTACGCCCTGGGTATGGCACCCGCGGTAGGTGCATTCTTTCATCACCTGCCAGATCTTTAAAACCCCATCCCTGGTTTCGGCTTCGCTGCGCCAGGCAGCTTCGTTTTCCATTACCACTTCGTTGATGGCAAGCCCGGTTTTGCGGCACCAGTGCAACAAATCATCGGCCGTATTGATAGGGAAATAAAGGTTGACGTTCTGCGGCCCAAGCTCCTCCCCTTCTTTGGTAACAAAACCGCCGCCGATTGAATAAAAAGTTTCAGCCAGCGTATCGCCATTGCTGAACTGAACCAGAAAGGTCAGGGCATTGGGGTGGTGCGGCAGCGTTTCGGTAAACAAAAATTCAATGTGGCTAGCCGGTTCAAAATGGATTTCGTGGAGCCCTCCCAGGAGCAGCTTTTGTTGCCGGGCAATAGCCTGGATCTTGGAATCGATCTGTTCTACATCAAAAGTAACCGGGTCGTCACCACAAAGGCCCAGTTGCACGGCCACATCGGTACCGTGCCCCTTGCCGGTTTTGGCCAGCGATCCGTACAGCAATACTTTCAGCTCTTGTACATCAGCCAGACGTTCCTGGCTGTTGAGGGTTTGCAAAAAACGCAAAGCCGCCCGCCACGGACCCAGGGTATGCGAACTGGAAGGGCCAACGCCAATTTTAAAAATATCGAATACGGATATAGCCTCGTGTGCCAAAATAATGGTATTTAGGCAAAAATACTTTTGTTTGCTGTGATGAAAATGTAAAGGTTATTGCACCGCTACCAGCTCTACTTCAAACACCAGGATGGAGTTGGCCGGGATTCTCAGGGCGCCGGTCTGGCGGTCTCTGATTTCCTGGCTTCCGTAACCCAGGGAGGGTGGTATATATAAGGTCATCTTTCCGCCTTCTTTGATCTGGGGCAAAGCATTGGTCCAGCCCGGAATAACCCCCATCAGGTTGAAGCCAATAGGCTGTTCGCCCGACTGGTCAAACACAGTGCCATCGGTCAGCATGCCTTTATATTTGGCAAACACATTGGAGCAGAATTCAGGAGTTTTGCCGGTTCCGGGAGCTTCAATGCGATAAATCAAGCCACTGCAGTGCTCCACCGTATCGGTAATATCATTTGCGGTCAGGTATTCTCTTACTTTTTGCACTTCGGTAGCGGGTGCTTTATAGGCACAGGCATCATAGGTACAAGGCTGCGGTCCGTTGTCTTTTTTCATACAGCCGGAAAAAGAAAGCAGTAAGCCTGCTGCCATCATCAATGGTAAAACTATTTTCTTCATATTTACTCTTGTCCGTTTTTTAAATTGTTTCCGGGTGGTCTTCCTGGTCAGCAGCCCTTTTCTTCGCCAGCAGTTCCTGGTACCGCTGTTCAAATTGCTCCCGCTGGTAACTGCTTGAAAACGCCGTCATAAAAACCACGATGGCCACCGCCGCTATCAACACCACTAAAATGACCGATGTATTGTTTTGAATTGCCATGGCGGCGGGCTTGTGCCAACCCGTAAAAACACTAACCATCATCGCCACCACGATCAATACCCCTAAAGGCAAACCGATGGTAAAGTTGAAAAACTTCCTTTTTCGAAGACGCCGAACTTCCCAATCCTTTATAAATTGTTCTTCTTCTTTGGTTAACATGGCAATTTCAATAAAAAAAAGCTGCCCTCTAAGACAGCTTGGTAAAGAGGTACCGAGCAGATTCGAACTGCTGTAGGAGCTTTTGCAGAGCTCAGCCTAGCCACTCGGCCACGGTACCATTTTTGTTCTCAACACCAACCTGTGTTTTTGAACAGGTGCGAAAATAGGATATTTTTACCAAGTAAAACTGAACAATTTCTACAAACCATTACAATTTTCAATTTTTATTTTTCATGCAACGTATTGCGGAATCGGAACTGATCATCAATTTAAGAGGCGCTGTTTATCACCTGGACCTGCGACCTGAAGAACTGGCGCCAACCGTTATTACCGTTGGCGATCCGGACCGGGTGGCGCTGGTAAGCCGGTATTTTGATGCCATAGAAGTACGGCAGCAACACCGCGAGTTTGTATCGCATACCGGCCGGCTGGGCCGCAAAAGAATTACCGTTCTTTCTACCGGTATTGGTCCGGATAATATAGATATCGTATTGAACGAACTGGACGCCCTGGTGAACATTGATTTTGCCACCCGCATGATCAAGCCGGAATTAACTTCTTTAAATATTATCCGCATCGGCACCTCCGGTTCGCTGCAGGCCGATATACCGGTTGACAGTTTTGTAGCCTCTACCCATGGACTGGGCCTGGATAACCTGCTGAACTATTACCGACTGGATCATAACGATGAGGAAGCCGGTTTGCTGCAACAATTTATAACCCACACGCAACTCAATGCCCGCATCAGCTATCCCTATATCAGTCATGGCAGTGCCTCTTTGTTAAAGCATTTTGTGAACGGCTATCACAGTGGCATCACCGTTACCTGTCCCGGTTTTTACGGACCCCAGGGCCGGGTATTGCGCCTGGGCATTAAAAACCCCGACCTGATCAACCGCTTAACACATTTTAGCTTCGGGCAGCACCGCATCACTAATTTTGAAATGGAAACCGCCGCCATATACGGTTTGGGCAAACTATTAGGCCACCACTGCCTTTCGCTCAATGCCATTGTAGCCAACCGCATACACCAGCAGTTTTCCAAAGACAGCCATACATTAATAGACCAGTTAATTAAAAAAAGTCTGGACATCATCAGTAATTTTTAAAACATGGAATTACGTTTTTATAAATATCAGGGTACCGGAAACGATTTCATTATTCTGAATAACCTGGAAGG
>JAEWAC010000200.1 GCA_023391895.1 Bacteroidota bacterium
GGTCTCTGACGGACAATCGCCCTGGTATCTTCTACGTGCCCATAATTGATCCCACGAAAACCATTGCCCGGGAGAGCCTGTTTTTGCATGAGGCCATTCCAGGTCACCACTACCAGATCAGCCTCCAATTAGAGGATACAACATTGCCCAGGTTCAGGCGCCTTGGCCTTGGAAGCACGGCTTACGTGGAAGGCTGGGGCTTGTATGCAGAAAGCCTTGGAAAAGAGTTAGGCATGTATGGGGACCCGTACCAGCACATGATGGCCTTGACCGATGAAATCCACCGTGCGATACGGTTAGTCGTTGACGCAGGGCTGCATGCAAAAGGCTGGACACGGGAGCAGGCCATCCAGTATTCACTGGACAACGAACCCATTGAAGAGCAACGGGTCGTGTCAGAAGTGGAACGCTACATGGCAAATCCTGGCCAGGCACTGGCGTATAAGATCGGCGAGTTGAAGATCAGGGAACTCAGAACCAGATACGAAAAACAGTTGGGCACCTCCTTCAACCTGGCCGCGTTTCATGACGCCATTCTGATGGACGGCTCGCTTCCGCTGGCGGTACTGGGACGCAAAATGGACCAGTGGGCAAAACGGCAGAAAAAACAATGATTGTTTTCACCCTCACATAGCCCATAGTAACGTCGAGACCGTGTGTGGAACCTCTTGTTAGTGCGTCTGCTTTGTACCACTTTCTGTGTTCACAACTGCCGTTTCCGTTCCACCTTCCAGTTGCTGGATGGTGCGTTTTGCGGCAGCAAGTCGAATACGGTTATTTTTTTCTATCAAACGGTGGATTACCCAATGTTCAACTCTGTGATGCAGCGGTACCAACAGGGCTGCCACACAAACCATAGCAAGCAACATTAGTGCAGGGGAGTGATGGGTTACTGCTCCCAGCCACGGATGCAGTAACAGGTTTAAAAACTCAAACACAATCAACAAGGAAACCACGCCCAAAAAGCGTATCAGCTTTTGGTTGGCCAACACAGAATGGCTCAACGCCAAAAATCCAATGAGCAGTGTAACCAACCCCAAAGCAATGGCAGCATACTGAAGATTGTTTTGCCGCTCTTCTTTCTGTACACGCTTTAGTTCATCCTGTTCCCGCTGCCGTTCCCGTTCTGTGTATTCCATGGATTGAAGTTTAGCAGCCGATGCCTGGTTAAAAATGCTGTCCCTGGTTTGGGCTGCCAGTTTGTAATGCTTCAATGCCTCATTTGCATCACTCTTCTCATAGAGGGTGGATAGCAGCTTTGCGGCCTCTACTAAAAATAATTTTACATTCAATTGTGTGGCCCATTTTATTGACTCCCTGGCATAAAGAATAGCAGAGTCACTTTTGTTTGTTTTATCAAAGTAAAGAGCATACTGCAAATAAGCATAGGTCAATGATGCTGTATCGTATTTTGTTGCAAAGTCAATTGCTTTTTTATGGTAAGACTGCGCCAGGTCAAACTCTTGGTTTGCCGTGTAAACGTTTGCCAGGCCAGAGTAGATGGTAGGAAGATTAAGGTCTGTTTTAGGGATGATCTCATAGGCTCTGTTAAAGTAAATAAGGGCAGAGTCATATCTATCCATTTTCAGGTATGTATGACCGAATAACATATACTGTATTCCCTGATCTTCTGCTGACAACGATGGTGCTTTACGATAAAATTCGCCAGCTTTTGAAAGGTAGATCAGGGCTTCCTGGTAGCGTCCTTGCTCCAAGTAAACAGTTCCTATATTTTGTAAAGCCGTACCAATTCCCCGAGGGGTGCCGATTTCTTCTCTTTTTTTAAGAGATTTCAATGCATTATCCAGCGCATTGGGGTAATCAGAAATGTTACGGTAACAGTTGCTTAACTGATGATAACTACGGGCCTCACCTACCGTCCATTTTATTTGTTTGCTCAAATGGAGCGCTGTATAAGCCAGTTCTAAACGCAGGGAAGGTTGCGTCTCATAAAAGCTCAGGCTTGCAAGTGCCCTTACTCGTGCACTGTCAACAGTGGATGTTTGAATCACCTTCCGTAGGCTGTCTTTCATTTTCGGGTACTGGGTGAAACCACTTCCGCACACCAGTAATGAAAGTATTAAAAAGGCTATTTTCTTCATATGCAGTTAATTGTATCATGAATTTAAGCTTTTCTATGCTTAGCTTAGGATTTGCGAAGCCGATGCTTATCTGATGGAGAGACTTACAGCAGCCATCAAAATAGACAGAGTGACACCTGTCATCCAAAAAAGCGGTTACCGCCTCCACATAGACAGAGCCACGTCCGATATGGTATGAGGCAAGTACATATTTATGCTTTTGTTGCGTGCTGTTATTTGGATGCACTTTTCCTGATTATCTTTTTAGGTCTGGGATTTTGTGTTTAACGATAATACATAAATTATGATTGTTTGATATATATAATTTGAGTATATTCAGACACTAAATTGATAGTATGCGAAGATTGCTGCTTATGACCTCTGTACTCATTGTTTTTGCCATAAACAATACCAATGCACAGGACGCGCAAGTGAAACAAGGGGATCAAAAGCTTGCCGCACTTTTAGACAGCTTTTATGAACAAAATGTACGATTAGATCCCATCCAGGCAACCTTCAATGGAGACAACCGTTATAATGATTTACTCTACATTGATTTTACAGACTCATTCCGCAATGGCGTTAAAATGGTTTACACGGACTTTCTTGCTACACTGAACAAATTCAACCGTGAAAGCCTAAGTCAAAATGACCAGATCAATTATGAGGTACTCAAATGGGAACTGGAAACAAACCTGGAAGGCTTGTCACTTAATGATAACGTGTTCATGTTCCATCAAATGGGCGGCCTGCCAACTTTTTTGCCTTTGTTTGGAAGCGGTTCGGTAGTGCAACCGTTCAAAACCGTTCAGGACTATGACAACTGGCTACATCGCGCATCTGTGTTTACTGCCTGGAGTGATAGTGCCATTGTTTACTTTAGAAAAGGCATGCAACAGAACATGGTTTTTCCCAAAGCAGTTGTAGAAAAGATGATCCCACAATTGTCGGCTCAAGTGAGTGCTGATCCAATAAAAAGCACCTTTTATAGTCCGATCAATAAGTTGCCAGCTGATTTTCCAGAGGCTGATAAAAAGCGGCTAACAGCGGCATACACGAAGCTTATAACTGAGCAACTAAACCCGTCTTTTCAAAAGCTCCATGACTTCCTGCAAAACGAGTATTTACCCAAAGCACGAACTACCAGTGGTATTGGTAGCTTACCAGGCGGTAAAAAGCTCTATGATTACTACATCCGTTCCTTCACTACAACGAACAAATCAGCAGATGAAATTTACAACATTGGACTTTCGGAAGTAGCCCGTATTCAACAGGAGATGCAAAAGGTGAAAGAAAGTGTTGGATTCAAAGGTGATCTGAAAGCTTTTTTTGCGTACATGCGTACCGATGCGAAGTTCTTTCCTTACAAAAATCCTGAAGAGATCCTAAAGTATTACAGCGACATTGAACAGCGGATTTCCCCAATGCTCAAAACTATGTTTAATCATACACCTAAAACGGTGTTTGAAGTTCGTCAAACAGAAGCGTTCAGGGCCGCATCTTCAGCCGCACAATATGCAGGCGGTTCTTTGGAAAACAACCGTCCAGGTATCTTTTATGTTCCCATTGTGGACGCTACCAAGACACAAGTCAGGGAAAGCCTGTTTCTGCACGAAGCCATCCCTGGACACCATTACCAGATCAGCCTCCAGCGAGAAAATGAAAAGCTGCCAAAGTTCAGGCGCTATGGCGGCAATGCGGCTTATAATGAAGGCTGGGGCTTGTACGCAGAAAGCCTGGGTAAAGAGTTAGGAATGTATAAAGATCCATATCAGTACATGCTGGCCTTGGGTGATGAGATTCACAGGGCTATCCGTTTAGTGGTGGATGCAGGATTACATGCAAAAGGCTGGACGAGGGAACAGGCTATCAAGTACATGCTGGATAATGAACCCACGACTGAGCAAGTTGCCACTTCAGAAATTGAACGGTATATGGCTATGCCAGGCCAAGCACTGGCCTATAAAATTGGTGAGCTGAAGCTAAAGGAGCTACGCGCCAAATACATGAAACAACTTGGTAGTGCCTTTAATCTGGCTGCCTTTCACGATGCCATTCTCATGGATGGTGCTTTGCCATTGGAAGTACTGGAGCGTAAAATGGATGACTGGGCCGAAAAGCAAAAAAAGTAGAGGTTGGTTTCACCCCATTTAGAAAGAGCCACGTCATTATTAGTATGATGAGGCCAATTGCATTTCTGCCACCTTATCTTTGACCCAATGGCAGCAGATATTCAACGGATTATCTTCAAACCTGGTCTCCCGCTGGAGATCGAGATTATTCCCATTGCTGCTACCTTTGCCAAACTCAAACAAAGCGTCACCCGACCACACCGTGCCGAGTTTTACCACATCTTCTGGTTCCGTGAAGGCATGGCGACTCACCTGATTGACTTTAAGCCTGTAGAGGTAAAGCCCAACACACTTCTTTTTGTGAGCAAACACCGTGTTCAACTGCTGGACGCCAGCGGTGAGTACGATGGAAGGCTCTTACTGTTTACCGATGCCTTTTTTGGTAAGTCGGAAGCTGACATTAAGTTTCTACGTAGCACGATTCTGTTTAATGACCTGTTGGATGAGCCGCTGATTCAACTACCAGAAAGCTCTCCGCTGATCGCTGCTTTCAACTCCATTGAAACAGAACTCTCCCAACCGAATGACGCCTGTCACTTCGATCTTCTGCACAACGCCCTGCATTCCTTGCTCCTGTTGGGCGAACGGGAACGGCGCAGAACAGGCTTTACAGAGATCAAACGCGGCGCGGACCTGGATTACACTATCCTGTTCAAAAACTTGTTGGATGAGCAGTTCAAAGGGTTAAAAACGGTCAGCGGTTATGCTGTCCAGATAGCGGTATCGGAGAAGCGCCTTACCCAAGCCACAGCCGCTACGGTGGGCAAAACACCCAAAGAACTCATTGATGAACGGGTGCTTCTGGAAATTAAGCGGCTACTGGTGCACACCAGCCTTTCCATTAAAGAGATTGGCTACGAGATGGGCTTTGAAGAACCTACCAACTTCATCAAATACTTCCGCAAGCACGAAGGCGTGACACCCATAGAGTTTAGGGAACGCTACACGGCCTGAGCCGTTCCAAAAAGTATCATTCTTCCACCCATTCCAACCTTTCCTTGCTTCCCTGTTTGATGGAGCTTTGCCCTGTCAAATAAAAACATATGAACAAAACATTTCTACTTATCCTGCTGGTGGTGACCACCTTACTTGGTGTACAGCGGAAAGCAGCCGCACAATCCAACGACCAGGTGTTCGCTGAACTGATCCGTCAATATGAGCAATCCATCAATGACGCAGACACGGTGCTTGCCGCAAAGATTTGGGCGCAAACCCCAGAAGTATCGTTCATACACCCACGGGGCACCGAGTACGGCTGGAGTGGGGTAAAGAACGTGTACAAGATGTTTCAGGATGGCTTCACGAAACGGGAACTACATGGAGCAAATGAGAAAGTGATCGTGTACGGCGACGTGGCCTGGCTCACCTTCACCTGGGTGTTTGATGCCGTCTTCAAAGGGAACAACCAGCCCATCCAAACCAAAGGGCGGGAAACACAACTCTGGTACAGGACGGATGGCCAGTGGAAGCTGGTGCACGTCCACTATTCAGGAATGCCCGTCACAGGTCAGGGACAAGGTTTTTAGCCCCACCTGAACACACACTTCAGACAATACACAACCGATATGATTCGACAACTGGTGGTGGCAACAGCCGCCGTAATCGGACTTGCCGCCTGTTCAAAGAAAACCGTTCAAACAACAAACAACAAGTCGTTTTTTGAACAGGATCATGAGATACGTTCGGACCTTGTTGTAGCGATGGGCACTTTGCACGGGTTGGTTCGACTCGATTTGGGTGAGTAATAGTTTAACATGTTTTCGGCTGATGGTGCCGATTGGTTTTTCGGCAAGGTGAAGTCCATCGGCAGCCACCCGCACAAAGTTCAAAATGCTGCGCAGGTCCCCTTCGGTAGACTTAGAGCTATTGATGCGTTTCGCCGACTGCTCAAGAGCCAGCAGAAAAGGCGTGGAGGGCGTAATGGAAAAAGGAGTACTCTCAGCTGGATTTTGGCCCTGGATTGGGTGGAAGCCCTCTTTGAGTCGGTTGAGTTCCTGGCTAATGAGCCGTTTGGTTTCTTCCTGGCGGTCTTTGAGTGATTTGAAAGCATTCATGCCTTTCAAAAGAATCAGCTTGCCTTTTTTGAAGCGAGGGTCTGTTTTAAATTTCGGATCATAGAACCGATAATAGATGTACCATTCTTTTTTCAGAGAAGCTTTGAGGGTTTGCCAGTTTTTGGGGGACACTTTCAACTCGGAGCAATAGCTGCCATCGTTCAGGTAGATCATAAAGGTAACCTTTGGTGTTAACGAAAGTGTTAACCTTTGCATCCTCATAGCGGAGAAGAGCAGCTCTTAAAAGCAGAAAACCCGCTATTGAAGCGGGCTTTCTGTTGGTTGCGAAGGCAGGGATCGAACCTGCGACCTTCGGGTTATGAGCCCGACGAGCTACCGCTGCTCTACTTCGCGATGTAGAATGCAAATATAGGGCGTAATACCTTTTCCGCCAAACAATTTTTAATCTTCTAAATTTGTTGCTCAAAATTTTTTGTGTGAAGGCAGGATTTGTTAACATTTTTGGAAAGCCCAATGCGGGAAAAAGCACGCTGCTGAATGCTTTGATGGGCGAGAAACTGGCGATTGTTTCACCCAAGGTGCAAACTACTCGTCATCGCATCAAGGGTATTGTAACCACGGAGGACTACCAGATTATTTTTTCGGACACCCCCGGAATTATTGAGCCCAAATATAAGCTGCACGAAAAAATGATGCATGCCGTCAAGAGCTCGCTGGAAGATGCCGATGTGGCCCTGCTGCTGGTAGACGTAACGGAAAACTGGGAAGAAGCAGACGCCATCTTTGAATCACTGCGGTTAAAAGTGCCCGCCATTGTGGTCATCAACAAGCTGGACAAAGCCACGAAGGAACAAACCGAAGCCTGCTTTGCTTTTTTCCGTTCCAAAAGATACAGTAAGGAAGTGGTGGGTATATCAGCCCTGCAGCACCTGCAAATACAGGAACTGTTAAAGGCTATATTAACTTACCTGCCGGAAGGTGAGCCTTTTTTTGCGGAAGACGAAATTACCGACCTGTCGGAGCGGTTTTTTGTGGCTGAAATGATCCGGGAAAAAATTTACGACCTGTTTGAAGACGAAATTCCCTACCACACCACGGTGGTGGTGCATGAGTTCAAGCACAAGTCCACCCTGATAAAAATCGGTGCCAATATTATTGTACAGCGGGAAACCCAAAAGTCCATTATCATTGGCGGAGGCGGAAAGATGATCAAAAAAATTGGATCGGAAGCCCGCAAGGACATTGAAAAATTCCTGAACCAGAAAGTGTTTCTGGAGTTGTTTGTAAAAGTGCGGCCCAAGTGGCGGGATACGGATCTGTATTTAAAAGAATATGGTTATACCTAGCCGGTAAACAATACCGGTTGTAATAACAGCATATGGGCTTTTAAAGAAGTGATCGGTGAAACAGCAAATGCCCTATGGACTTTTGAAGAAGTTCAAAAAGCGACTGTTGGTTCAGTTAGAGGCGGTGGGATGGTGGCAAAAATCTCTTTAAAAACCCATATAGGTATTTGAAAGGATGCAGCGGCAGACCTGGGCACGCAAGAAGTTAAAGTTGCAAAAGTTATAGGATAGCACAAAAGTTGATAATATAAATTAAAATAAAAGCCCCTGAGGGGGATGGGAGTAATTATGAGTTTTACAGTAGCCATAGTAGGCCGGCCCAATGTGGGAAAAAGCACCTTCTTCAACCGTTTGCTGGAGCAGCGCAAAGCCATTGTGGAAGATACACCCGGTGTTACCCGCGACCGGCAGTACGGTGTAGCCGAGTGGAACGGGAAAAGTTTTAACGTCATCGACACGGGCGGATTTGTACCGGAAAGCGAGGATGTGTTTGAAAAGGAAATTAAAAAGCAGGTGCTGATAGCGGTGGATGAAGCCAGTGCTATTTTGTTTGTGGTTGATGCGGCAACCGGCATTACCGATTTAGATGATGCCATGGCCGATGTGCTGCGCCGTTCTACCAAACCGGTTTTTCTGGTGGTAAACAAGGTCGACAATAATGATCGCCTGCTGGAAGCGGCAGAGTTTTACAGTCTGGGCTTTGACAATATTTTTTTCATTGCCGCCATCAGCGGCAGTGGTACCGGCGACCTGCTGGATGCCGTAACCGACCTGATCCGGGAAGAAGAAAGCCAGGAGGTGGAAGAAGAAAAAGGCCTGCCCAAGTTTGCTATTATTGGTCAGCCCAATGTGGGCAAGTCTTCGCTGCTGAATGCCCTGGTAGGCGAGGAACGCACCATTGTGAGTGACATAGCCGGCACCACCCGGGATACCATTCATACCCGATACAACTTATTTCAGAAAGACTTTATCCTGATCGATACGGCCGGTATCCGGCGCAAAACCAAGGTGCACGAAGACCTGGAGTTTTATTCCGTTATCCGGGCCATCAAGGCTTTGGATGAAGCCGATGTTTGCCTGCTGTTGCTGGATGCGGAAAAAGGCATTACCGCCCAGGATTTAAATATTTTTAGCCTGGCCGCCCGCAAAGGAAAAGGCCTTGTTGTGCTGGTCAACAAATGGGACCTGATGGAAAAAGAAACCAACACGGCCCGCGATTACGAAAAGGGCCTGAAAGAACGCTTTGCACCTTTTACCGATGTGCCGGTTTTATTTATCTCGGCCAAAGAAAAACTGCGTATTCACAAAGCTATTGAAATGGCTTTGCAGGTATACGAAAACAAGCAGCGCAAGATTAGTACTTCCAAATTAAACGAGGTCATGCTGAAGGCGATTGAAGCTTTTCATGCTCCGGTAGTACGCGGCAATCCCGTACGCATCAAGTACGTGACGCAACTGCCAACTGTGGTGCCTTCGTTTGCTTTTTTCTGCAATTACCCGGAAGACATTAAAACACCCTACCGCAATTACCTGGAAAATAAATTGCGGGAAAACTTTGATTTTAAAGGGGTGCCGGTGCGCATTTTTTTCAGAAAGAAATAAGCGGATTAGGTGTTGAAAAAAAAGCGTGTGCAATATTTGGAGTTGTCTGTTCAGCCATTACCTTTGCGCCCGATTAGTTAACAAAAACTAAAACAAAGTACAAATGAAAAAGTTCTTAGCTGTATTAGCAATTGCTGGTACATTGGTAGCTTGTAACAACGAAGGTGAAAATGCAACCACAACTGACTCAACAACTGTAACTAACTCTACTGTTGATTCTACAGCAGTTGCTCCTTTGGATTCTACAGCTGTTGCTCCTTTAGTTGATTCTGCTGCTACTGCAGATACTGCTACAGGTTCTAATCAGTAATCAATTTCTGTAATAACAGAGTTTATTTAAAAAATAACCCTTCAGCAATGAAGGGTTATTTTTTATAACTGAAACTGATCGATAACAGTACGCACCTGGTGGCGGAAATGTTCCAGCTCTTGCTGCTGTTGTTGTATAAACACATTGTCCTCCAGCCGTCCTATTACTTCTTCCATTTCCTGCTGGTTGTCATACACCATTTTTCTAAAGTTATTCTGGTAGTCTTTGGCCCTGGAGGTATAAATGTTCAGGTACATTTCTTCTGTGGTTTGCAGGGCTTGCTGCAAAAGTTGCTTCCACAGTTCGGGTGTCATGCCACTAGGCTCCAGTTGCAATAATTCCAACAGGCAGGCATACGCATGATGCAGTTTTTCCGTGGCATAGTCTTTCCCGCTTTGCACATAAAACTGGTGCACTTCCTCCCAACTGTTCACCTGTTTTTGTACAATGCCTTGCAGCAGGTGGTGCAAACTTTCCTGAGGTAACAGCTGGCCGCCTACATTGCTCCAGTCATTTCGTTTGGGGTGTTGGGGCAGTGCCGCAATCAGCGCCGGTAAATCGGGGATACCCTTTTCTTTGATAAAAGAAAGCAGGTTGGTAACACCATAATACACCACCAGCTTTTTGTAAGTGGCATAGGCTTCTTTTACTTTTACCAGTTGGGTGGGCCGACTGTTATATTCAAAGCCTTCGGCATAGATGGACAGATCCTCTAAGTTGCTGGCACTGTCGTTCAATAAAGCGGCTCCGGTCGCTACCAGTTTGGCTTCATCCGCATGGGTTTTTAAAGAAGGATCGGCCGCAAGGGCGGTAAACCGGGCCAGCAGCTTTAAGGCGGTAAAGATTTCGTTGACGCTATCCGGCGCTAAGAAGTCGTACTCAATATGCTGCAGCTTGCGGGTTCTTTTATCACGGTCTACGTACTTAACCGCGTTTCGGGCCAGTGCATACATATTGTACATAAACCAGTAGGCCGGCATAATCACCAGCATGTTATGGGTCTCGTCGTTGCTTACCAGGCTAAAGGGTAAGGGAATGTTCAGCTCATAGGGATAATCGCCTTTGGCAATCAGGGTAAAAGAAGCAAACCGGGAGTTGTGCTTGAGACTGACGCACAGCCCCGGCCAAAACCCACGGCCAGCCACAATTTCGCCATCGGCAGCGCGGCTGTTGTGGTTAGAGCCTATGGTAGCGCCGGCGGCCATATTGCTTTGTCCCATCACCGTAGCGGCGCATAAAAATGAGTTGTTATGGTGCTGTTCGTGGGCTGGAAAAATAAGGGAGTTCAGCACTTCGCAGCACGATATGGTAGCGTTGTTGCCCAGGTAAGAGTTGATGAGGCGGGCGCCATATTTTAACTGGGAGTGGGAGGCCATGATAAAACGTACCGCCTTAACGCCATAAAAAATGCGGCAGCCATAACCAATAATGCCGTTCACCAGTTCGCAGCCTTCGCCAATCTGCGACTGGGCTTCGGGCGAGGAGTTGATGGTGAGGTTTTTTAGCTTGTTGGCACCTTTGATGTAAGCATCCGTGCCTACCCATACATCTTTTACAATGCTGGTGTTTTTAATAATGGTGCGGTCGCCTATTTTGCCGTAATAGCCGCGTTGCTTGTCAAACTTTTTTTCAGTAAATTCTTTAAACCGCTGCATCAGGGCTTTGTTGTCGCGGTATTTGGACCACAGGTAAGCATCGCCGGGCAGCATGCCGTTGAAGGGAATAATTTTACGGCCTGCGTTTTCGTTGCAGACTTCCAGCCAAACCCGTACGCTTTCGTCTTCGCCTTCTTTAATCACCCCGTTACCAAACTTGGAGTGGTCGGTGGTATGCAGTTCATCCACATTGCTGATCATCACCTCGCTGCCAATAATGTAGTGCGACATATAGCTGACGTTGCTGACCACCACATTGTCGCCAAAGTCGCAGCTGATGATGGTGCTGTTGTACAGACCCACCGGCAGGCACACGTTGTGATATTGTATGGCGATTGATTCCAGTTTGCCAATGCGTACCAGTCCGTAAAACTTACAGGCTTTTACCAGTTCGGGGTTAAACTCATCCGACACCTGTATTTTGTTCCAGTCATCGGAGGTATTTCGGTTGCGCACCAGCACTTCTATTTCATAAGCGGTAAGGTTGCGGTAATTAATGCCGCTGCGGTTTTGCAAGTTGCGCAGGTGGTATTCATCTTTTCCTTCCGGCAGGTATTCCGGTGCTATAAACTGGTAGCCAATGGCATTGAGGGGTTTCTTTATGATTTCATTCATGGAGTTTGCGTTATGGGGTGAAAAAGAAAATGGTAAATAGTCAATAGTTAAAGAGGATAGGATTTTGAAAAACTTATTCTCTAAAGCAATTTGCTTTATAACTATTGTGGCATGCTTAGCTGACTATCTTTAAAATAATCAGGCCAAGCATTCCTACTATTTACCATTCACTATAGTTAATGCTATAATGCTGTATAAACTATTTTACAACTATTCTACGGTAACTGATTTGGCCAGGTTGCGGGGCTTGTCCACATCAAAACCTTTGGCCACACCGGTATAGTAAGCCAGCAACTGCAACGGTACCACACTCAGCATGGGCGCTACAATTTCGTCGGCTTCGGGTACCAGAATCACATCATCGGCCAGCGCCATGCTTTGTTCATCACCTTCGTTGATCACGGCAATGACCTTTCCTTTGCGGGCTTTGATTTCCTGCATATTGGAAATGACCTTTTCATGGTACGAATCTTTGGTGGCAATGAATACTACAGGCAAGCTTTCATCTACCAGGGCAATAGGACCGTGCTTCATTTCGGCTGCGGGATAACCCTCGGCATGGATGTAAGAAATTTCCTTCAGCTTTAGGGCGCCTTCCAGTGCCACCGGGAAGTTGTACCCGCGACCCAGGAAAAGAGAGTTTTGAGCGTCTTTGTATTTCTCGGCAACGGTTTTAATGTGATCCTGCATTTGCAAAACGGTCGCCACTTTATCGGGAATGGCATCCAGTTCTTTCAGCAGCTGTAGGTAGCGCTGTTGGTCCAGCACCCCTTTTTCATAACCAACTTTCAAAGCAATCATGGTTAATACAGCCAGCTGGGCGGTAAAGGCTTTGGTTGAGGCCACGCCAATTTCCGGACCGGCATGGGTATACGCCCCGGTATCCGATACACGGGCAATAGAGGAGCCTACCACATTGACCACACCCATTATAATGGCGCCTTTAGCCTTGGCATTTTCAATGGCTACCAGGGTGTCGGCTGTTTCGCCGCTTTGGGATATGGCAATGATGACATCGCCTTTGTGGATCACCGGGTTGCGGTAGCGAAACTCGGAAGCGTATTCCACCTCTACATTAATCCGGCACAGTTCTTCAAAAATGTATTCTGCCACCAGGCCGGCATGCCAGCTGGTGCCGCAGGCAATCATAATAATGCGGTTGGCATTCATGATCTGCTCGGTATATTTTTGAATGCCGCTCATGGTAATGGTGCCAGCATTGGCATCCAGGCGGCCCCGCAGGCAGTCGTGAATGGTCTGGGGCTGTTCAAAAATTTCTTTCAGCATGAAGTGGTCATAGCCGCCTTTTTCAATGGCAGCCAGTTCCATGTCCAGTTTGGTGATATAAGGGGTCTGCCGCTCGTTGCCCAGGTTTTTTAAAATCAGCTCGTCCGACTTGATGATGGCAATTTCATAATCGTTTACATACACCACTTCCTTGGTATATTCAATAATGGGAGAAGCGTCGGAAGCCAGGAAGTGCTCGTTTTTACCAATGCCAATCACCAGCGGGCTGCCTTTGCGGGCGGCAATAAGGGTATCGGGGTTGGTATTGTCTATCAGCACGATCACATAGGCACCTACAATTCTTTTCAAGGCAATGCGAACGGCTTCTTCCAGCGTGCAGTTGTTGTTTTGTTGAATGTCTTCAATAAAGTTCAGCAGCACTTCGGTATCCGTATCGCTGTGAAAGAGGTAGCCTTTTTTAATGAGCTCTT
The DNA here is from genome assembly GCA_023391895.1 of Bacteroidota bacterium. Lineage (GTDB taxonomy): Bacteria > Bacteroidota > Bacteroidia > Chitinophagales > Chitinophagaceae > Flavisolibacter. The sequence goes on from JAEWAC010000200.1 coordinate 13,475, forward strand.
GTTTCAGCTGGGCATAGTTTTCAATAATGCCATTGTGGATCATGGCCAGCCGGCCGCTGGCAGAGGTGTGCGGGTGGGCATTGCGGTCGCTGGGTTCGCCATGGGTAGCCCAGCGGGTATGACCAATGCCAATATTGGCGTGCAGGTCTTTGCCCTGCAGGGTTTCTTCCAGGTCGGCAACCCGGCCTTTCTTTTTATAAACTTTGAGTCCGCTGTTGAGTAGGGCCACGCCGGCACTGTCGTACCCGCGATACTCTAATCTTTTAAGGCCTTTTAAAATAACAGGATAAGCTTCACGGGTACCGATGTAGGCAACTATTCCACACATATGGGTGATGATTGATTAAGGTGATAATTTTCTAATAGATTAAGCTTGGCGCTGCGAAAATGAATAAAAAAAAGCATAAACGCAAATGGTGCAAAAAGCCGCAAGCCCTGCAGAAAACCGCATTACAGCAACTTGCCACTTAAGATGGTAAAGGCTAAGGAGAAGTAGATGATGAGCCCGGTTACGTCCACCAGTGTGGCCACAAAAGGAGTAGAAGAAGCCGCCGGGTCGGCGCCCAGCTTTTTTAAAAGCAGCGGCAGCATGGAGCCTACCAGCGTGCCCCAGAGCACCACGCCAATAAGGGACAAACCAATGGTTAAAGCAATGCTTAAATAGTAAACACCGAATGTATCTGAAAAAAGGTGCCACAGAAAAATAACCGATATACCCATCAGGCAAAGGGTGGTGCCCAGCAAAAGGCCGGAGAAGATTTCACGCCGCATAATCCGCCACCAGTCGGTGATGCTGATTTCCCGCAAGGCCATAGCCTGTATAATCAGTGTGGCCGCCTGCGAGCCGCTATTGCCCCCGCTGGATATGATCAAAGGAATAAACGTAGCCAGTATCACTACCTGGGCAATCTGGTCTTCAAACTGGTGCATGGCTGATATGGTCATCAGTTCTCCGGCAAAAAGAATCATCAGCCAGATCACCCTTTTTTTAAACAACGTAACAAGGGGCATTTCCAGGTAAGGCTGCTCCAGGGCTTCCGTACCCCCTATTTTTTGTATGTCTTCGCTAAACTCTTCGTTGGCTACCCACAGCACGTCGTCGATGGTGACAATGCCCAGCAGTTTGTTGCTGTTGCTCACCACTGGCAGGGCCACACGGTTGTTCATTTTAAACGCTTCGTTGGCCACTTCCTGGTCGTCATAGGCATTTAAAGAGATGACCCGGTAGTCCATCAGTTCGCTTACCTTTTTGTCGGGGTTGGCCAAAATAAATTCCCGTATCCTGAGGTCATCCAGCAGTTCGCCTTTGTCGTTGATCACATAAATCACGTCAATGGTTTCACTGTTTTTGCCCACCCGCCTTATGGTGTTCAACACTTGTGCTACGGTATTGTTTTCATATACATACACATAATCCGGCGTCATCAGGCGGCCCAAACTGTTTTCAGGATAACCCAGGAGCGAAAGGGTTACTTTTCGTTCTTCCGTATCCAGCTGCTTGATCAGTTCCCGCACCGCATTGCTGGGTAGTTCTTCTAAAAAAGAAGTCCGGTCATCTGCCGGCAGTTCGTTCATCAGTTCGGCCGTTTTGTTGGGTGGCAGGGTTTGAATAATGCGCTTTTGGGTAGGGAACTCCAGGATTTTAAAAACCCCAGCCGCCCGGTGAATGGACATGCTGGCAATGATGTTGTCTTCATGCTCCGGGTACTCGTACACCAGGTCTGCCATATCACTAATGTTCTGGTGGTCCAGAAAGTTTCGGATCTGTAAGGCGTCGCCTGTCTGCAAGAGTTCTTCAAATCGCTGTTTCAGTTCCTCGAATGACATGTTTCAAAATTACAGTTTGATGAATAACCAAC
>JAEWAC010000204.1 GCA_023391895.1 Bacteroidota bacterium
TTGCCTTAAAACACCTGGCCAAAGATTTGCGCCTGGCCCATCAAGCGGGTTTAAACATGCCGCTTGCTGCGCCCTTAATAGAAAGCTTTCAAAATGCTTTAACTGAAGGTATGGGAGAAGAAGATGTCATGGCCATTTTGAAATATTTGGATCAACAAGGCGCAGGATAAGGATCCATCAGGTATAAGCAGGCAACCCACTTATGGCAGCCGGACGTACGCTTCCCCTTGGCCGTGGAAGAGCTTCGAAGCCTCGAACGGCTCTAAAGTTGAAACTGCTTCCCCTTTTACCGCCTCATTCAGTAAGGGGTTAAACCGGTTGATTGGTTGATGCAATAGGGAGGTTTTATCATCTTAAACTCAGGTTCGGTGTTATCTGACGATAGAAATTAGTTACCCGACAGCATTCTATTGATTTGCCTGTTCAAAAAACTGATGGGAGAAATTGTATTTAAAGGAAAACTGTACCCTAAAGGCCGATGCGCTAAAGCCATCACTGAAATTATTTCTTTTCCCCCATTGCAATTCAGCGCCCATCAGGAATTGGGAAAAAGGCTGGTACAATAAATTAAGTATGGCATAATGACCATGTTTAAAGGCATTGCCGGCCTGGGCATCCGAGTTGTAAATACGCACCCCTGAATACCCTAACGTACTGCTCCATTTGGGGGTCCATTTATGTTCCAGGAAGGCGAGTCCACCGATTACCGGTAGGGAAACCCCTAACAGCGGTTTGGTGGAATCAGCAAAATTTTTTTTTATACCAATGTCAAAAGTGGCATCTGTTAGATGGGTCTCAATGCCTTTGCCATAGACGAATTGCCCTTTAAAAAGCGTCGAGCGACCCAATCGCTGCGTGGAGCTGATGTTAAAACCCCACCCGGTTTCATTGCCACTGAGGTCAATAGGGGCATTGCCGGTGTATTCCCATCTGATCCATTTTACTACACCGGCTAGTTCAATATACCCGCTCTTCAGGATCTGTCGGTATTCGGCTGTCAGATCCGGCACTTTGAACTCCGGCCTTACATTTTCAAAATCGATCCGGTTGGCATAAATACCATCATCGGAAGTCGCACCCGGCTTTTCCAAGGCCACGGCCCATCGGTAATGCTCTTTGATGGTCATATAGCGTACCTGGATGTTCCGCAGCAAAGCCCGGCTTGAAGGCGCGCCGTAATCCAGGATGTTGGGGGATACATCGGCATCGGTGAAAGGGCTTTCGGTTTGCCCGACCGTAAATTTCCCGAGCTCTGCATACGCCTTCCGGAAGTGAAAGGTGGTTTGACCCACGTCCGGCCCTGACCCAAAAAGATCGAACTCGAAATTGACTTTAAGCGGACCCCAGGGCGTTCGCGACCAGCTGTTTACCCCCAATCGTGTTTGGCGAACACTGAAATAGATTCTCCCATCCGGCGCAAACTGATCTTCATACAGGGGAAGTTTGGTAACGCGTAGGGCATCAAACCAGTCAGGATCAATTTGATCAAAATTGTAGCCGATATCGGCCTGGAGGTAACCATATAGTTCCAGGCCTGTTTTCTGGTTAAGCTTTTGGGCTAGGGCTGAAATTATAGTAAAAAGGCAGAGTTGCAGGAACAATACCTGTCTTAGTTTCATGCTTAACGAAGTATTGAAATAGTTCAATTGATCAGGTTATGAATTCAGCTAATGCATAAATAAATATGTGACGGCTATTCATTTTGAACCAGCCAAAATCTAATGCCTGAGATTGAGGTTCTCACAATATGCGGATGTGATTTCCAAAAAAGATACGAGTTGATAATTCAGCCGTGATGTGCAATGGGTGAAGGCGGGTATGGGCATTTAAAGTTACGATTTGTTGGGCACTATCGTGATAGAGGTTCTAAGAAGCTGTTTAAGATATTAGAAGCATCAGTCGTATAGCGGACAGGTAGATCATTGCCTGACTGGATTCTGTTAGCCGTTCATAGTCTTTTGAGTTGCACCGGTTGGTGTCCAGCCAGGCAAAGGTTCGCTCAACGATCCGGCGTTTGGGCAGGACCTGAAAGGCGCCTGACGAGTTCTTTTTTACAATGTGCACCTCGATGCCCAATGCTGTTTTCACCCGTTCCACCAGTTTGCCGCTGTAGCCGGCATCCGCAAATAGCTTTTTGACACCGGCCCAGCACCGCTTCATCCACGCAAGCACTACCTCGGCTCCGTGCCAATCCTTGAACAGATGCACTTTGAATGACCACCGTCAGAATAAGCCCCAGTGTGTCAACAACAAGGTGCCGCTTTCTGCCTTTTGCCTTTTTGCCGGCATCAAAGCCTCGTTGCGCGCCTGCTACCAGCGTGGTTTTGGTAGACTGTGCATCCAAAATGCCAACCGCCTGCTCGGCGGGCCTACTGGCTTTTCTACGCTGCTGTTCCACCAACTGCTGTTGGATCTGTTCCAGGGTGTCATCCCGCTTCCAGCGGCTAAAGTAAAAGTAAACTGTCTGCCATTTGGGATACTCATAGGGCAGCATCAGTCCTGCCAGCACCCTTACGGCCGCCCTCTCCGGTTTTACCAGCCGGTGGATTGCCTCCGGTCAAATCCCGGACCGGGCCGTAGCCAGAGGCCTCATCGGCTTTTACGGGGCCATAGATGATACTGAAGGTGGCCAAACATCCCGCTATAATGCCACTGCTGAATTGCTGACCAACCTGGCCAATGGTGGTACCATCCGCAACCAGCTGTTTTACAGCCGCTACGGTTTTGAATTGTATTCCAACTTCACGTTCTACAAGGAAGACCCGGGTAACAGTGACCAGATCCGACAAAAAGAAGACCGGAACATTTACGGTTACAATGCTTCTTATCAAAAACAATTTTTCATTGGCCACCTTAAAACCGAAACCACGGCCGGGGCGCAGTTGCGCTACGATGACATCAATGGCAGTGAGCTCACGCGCACCAGGGACCGGGTGACCAATACCGCTGACATCATGCGTGGCAATATCAACGAAGCCAATGTGGGCGCTTATTGGGCGCAGCGGTTTTCTTTTTCCAAAAATCTGGATGTAACCGGTGCGGTCAGGGCCGATTACTTTACCAATCGTTACCGGGATCAATTAACGTCTAATATTCTGACCACGCATGTCACCCTGATCAGCCCTAAGTTGAACTTTAATTACAGGCTGAACGAACGGGTACAACTGTAACTGTACAATGGGCGTGGCTTTCACAGCAACGACACCCGCGTAGCCGTACAGCAAGATGGAAGGAAAGTATTGCCACCAGATTACGGAACGGATTTAGGCGGCATTTTTAAAGTGGACAAAAAGTTGGTTGTCCAATCAGCTCTATGGTACTTGTGGCTCGACCAGGAGTTTGTGTATGTGGGGGATGAAGGTGTGGTGGAAGCCGGGTGGCCGGACCCAAAGAATGGGCTTTGACTTTTCTGCCCGCTATGAAGTGGTGAAAAACCTCTTTGCTGATGCCGACATCAGCCTGGCCGATCCAAGAGCCTTAGGCGTTGAAAAGCAGGAACGCTATTTGCCCCTGGCACCCCGCTTTACCAGTGTAGGTGGATTGACGTACCGAAAAGAAAGCGGCTGGAACGGAAGCCTGCGCTACCGCTTCATGGCCGACCACCCGGCCAATGAAGACAATTCCGTGTTGGCCCAAGGTTACTTTGTAGCGGATGCCGCCATCAACTACACAAAGAAAAAGTGGGAAGCAGGTCTGGCTGTTCAAAACCTGTTCAACACCCGCTGGAAGGAAACCCAATTTGAAACCGAAAGCCCGCTGCAAAACGAGCCCGCCTCCGTATCAGAAATCCACTTTACGCCCGGCACCCCTTTTTTTGCAAGAGCCAGCTTTACCTGGTTTTTTTAAGTTAAGATGCCAAAAGCAATTGACTGCTCCTTATAAGCGGACCGGCTGATAGACCACGTAGTTTTTTTGATCCTTTTTTTGGCAGTAGGCTACAAGAGGTTGCTGCTCCCTTGTCATGACAATCACCGGGTAGGTCGCATTGGTACTGTCTGGTGTGATAAACCATTTTTGAATACTATTGCCATCCGGTGTTCTGGTTTGCATGCCGATACGGCTGTAAAACTGGTCTCCTGCTTTTATGTTCTCGTCCCATACAATGGCGATAGCACCTTTGACATCTGCGGCCAGCTGCGGGTGTTTCCCGGCAAAAGAAATGGAGTCATGCAGCCCAAAACTATTCCCATTGTCTTTGGATTGGGTGTAAAAGGTGCCTTTGGCCTTGCCGCCTGTATACCAGGCAAAGTGCAGCCCTTCAGCGTTTTCCGTCATGGCCGGGCCGGTATGCGGACAGGCGTTCAGCACCCAATTGTCATTGCTGATGCGTTTGGGTTGCGTAAAAGTTTTACCACCATCGGTGGACACGATATGCACCATGTCCCGGATGCTGTCCTGAAGAATCCCCCGGAAAAGTACATGAACATTGCTTTTGCTGTCTACTAACAAGTCGGTGCGACAGCATTGGCAACAGGGTTGATTGATGCGTTTTTCGCCCACAAACCCATTACGGCCTGAGGTAGTGGCATAATAGAGGGCAGAACCTTCCTGTTCGGGTTGTTTCCGATTGTCCAGCCACACGATGGCGGCTTCCCCATTGGGGAGTAAAGCCACATCAAAATAGCGTTGGTCATACCCTGCGGTGTCGCTCACCAAAGGCTTGGCATCACTCCACGTTTTTCCTTCGTCAAAAGATTGGGCGTAGTATACACTCCCGGCATACTTGTTTATGGTACTGGTACTGGCAGCCCCCCACAAGGCGATGATTTCTCCGGAGGGTTTGAAGATAACCTTGGGTAAGTTTTCCGAATGGGGCTTTACCTTACTGGACGGGGGAACCGCAATCGGTTCTCCAAAAGACACCCCGCCGTCTGTTGAAGTAGCGTAGCAAAACACCGCTGTAGAATCACTTGTTTCCCGCACCCAACTGAGGATCACGTTTCCTTTGGCGTCTTTGGTCAGGTTGGGACAGGACCCCGGCAGGGTATCGATGAACCTGGATGCGGTAGGTGAGGGGGCGCCTGTGCTATTGGTGTCGGTACAGGAAACAAAACAGAGGCCGAGAAAAGTTATGAATACGGTGATTGAAGTTTTCATCTTAGTTCTTTTTTAAAAAGGTGCCAAAATCATAGGAGAGGCCGATGTTGAAGTTGCGGGGTTCTGCCAGCGTATAGCTGTAGCCAAAAGCACTTTTGCTCACGTTATAGGAATAGTAATTATCAGTTGCATTCAGCACATTGACCCAAACTTCTAAGCCTTTATATTGGTAGCCCACCCTTAGGTTCAGGACATTGTAGCCGCCGTATTTGGCGGTGTTCTGCGGGTCTACGAAGTAGCTGCCGACGTGCTGCCATTCAGCACCAAGGCGCAGGCCTTTGACAAAGCTTGGCTTATACCACACTTCGGTATTGTATAGCCAAGTGGGGGCGCCATTCATTTCATTGCCGTTATAGCTGATGCCCTTTTCCACAAAGTCGGTAAACAGGTGCTTGCTGTAGGCTCCACTGAAGCGCAGCGAAAGGTCTTGGATAGGGTATGCATGCACGCCTAGCTCAATGCCCTGGTGCCTGGTTCTGCCCGCATTCTGGTTGGCAAAAGAACCATCATCCTGTTTTACGGAAATGATTTCGTTGGTGCCGCTGAGCAGGTAGGCACTCGCGTCGGCTGAAAGCTTGTTTTTGATTACTTCGACCCAGCCACCCACTTCGTAGTTGTAAAAGACGGAAGGACTTAAGTAAGGTACCTTTACGCCCGTATACATTTCGGTAACCTGGGGTGGTACAAAACCTTCGGAATAGTTGGCATACACACCCATGCGAGGCGAAAAATTATAAGTCGCTCCGATTTTGGGACTCAGACGGCTAAAGTGGTTCACTGTATCGGGTGCCCCGCTGAAGGCCGACGGAGTCAGCGAATTCTCATATTGGTAGTGGAACAGGTCGTAGCGCAGGGATGCCACTATGCGCAGCTTTTCCAACGGGCTAAATTCAAGGTTGGCAAAGGCTGCATAGTTGTTGATGCGGGTGGAGTAATCCGTCAGGGTGCTGTCGGTAGGGGTGTAGCCCGTATACTTCCTGGTCAGCGTATCCTTTTGGATGCGGATGTATTCAACATTATAATGGGATGGACTCAGGTCCACACTTGCCCCACCAATCACTACCGCCTTTTTCCAGCCAAAGCTTTGCCTGTGCTGACCGATGAAGGCATAACTTTGAAAGCTGCTGGCGTTGACCTCTCCGTGGGCCAGTTCCTTGTTGCCTATCCAGGTGCCGTTTACCCTTTTATAATCATCTTTGATGCGGTAGTTGGGATTTTGACCGATGGTATTATTACGATACACTAAAGAAGCCGTGGTCTTGCTGTGCTCGTTCCAAGTTTGGGTCAGTGTACTGCGGTAGCGCAGGGCATCCACTTTGCGGTAGGTAAAGGTTTGCGGGTTGACAAAGGTGCGGGTGGCGTACATGAGGCTGTCCACGCCGCTGGGCATATCGCTGTAATAATTCAGCCAGGTAACGCTATTGGTCAACGCTGTTTTATCAGAAAAGCGGTAATCGATGCGGCCGGTCAACGTTCCTTTGTGGTAGTCAGAATACGCCATAAACCCGTTTCGTTTGTTGGCATAGTAGCCACTCAGGGCAAAGCCCCATTTACCTTTGGTAAAGCTGGTTTGGAGGTCGGTGCGCTTGTAACCCAGGTTATTGCCTTGTGAAGATAACTTTAGTACAGGTACCGCAGTGGGGGCAATGGTGATAAAGTTCACTACGCCACCAATTGCCTCACTACCATACAGCGAAGAAGAAGGGCCTTTGATCACTTCCAAGGTTTTGGTGGCCGCCATATTCATTTCCAGAAGCGCATTGTGGTTAAAGAGGCCGGTGGTGCGCACAGGAATGCCATCTTCCAGGTATAAAAACAAACTCCTGGTGGTCATGGGCTGGCGGATGCTCATCTGGTGCTGCTCGTTGCCCAGGTTCACCATGTTCACGCCGCTGACTTTATTGAGCACCTGTTCAGCTGTGATGGGTTTGGCTTCCTGGATGGTCTTTGTGCTCAGTGTGACAATGGCAATGGGCGCCTCAGAACGCTTTACGCCTTCGCCACGGTTGGCCGATACCACCACCTCCTGTAAGAGGGATGGGCTTTGGACAAGGCTGATCACCGCTGAAGGGTTGGATATATCGATGTATTGAGGTATGTAGCCCGTATAGCTGACAATATGTTGCTGACAATCGGTGCACCGGAGTTGAAATTCACCGGCCGCATTGGTGGTGCAACCACACGTGCAGTGCACATCGGAACAATGGATGGTAGCCCCTTCAATGGGTTCTTTGGTGCTGCCATCAATCACTTTTGCTTTGATAATGGTTTGGCCGAAGGCCAGGGTATTCATACATAATAGCACCCCAATGGCCAATAGCCTGAAAAGGTTAGGCATTGCTGTTTGGTTTAAGACAATTTATAATACGATAGTGTCTGCTTCTTTCTCTATGGATACGATGAAGCAGGATGAATCGTTGTTTCTGCTGTAGTATTTGTTTAAACTGTTACAGGCGGGTGAAAGATCGGGAAGGAACGGGTGGCAGTTTCAGCAGCTATGAAATGCTGGTATTCGATGCTTTGTCCACCTAAGGGCGGTAGGGATAGAGAAGCCAGGCTAGAAGCCGAAAAGAGAACTTCGGGGCTGTTATTGGTTTTGCGCTCGGGGTTCTGCTGGTCTTTTTTTTCTTCCGCCTGGAGTTTTTTCATCATCTGGCACTTGCCGTGACATTTCAGCTGAGGACGGTCCTTGTTCTCGCAGTTTTGGGCAAACGTGGCTGTATTGACATAGTAGTCCGCTACGATCACCACCCGGTAAAAGGTTTGCAGCCCCAAAGCACTCAGTAAAAACAATATGGTGATAACCCGCAGCATGAATAAAGAACACAAAGGTATTTTAATTGGGGGCAGACCTCCTGATAAAAGTCATTTCTTCTCCTGATCGTTGTCCGTGGCTATGCACTGGAACGATGGGGGACAGAGGCTTGTGCTGCTATTAGCAGCTGTTGCAAAGTTTTTCCCATACTCTGGAACAAGTCAAGAGGGGGCAGGTGTTGGAACACTTCGTTCATCGTTCTGTAATCCTATTGTACAAATACCCTGATTTGGCAAAGGGAAAAAATCAAAGCAGTAAAAGGTATTAAAGGTAGTACTGCCTTTGTTTTCCCTTTACTCAATTGCTACTCCCTCCTTCACCAAGAGCCCACGCACATTGGCCAAGTCAACGTTTGCCTTTGCTTTTTGATCTACGCTGCAAATCTTTCAAAAAGCCATACTTAATAAGTAAAGATCATAACGCATATCTGCTTAGAAGATCGTGCTGAAGGATGAACAAAACAATAACTCGCCAGATTACTGCTGGTTGCCAGTAACGTTCAATGCGACGAGCCAAAAGATTATAGCATAATCAGGCAGCAGTAAAATCATTGCTGTCTACCCGGTTACATATGGGGTTTTGAAGCTGTTGAACAAGGCTTATTCCGTCTTCTTTTGGATGCTGAGGCCGGCTTCGCTTAATTGGAATATAATTTATATTTGTAGCCAAATTTATAGACCAAAACCTCCTGCTTTATGAAAAAGCTTTCCTTGAAAGTTCCTGTTGTCTTTACCTTCTGGTATTTTTCTAATATTAAACTGGGTAATAACGCATCCTGAAGTCATTGTTGCTGATCCCAGGGTACTGCTTGCCCAAACAGTAGCCGGCTGTTCCGCCTTCTCTAGTTTCTAAAACCACATAAGAAAGAAGCACTACCATGTCTTCGAAATGCTTTAGTCATCAGCAAGAGCTGGTATTTAGCAAAAATCATGCTTTTGGGAAAGGGGAGAGCAGGTCTGATCCAGCCTACATTGGTTATTGTAACAGCCCTGTATAACCACAAGAATGAGAAACCCGAACTATAAGCCCGTACTACTTTAGTAACCTCTAACTGTTTAGATAAAACCACGTTTGTTCCCGATGAAAAAAATTGTTTTTCTTTTGCTCGTTACCCTCTGTGCTATGTCATCATGGAGCCAGCCGCCCACTATCACCTGGCAAAATACCTATAGTGGCATTGATTATGTCAACAGTATTGAAAAAACACCTGAAGGTGGTAATATACCAGCAAAATACAGTGATTCCAGGGATGGAGAGGTGACTTGCAACAAAAGTGATCATGAAATCAGGGCAGAAAAGTTAGGCGAAGCTGTTTCCGAGCCTTGTCCCACCCTGGTTCTGCCGACTATCCGCGCTGATCGGGATACCACTTTTTGCCAGGGGGGGCAAGTCTTCCTTTCTACCTTTCAGCAGAGAGCTGCCCGCTATCAATGGTTGAAAGATGGCGTGCCCATCCCGGGCGCTACCGATACGCTCTTTATCGCCCAAACCGGCGGCCTTTATGCCGTGCGTGTCCTTGATACCTGCGGCTACACATCCGCTACCTCCCGTAGTTTGACGGTAACCGTCCATACGCCACCTGTCCAACCCCAAATTATAGCCGGTGGTCCGCTCAGCTTTTGTTATGGTGATAGCGTGGTGCTGACTTCTTCTGCCATCAGCGGTAACCAATGGTATGCGGGTGACTATCCCTTTTATGGCGCCACCGGGAAAACATTCACCGCCTACTGGAGCGGCGTCTACCGGGTACGGGTTTCTAATAGCTGCGGCACCGCAACTTCCGCTTCCGTCACCATTACTGTCGCCAATAGCCCGCTGAAGGTTCCCGCACCTTTCCTCTATGCCAGTGGGGATACCACCATATGTTCGGGAAAAAGTGTAACACTGAATGCAGGAGCTATGAGTGGTGTCAACTACCAGTGGTTCCACAACGGGTTCCGCATTGCCGGTGCTACCGATTCCAGTTACCAGGCCTGGGAAGGTGGTCTGTATTCCGTCCGGGTCTTCAGTACCTGCAGCGGTGATTCTGCAACTTCCCGGAATATCCAGGTAACCGTCAACACACTTCCTGCCAGGCCAACTATTTCCGCCAGCGGCCCTTTGAGCTTTTGCAGCGGCGACAGTGTTGTATTGACTTCTTCTGCTGTGAGCGGGAACCGCTGGTATAAGGATAACCTGCTGATCAGCGGTGCCACGGGCCGCACCTATGTGGTCCGTTCTGGCGGTTCTTACAGGGTACTGGTTTCCAATGATTGTAGCATCGCGGGCTCTGACTCTTTACGCATTACAGTTTCTGCAGGGCTGGTTAAGCCCGAGATCCCTTTTATTTATTCGGTAGGAGATACCACTTTTTGCCAGGGAAGCAGCGTGCTCCTGAAAGTTGCCGGAAGAACCGGGGTTTCCTATAAATGGTTCCGCAATGGCAGTGTGATTCCTGGCGCCATAGATACCGCCTACCGGACCTGGGACAGTGGCCGTTATGCCGTTAAAGCCTATAGTCTTTGCAGTGGCGACTCTGCTGCTTCCCGCAGTATCCATATTTCGGTGCTGGCTTATCCTGATTCACTACATGTCACCGCCAGCGGCCCCTTGAGCTTCTGCATCGGTGGCAGCGTGACCCTGACTGCTTCTGCCGCTGCTAATTACCATTGGTATAAAGATGGCCAGTCTATTGCCGGCGCCAGAGGCCGCAGCTACACCGCGACGACTACCGGCAGCTACCGGGTTTATACCACCAATGCCTGCGGCACCAATGCCTCGGTTCCCATCCCTGTAAAGGTTAGTAATACCCCTCCACCCCCGACTACCCCTGCCATTCTGAATAGGGGTGACACGATCTTTTGCCAGGGGCGCAGTGTCCGGCTCTTTACCTGGAGCCACACCGGCGTCCGTTATCAGTGGTTTAAAAATGGCATTGCGATCAGAGGTGCCATAGATACCGTCTATACGGCCGCAGCATCCGGCACCTATAGTGTAAGGGTTTATAACACCTGTAACCTGGACTCGGCAACCTCCAGGGGCATGAAGGTCACCGTGCTTACCTATCCGGATACGCCTGTGGTTACCGCCAGTGGTCCATTGAGTTTCTGCAATGGCGGCAGTGTTACCCTTACCGCTTCACCAGCGGCCAACTACCAGTGGTACAACGATACGGCACGCATAGCCGGTGCTACCGGTCAACGCTATACGGCAACCAGTTCCGGCCACTACCGGGTTTATACCTCCAATAGCTGTGGCGGCAATGCCTCTGTGGCTGTAACCGTAACGGTGAGCGCTACTCCCGCCACTTTTACTGCTCCCATTTTTGCTTCAGGGGATACTACGTTTTGTCAGGGTGGGAGCGTCCGGTTGTATACCGGGCAGCAAAGGGGCTTAGCTTACCAGTGGTTCCGCGACGGCAGTGTGATTGCCGGCGCTACCGACACCGCCTATACCGCTGCCAATAGCGGGCTCTATACAGTAAAAGTTTACAATATGTGCAGCCGGGATTCCACTGAATCTAAAGCCATCCATATTACAGTGCTGGCTTATCCAGATACCCCGCGCATTACTACTAACGGATCATTAAGTTTTTGTACCGGTGGCAGCGTTCGTCTATCCGCCCCTGCAGCAGAGGGTTACCAGTGGTACCGGGACAATGTGCCACTGGCAGGTGGCACCCAGCAGCACTGGGTGGCTACCACCTCGGGGCGCTATCACGTAAGTACACAGTATGCCTGTGCTGCCGTTACTGCCCCATCGGTCACTGTAACGGTTAAGGAGATGCCACCCACCCCGGTGATCTCCGCCACGGGCAATACGCTCCACTCTTCGGCAGGGACCGGCAACCAATGGTACCTCGATGGGCTTGCCATTGAAGGGGCGACCGGCCAGCAATACACCGCCCGGACTTCGGGCACTTACACGGTAAGGGTCACCCAAAATGACTGCAGTACCCTTTCCGGTGCGTTCCCTTTCATGGTAACCGTACCGGCTACCGTATCCTGTCCCGCCAATGTAGCCACGGCTACCCGCGCAAAAGAGTGTGCCGCTATTGTCAATAACCTGGAGCCCGGTATAGTGCCGGCTAATTCCAATTCGGTAGTCAATTACACCCTTTCCGGTGCCACCACCGGCAGCGGCACGGGTAGTGTGAGTGGGAAAAGCTTTAACAAGGGAGTGACCCTGGTGACCTACACCCTGGCTAATGATACTGCTGTTCAATGCCGTTTCACGGTCACCGTTCGCGACCTGGAAGCGCCGGTTATTGATGTTGTCAGGGCGTCGCCTGAGAAGCTGTGGCCGCCGGACCATAAAATGGTGGATGTGATGGTCAGCTATGGCAGTACCGATAATTGCGGTGCCACTTCCTGTAAGGTTTTTGTCAGCAGTAATGAGCCGCAGAACGGCCTGGGGGATGGTGATGTGGACCATGACTGGGAAGTTATTGACAACCATCATATCCGCCTGCGGGCAGAGCGCTCCGGCAATGGGGAGGGCCGCATTTACACCATTACCGTGGCGTGTACCGATGCCTCCGGGAATACGTTGACCAATAGTACGACTGTGACAGTGCCAAAAGGTATGTTTGAAACCAAAGCAGGACCTAACCCCAGCACTACGCAGTTTACGATCTTCACCAAAAGTGTCGACAACCAGCCCCTGTTCGTGCGGGTACTGGATGTCAATGGTAACCTGATTGAAGTAAAGAAAAATGTTGCGGCCAACAGCACACTGGTACTGGGTAGGAATTATGAACCCGGTACCTATTACATCGAGCTGATCCAGGGCAGTAGCAAAGAAGTGGTCCGGGTGATCAAACTCGCCCGGTAATTGGAGCAACCAGATTAAAAAGGGAACCTGTAAGGGTTCCCTTTTTAATTTTGGCGGCCAGGCTGGTTTGCTTAACTGTCACTTTTTTCTTCTTCGACAAAGGATTTTAGTAGCGTTCAAAAGTTAGGGAATAGACAACCGGGGGATGCCGGGTTTTCCCCAATCTGAAATCCCGCATTACCAGGGCTATATTGAATACCGGCTGTGTAAAAATGGCGTTCAAAAGGTCTAGGGGCAACACCGGCTGCTGGCACTTACATTTATACCCAAGCCGCCGAGCAAAAACGAAGTGCACCACATCAACGGCATAAAAAACGATAACAGGTTGGAGAACCTGGAATGGGTAACCCGATCAGAAAATATACAGCATGCGCACAAACATGGGTTATTCAAAACATTGGACAAGTACAATAAAAGGGTAAAGGATAACTGTACCGGTGAGGTCTTTGAATCCGTAAAAAAGGCTGCACGGCATCGAGGATACAGTTATAGTACGCTCAAAAATTATCTCAATGGGCATCGGCCGAATCCAACCTGCCTGCAGTATGACACAATAAAATTGTTTCGGCACTGAAAACGGTGACTACAAATCCCTTGTGAAAATTATTTAACAGCAATGAATTAAGCTGCCGACCTGGGATGTGCCACATCTCCCCAAGTTATAAATTAATTATAGTCATTTGCAATGGTAATAAAAGTTCGTTTTGCCATAAAAAGCAGCCATTCCTTGCTGTAAGTCACCAGACGCGGTTCCTGACAACACATAACCATTTGCATCGATTGTATAGTTTTTCTAATCTGTGGTCCAGGTGTCCAGCAGATTCCCGTTCTCCGGATTATATATTTTGGAGACAACCCTTGTTAATGGGTGGTTTACCTTTTTTCCGAAGTTCAGGATCGTTAAAAAGGGGTAGCCTTCCATGGCGTCCGGGAAAGTATAGATCCAGTTTTTAATGGTTGTTTTATCGTCATAGGTGAGGGTTGATTCCAGCACCTTCTGATTACCTGCACTGGGTATGGACATATTGCAACCAGTCAGCAATTGATTGAAATAGCTATATGTAGTGCGAAAATTCGCTTTTTTCGATCCATTGATGTATAGATCTTTTGTAGTCAGAAATCCTTCACTGTTGTAGGTATAATTGAAAACATAGGTGTCGGCCTGAAGGGGCCGGGAGAGATCAGTTTTTGTAACAAAACGGATAACCCGCTTGCTCCCATCGAGCAGCAGGTACTGATAGGGGCCCAAACGAACCGAATCTTGCGTGATATAAGTAAAAGTGGCGTCAAGACTACTTTTGTTGAGAACGCTATCATGGACAATCAACCTGCTCACCTCGCCATTGCTGGAATATAAGACCCTTAATGATGACTCGACCCCAACACCGCTATTCACCTGCGAGATGGAGGTCAGTACACAATTGCCATTAAGAGTGCCGCCACCATTACCTCCAGTAGCAGGCGGTCCATCACCACCCTTGCTACAGCTTGACCACACGAATACAAGAACCAATAAAGGGACAACAGCTATTTTTTTTACAGGATTCATCACAGGATAATTAGGGTTTGTTGAATGGTTTTGTCATTGATGGTGACCTTCACAAAATAGGTGCCTTTGGTATTGAGGGTTACCGGTATGCGAATTTCATTGCCGTAGAAAATCAACTTCTGCGTCTGATGGGCCAATATTCCATTGGCGTCAAACACCTGTACATAAGCGACCACGCTGGTTACTTGTGGCAGTTTCACATAGGTCGTGAAATTACCTGGTGAAGGGTTGGGATACACCAACAATTGTAACGAGTCCTCGGTGGCGCTCCTGCTGATGATTACCGGGTAATCGGTCGATGGTAACCAGCATGTTTTGTCCGCGCTGGTCTCCACATGATAGAAACCTGCATTTTTGATCACGATACTATTGGTGATGGCATCAGGAAGTTTTCTGTTATTCAAATACCATTGATAATGGTTGGCCGGTGAACTGACCAAGGTGGAATCATTTCGCAGTGAGATCGTGGGAATAGGTCCGGTCACGGAGTCGCAGGTAAAGGTAAATCTTTGCAGGGACGCTTCGCCAGCCCTTGTTTTGACCACGACGTTGCCGGAGGAACCGTTTGCCACGACAGCTGTAAGGGTGGAGTCATTCTTCACAGTGTAAGAAGTGGCATTTGTTCCTCCAAAAGAAACGGACGCCGTTCCGGAAAGATGTTTTCCGGTTATGGTGATGGTTGTGCCTGTAGAACCACTGGTTGGGCTAAAGGAATAGAGTTCCGGTGGTACTGTTGACGTTCCATATCTTACTATATAGGAGCCAATTCCCGGCTCCATTGAACGGGCATCACTATACACATTACCGGTAGCATCTACCGCAAGCAGGCTGGCAGTAAAATTTAATCCGCTTACAGGTAATGGAGTGCCGACACCGCGCCATTTTGATCCATCCCATTTTAATATGGGGTCGCTATAAGCAGAAGCTTCCTTATTGGTATAAATCTGGTTGTTCTGGTCTATGACCAGACCAAGGCCCAAGCTACTGGTGGGGCCGAGTTCGTTCCAGGATTTGCCATCCCAGTGAGCGACATAGCGGTTGCCTGCCGTATTAGTAAAATAGCCATTAACATACAAATGGTTTTTATCGTCTGTGGCTAACGCGGAAAATATATTTAAGCCCGGTACACCCAGCCGGCTGCTGCCGTTTTTTACTTCCATCCACCTGGTCTGGGAAGCTGGGTTGTAGCTGGCGATAATAGCCCTGCCCATTTCATTGGTAAAACTTCCATAAGCATAAATAATACCGTCTCCTGCAACACAAAACTCATCAATGTAATCAGTCATACTGCCTGGCAATCTTTTCCAGGTAGTGCCGTCCCATTTGGCCAGGCTATAGTTGCCATAAGCAATGTTGCTGAAATTTCCGGACACATAGATGTTGCCCTGAGCGTCCGCTTCAATTTGCCTGATACCATTGGCAGGGTTGTTATTGTAACTACCCAGCGAATTCGGGAAATCTTCCAGAACGCTCCATTGCGTTCCATCCCAAGTTAAAATGCAATCATATTTTTCGTTCTCGGTTATTTTACGTCCGGGTACATACAACTTTCCCTTTTTATCCAGCTCCATCGAACGGGGCCCGCCAATAGAGAGAGAAAAATCTGAGGGGTAGGGGATGCTCAGTTCCTGCCAGGTTTTACCATTCCAGTGCTGCAGGTAAAACCAACCGCCATTATTTTGGAAGTTCCCAGATACGTAAAGATTCCCCATAGAGTCACCCACTAATTGGTAAATAGGCTGGCTGGAGTAAAACGGATCGCCTTTGGCACCCAGTTCCTGCCATTCGGAATTGTCTTTTTTGGCTATAAAAGAATGCCCGCTTTTATTCAGGAACTGGCCACCCGCATACAGGTTGCCGGCTGCATCTACGGCTATACTTTCAATGGGTTTTCGGAGATACCAAGATTGCTGTAAATCGCTGACAGGTAACCAGGCTGTTCCATTCCACTGAGCAACGTAGTAGCTGCCGATTTTATTGGTAAAATGCCCAGAAGCATAAATTTCCGATTCATTTCTTACCACTACGTTGTTGATGGTGCTGTTGGCTTGCAGGGCTCCGGTTCCGGCACCCAGTTCCGTCCAGTTACTTCCATTCCATTTGGCAAGGTAGTACTCGCCACTGCCGTTCCTGAAGGCACCTGCAGCGTAAACATTTCCTTTATCATCTGTTGCCAGGGAACGGATATAATCATTTGCGTTCAATGCATTGGTGCCGGTCCCCAGTTCTCTCCATGATGTGCCATCCCATTGTGCCACGTATTGCTTGCCGGCTGCATTTGTAAAATATCCTCCGGCGTAAACCCGACCTGCTGCATCCACGGCAACGGCATGAATCGTACGGTTTGCCTTTAGTGCGCCCAGTTGGCTCCAGTTTGTACCGTTCCATTTGGCAACATAATAGCTGCCAGTGGAGTCAGCGAAATTTCCGGCAGCATATACATTGCCTGATTTGTCAACTGCCAAGGAATAAATAACGCCATCTGCTTTGAAGGAATTGCTATTCAACTCCTCCCATGAATTCCCATTCCATTTGGCCACATAATAATGAGCGGATTTATTGGTAAAAGCACCGGCAGCATAAATGGTGTCTTCATGGTGTGCAAGCGCCAGGATCAGTCCATTGGCATTCAAACTGGTTGTGCCACTGCCAAGTTCAACCCAGTCTGAGCCATTCCATTTCGCCACAAAATTAGATCGGCCGCTATTTTCAAACGCCCCGCCCGCATAGATATTTCCTGAAGCATCGACGGTGGTAGCATATATCGTACTATTAAAAAGATTGAGTGGGGGATTTACAGCTTCCCATATCTGGGCCTGGCAAAATAGAGTAAGCACACATAATATTATGCTTATGAATGTACGAGAGGTAGGCTGTTTCATGATGTTAGTTTTGATTCGTACCAAAAAATAGGGTTATGGATTTTTCACTTGCAGGGCATAATATGGCCTGTGGTGCTGTAATTCGGTAAAGTTGGAGTTAAAACATTAAAATGTAGTCTTCCGTTTTGCCGTCGCAATATAGCGGTTAGTATTAATCGGAACAATAGGGATATAGATTTTAATTTAGATGTTTGCCCTGATAATTTGAGTTTGGGCCGCAATGGGCCGCATGAATAATATCAAAGCAGGAGCAATTAGCTGAAAACCTCATATGGTTTTTATTCCAGGCGATTAATTCAGGTGGTGTGGGACTAAAGCTCATAATGAGGTTACCCATACGGGGAATAGAGTTCGTGCACATTAGCCCGGTTGGTACAAAACTTTGGAAGAATACTGTAAGGGTGTAAAAGATCACTGTACCGGTGCCGTCTTCCCTCAGCAATAACAGCTGCAAGACACCAAAAACTGCAAAAAGGTGCTGTGAGCAACTTGATGACCTGTATGGATGTTTTCTTGTGTTAACTATTATCGAGAATTTATTTTCATGCTTATATGATTATTTAACTATAACAATAATGCTAGAACAGGTCTACACTGATATGTGCAGTTGACTTAAGTACTAAATAAGTCAAGGTTAGCTTGCTAAGCAGGAGGGAAAAAGGAATCAGTCTCACTTACCTCGGCAACTATTTTCAGCTTTCGTAATAAGGATTTAAAACACGAGCAGCCGTTGCTAATAAAAGATCGTTATATACAGTTTTATTCCTTTACATGTACGCGAGTCAATAAGACCCTCCACTTTTTATCGGGTTTGAATGATATAAAGGAATTAGTGAGTGATGATTGCTCTATGCTAGAAATGGATATATCAAAAGAAGAATTTCATAAAAAATGGAGTTTGTTGACATCTCCTTTAGCTGATATAGATGAACATTTAAAGAATCTAATAAAGACAAAGCCTTTACTATTAAGCTTTTCTAAGTGGGGGTGTATTTACCATTGAATTTTAAAGTCGAATTGTTGAAGGATCAAAACTTTGACTTTGAAGGCGTAAGAAGTGTTCTAAAATGATTTCCCATTTTAGTCCAGCCAATTAGGGGGCTAGGACAGGAAGTATAGTATTTGTTAATGTACCAGAAATGAGCCCATAGATGGTGCCGATGAATCAAGCGAGCAGTCAGGGTAGACAGGCAGGTCTATACAGCCATACAGTAACTGATGAAACGGAGGAACCATTAGGCACCTGGTACTACAGGCTCAACGA
>JAEWAC010000217.1 GCA_023391895.1 Bacteroidota bacterium
AAAACCACGAACAGGTAGATGAGCAATTGGCTGCAGCCTTACTGGAACTACACAAACACAAACAAACCGTAAAGTCACTTACAGGCTTTCACTGGATTATTTCACAAAATTGAAAACAACTTGGTATTAGTGCGGGAAGACCCATGTTCTCCCATTTTCCTGTCCTGTCACGTTCACGTTCTCGCCGTGTCTCCTGCAAGGGACACGGCGGAGACCGTAGAGACACGCTGGGGCAGTAGACGCTCCTCATTTTTATTTCTCTTGTTCTTGTCCTGTCCTTTGCAGGAGTCACAGCCGGGATAGAAACATCGTCGGAATTTATTCTCCTTTCTTCCAATAGCGCTGCTGGCTATGCTGCTGCAGGTATAACAACTACTTTTAAACCCCATATATTATAAAGCTGCATCTAAAAAATTATTGTATTTTTATTTACTTACCTTATCTGAATAACTGCTGTTTCCTCCCCTTAAAAGCTCCTCTTTTCTTCATCTCAAAAACCAAACGTTATGAGCGATTCAGCAACTGTACAAACAGTTTCCACCAATCCTAACAAATCCTTATGGGAAAAAGGCGATTTTACCCGTATTGCCGACACCATGCGCGAAAGCGGTACGGCGTTGGTGAACGCGTTGGGCATTACCGAAGGCCTCGATGTGCTGGACCTGGGCTGCGGTGACGGAACTACGGCTATTCCCGCAGCCAAATTAGGTGCCCGGGTGCTGGGTGTAGACATAGCCCGCAACCTGGTAGCAGCCGGCAACAAACGCGCCGCGGATGAAGGGCTGACCAACATCACTTTCGTAGAAGGCGATGCTACGGACCTGCATGATTTAAAAGACGAAAGCTTTGACCTGGTGGTGAGCATCTTTGGTGCCATGTTTGCACCCCGGCCTTTTGATGTGGCCAAGGAAATGGTAAGGGTTACCCGCAGGCAAGGGCGCATTGTGATGGGCAACTGGATTCCCGGTGATCCTACTTTGGTGGCCCAGATTTTAAAGATCAGTTCGGCCTATACGCCGCCGCCGCCCGAAGGTTTTATCAGCCCTATGCTGTGGGGTGTGGAAAGCCACGTAATAGAGCGCTTTGGTGCAGCCGGCGTACCACCCGAAAATATATCGTTTGTAAAAGACACGTTTACCTTCCAAGCGTCTTACCCGCCAGCCGAGTTTGTGCAGCGCTTCCGCCAGTTTTACGGCCCCACCATGAATGCTTTTGAAGCGGCCGAAAAGAGCGGTAAGGCAGATGAACTGCAAAGAGAACTGGAAGACTTGTTCCAGAGAGAAAACAGGAGCAATAGTGCGGATACGCTTTCCATACCTGCTACTTATTTAAGAGTAACGGTGATGCGGTAATGACGTAAATGATATTTGTACAAGAGCAGCCTGATGGCTGCTTTTTTTTATGGCACCCGGGGCCGGCATCGATGATTATCATGGGCAATAAATGCCTGTGCTTACTTGTATGGTAACAAACTAAGGCGCTGAAAGATATGGAGATGATTTTATAGGGTGAGCGCTGTGTCCCTTGCAGGAGACACGGCGGGGACAGCAAATCACTTGGTATAAGTAGTAATACGGTTGCATATGCAATAAAATTTATTTACTTATGCGACACCAAACTACTGCCATATGGGATTATTCAGTGCTTTAATGGGGCATGCCTCCGAAGTTTCTATTGAAAAAGTTGCACAGGAGTTTCAGCCAATACTTGTTGAAGGAGAAGAAATTGAAATAGCGTTCAAACTGGTGCGCGATCAATTTGTATTTACCAATAAACGCCTGATACTAGTAAACAAACAAGGACTTACCGGTACTAAGGTTGATTACGAAACCATTCCTTACTCAAGCATAAAAAAGTTTTCTAAAGAGAGTGCTGGTATGTTAGACTTGGATGCTGAATTGAAAATTTGGATTACTGGTGAAACGCAGCCAATAAAGAAAGAATTCAAAAAAGATCAAAACATCAATGAAGTGTATAGGATTCTAAGTCACTATGTTTTAAAGTGAGACTATTAGTACTAAATAAATTTTATAATAATGCTGCATGAATTTTACAAGGAGCATTAGCTGGATAAATGGCGGTCGAAGCTTATAATCCGTTTGTGATGGTGGGCTTTTAAATTCTAAAAGAGGTATATAACTTTAAGACAGCAAATAATTCAAGATCACATTGATAAAACAGCAACTAAATTGGGGGTGAGTCAGATGCTGCCTTTATGATATTTGCTCATAGTTTATTTACAGACAGAAGCATTCATTCATTTAATATGAATGATATAGTCGATGGTGGACAGGATAAGCAAATTGATGCAATAAAGATTGAAGATTCAAGCGATGAGGCCACTATTTATATAACGCAAATAAAAAGTGAAGATAACTTTTCATCGAATAGTATCATACAAATTAGAAATGGCTTAAAATGGATTTTTGAAAAGCGTATTGCAGATATTGATCAATTATCAAACATGAAGTTTAAAGATAGAATAAAGGATTATCGAAAAGTTCAATCTGACTTAGGCCCATCAAATATTTATATAAAAGTTGCTTACATAATAAATGGAGGTGCTTCAAAATTTTCTGATGAGTGTCAACAAGAAATAGATACAATAATTCAAACTTATGATAATGATACTTTCGTTGATTTTACATTTGAGGCGTTAGGAGCAGATAAATTAGTTGATATTCTTAATTCTCAAGAGAAGAAAACAAAAAGATTAATTGTGAGTTGAAAATAATTTATGATACAAATAATCCATCTCTTATCAAATATCATAATAAGGGAATGAAAGGTATTATCTGCACCGCTAAGCCTTTGGAAGTTGCTCAGGTTGTTAACAATGATAAAAGTGGGTTCGTTTTTGACTTAAACATCCGCAAATACCTTGGTAAACTTGGCGGCGTCAATAAAGACATAATAAACACATGTACAAACAGCAACTTGAGCAACTTGTTTTGGTTTTTGAATAATGGCATTACAATAGTGTGCGATAAAGTTGACCCTGTAACCGATCCTGATGATCCAAAAGTAAAAATAGACAATATGCAAATTGTCAATGGTTGCCAAACAGCTACAAGTTTAGCTAATGCTATGAGAGAAGGTCATTTGCAACCAGACACAAAGGTTATGCTTAGGATATATGAAACTCAAGATTTAGAATTAGTAGACAAAATAGTATTAACTACAAATAATCAGAATAAAATTACAGGTAGGAACCTTCGCTCTAATGATAAAACACAGTTAGATTTGGAGCAAGGTTTTTCTTTATTCAATTACTATCTTGAAAGGAAACCTAGGCAGTATGAAAATGTTGCTATAACAAAAGATAAAATAATACCCAATGAAGATGTGGCAGTTTCATATTTGGGTATAGTTTTAAAAAAGCCTTCAGATGCAAGAAGTAGAAAATATAAAGTATGGAATGAGTTTTATTCCAAAATATTCTCCGGTACAGATCTAATAGAGTCTTATTTACTTTCAGTATTGATACATCGGAAAGCAAATGATTAAAAGCAAATGATTATTTGCTGAAAAATTTTGCTAGCTCCCTGATGATTCAACGCGGTACTTAGCAAAAAACGCTTCATATCATATATCTCGGATCTCAGCATTTTTATGGAGGAAAACTGATAATTGGTCCAATATAAATAACATAAAAAGAGAAATAGGCATTTTCAATACAAGTTCATCCTTTTTAGATGCCCATATTTTTTCTGCTATGGAAATTTTATTGCAGATAGTTAATGGTAGCAGCAAGTTTAAGGCTGATCTTAATACAGCTTTGAAATCTGCTGATCTAGATACAGAAATAAGTAAGGAATTGCATTCTAAACATAAATAGAGTTGCAAGAGAAATTAGTGTTCTTTGTACCCGCCGTGTCTCCTGCAAGGGACACGGCTTGTTCTTGCCTTTTTAAGGACCTTGTATCTCATGCACCAGCAAAAAGTTATACACCACTATTAAACTATCGGGTGCCATAACCTGTAACTAAATCATTGTCATTGCCGGTCAACAGCCGGGCCACTCCCTTCTTCTGCAAGCGGTCGGCAAAGTAACCTCTTTCCATACCTTTCCTGGCCTCTTAAAGCCATCATCATTTTCAATGCTTTTCTTCGGCTTGCAGGATGCTTTCTGCACTTGCTTGAGTATATTGCTGTTTTTGCCAATTAAGCCTGGTATCAAATCAGTGTGCCTGGTATCTTTTCATTTCTGCATCCTTTTTCTATATTCACCACCCCAAATACTACCTTATGAGCAATGAATACCGTATCGCTAAAGGCTGGCGCATCTTCCTGTACATTAGCATGTCGCTCCTGGCTGCCCTCTTTAGCTACCTGGGTGTCTTGCCTTTTATAGAGCCTTCCTCCGATAAAAGCCTTGATGTGTTTTTACTCCTTTTATCTATGGGTTCCAATGCCTTCATCATTTGGGGACTGCTGGAGCTGCGAAGGGAAAAGTTTGTTATGGAAGAAGACCGCTTGGTGCAGGTAAGTGCTTTTCGTACCAAGGAACTTCCGACTGCTGTCGTAAAAGGGTTTACACTGGAGCAGAATTACGTGGTGGTACACCCGACAGAGAAAGGCTTTCCCAAGATCAAGATCAGCAATTATACAGGCGGCCTGGAGGAACTGAAAGAGCATTTAGCCACCCGCTTTCGTAACCTAGACCAGGAAGCTTACGAAGCAGAAGCGCAGCAACTGCTGGAAGATGAAACACTGGGTGGAACCACAGCAGAACGGGAACTGCAACTGCAGCAGGTACGCAAGCTTACCCGCATGGTCAACTCCCTGGCCATAGGCAGCTCCTTGTGGTTGATCTTTTTCCCGCAACCCTATGAGCTTGCTATTTATGTCGGGGCAGTTTTTGTGCCACTGGTGCTTTTAATCGTGCATCGCTACAAAGGCCTGGTGCGTGTGGATGAAAACCCTAAAAGTGCCCATCCCAACCTCGCAACCGCTTTTATAATGCCTCCTATAGCATTGGGCCTGCGTTCGCTCCTGGACTATTCCATTTTGCAATACAGCCAGCTTTGGATATGGATCAGCATCTGTACCGCTGTCTTATTTGGCCTTACCCTTTTTGTCACCAAAGAGTTTAAAACGGGGAAAGATATAGCCCGGTCCCTGTTGTTGCTGCTGTTCTTGGGCGCCTTTAGTTATGGTGCCTTAGTGCAGTTCAATTGCATGCAGGATGAGTCTGTGACACAGGTTTACCGGGCCAGTGTGTTGGGAAAAAGTGTCAGCAGTGGCAAGCATACCAGTTATTACCTGGAACTGGAACCATGGGGGCCGCAAACCAAAGCGGAAGAAGTGAGCGTATCTCAAGAGCTTTACAATCGGGTAGAGAAGGGACAGTTGATGCAGGTTTACCTGAAGAAAGGCAGATTAGATTTTCCCTGGTTTTTCATTTCAGAATAGAGCTTCCTTGCTGCCGGAGATGTTGCCTTTGTAATACAAGAGGGCAGGCTTCTTCAAATCCTATCCCACTTCAGGAGACTCGGCTATTTTATTTACCAGGGGTGACCTGCCGTCATCAAATAAGGTATTTCAATCCATTACTCCGGCAGTTCAAATTGCGGGTTCCAAACCACCTCCCACAGGTGTCCGTCCGGGTCCTGAAAGTAGCCAGAATAACCGCCCCAAAAGGTATCCGCAGCTTTTTTCACCAGGGTGGCACCGGCTTCTTGGGCCTGCTGCATCACCGCATCCACTTCCGCTTTACTGCTTACATTATGCCCAATGGTAAACCCGGTAGGTGATGGCGCCCCTTCGGGAAGATGGGTATCTGCTGCAATACTCTTTCGGGGCCAAAGGGCCAGCTTTAGCCCGTACTGCAGGTCAAAGAAAGCTACCGCACCATGTTCAAATTCTTTTCCAATAATGCCTTCTGTGGAGAGCCTGAGTCCGTCGCGGTAAAACCGCACCGATCTTTCCAGGTCGGTTACGCCTAAGGTCAATACGCTGATTCTTGGTTTCATAAGCTTCGTTGTGGTTTTTGATAATGCAGGATGCACCGCTTACAAGATATAAAAACCACCCGGTTGGCAGGCTATAAAATGCAGTGCCCTTGTAGGTTTTGCCTGCCTGGCGGCGGGTGTAGGCTTACCTGGCAGTGCCGCTGCGCTTATTTGGCAGCTACCGAAGAGCTTGCCGGTGGTGCCATCTGCCAGAATGGGTACCCAAAGAGGACTGGCGTGGTTGTTCCGTTGCTTAACTGTTGATCTATTGTTCAATTTTAAAATCACCAACATGAACTACAATCAGTCATGGGCCGCAAAAGGCGAAAGGTACGGAAGCAGTCTACGCCCGCTGTTTAACCGTTTTCAGCAACGGGCTGCCGTCAACATTTACAAAACCGACAGCAGCTACGAAATGCTGGTATTTGCTCCGGGGCGCATTCGCGAACATTTTAAAATAGACGTAGAGGGGGCCGAGTTACGGATTTCCTACACGCCGCCGGAAGGCTTTCCGCGCCCCGACTGGGTATTGCGCGAGTACAGCCGCGGCGGATTTGAACGGGTGTTTACGCTGGACGAAACCATCGATGCCGCCAACATTACCGCTAAGTATGTGGATGGCGTGCTGCAGGTAAGCCTGCCGCTGATACCCGGTAAGGAACTAACCCGCAAAGAAGTGACCATTAGCTAAGGCGCAGCTTCAGGCACAAAAAAACAGGTGGTGGCAATGACCGTCGCCTGTTTTTTTGTGGTATGGGAATAACGGTCAGGGTGGCACCGGCATCCATATGAGGATTTTAAAAGACTACCGCCGAAAAGATAGAGCTTCAATCCCGGCATCCTTGGCATTGTATTAGCCGCTGCTTTTCTAAAAATCTTATGGCAAACAGAAACAGCAGCGAAAGCCGCCAGGGACAGGGGCAGCGCCAGCCCACCCAAAACGAAAAGCGGAGCGGACAGCAAACGGCCGGCGAGCGGGGCCAGAAGACGGACCGCAAAAACGAAGAGCACTACCGCAGCAGCGAACAGAAAAAACAAAAAGGCAATCATGGCGGTAACCGCTAACATTTTTAAAAACCCATAACCCATTTTTTATGGCACAGGATAAAAAAGACAAGCAGCAGGTAAGCAACAACAAAGGCAACAACCATAACAAAGATCGCCGGGGCGATACCGGCCGTTCGTCCGACGGTGGCCGCAAAGCAGCTTCCGGTGGCAGCGCCAATACCAACAACCGCGGACACCAGAAAGGTGCCTGACCACGGTTGAAGGAAACAGTGACAGTATAGGAAAATGAAAAGGTTACGGCCCATGCTGTAACCTTTTTTTATGGCAGCAGGATAGTGACGGTACGGGTCGTACTGTCTGCAAAAAATAGAACCATCTTGTGCATTACATCAACCAGCGTACAAAAAAGTACAGGGCAATAGCAATGGCAATAACAATTAAAATGAGAATGATGGTAGAGGTGCCCTGGTCGCGGTAAATGGTGGCACGGGCTTCGTCCAGGTAAAAATGGTGGGCATCTGCTTTTATCAGTACTTTTTCTTTTACCAGCTGGTTAAAAACAAGGCTTTGGCGAATGTGGTGCGTAGCCGGATCAATGGCACGCTGGGGAGCGGTGGCGCCAGCTTCTTTAAAGCGTCGGATAACCCGCTGGCGCTGGGAGAAAAGAGCGGTAGTTGCAACAGCCATAAGTGGATGTTTAGTCTTACTAAGCTACAATAATCTGCGGGCTTGTGCAATGACTTGGTCTTTTACAGGCTTGCTGCGCTGTTTTTTCAAAACCCCATATCCGCTTTTTCATGCATGGGGTTTTGAAACAAGGCTATGCACCCGCTCCACTTGGCGTACCAGCCCTATTACTTGTAGGAGGCAGGCCCATGCGGCTGCAACAGGGTATCCTGCACCGGCTCCAGGTGTAGGATCGAATCCGTTAATTTTGACGCTCTATGAAGCCTTCCTTTCTTTTTCTTGCAGGTATATCGTTCACGTTTTTCATGAGTTGCACCGGTTTGCGACGACCTGCTGCCACGGCCCCTGTACAGCAGCCCGAAAAAGAAGTAAGCGTATTGGAAGATCAATGGATGGCTGCCATGGTTAGCCGAGACACGGCGGTCTTGTCGGCTATTCTGGCACCGCAGTTTATCCTGAACGGCAGCAACGGTGCGGAAAGCAGAAGCGAGTACCTGCAAACGGCGGCCATGCCCGAGCGTACGCTGCAACCTATCGTGCTCACCGACCGGCATCATACTGCATATGAGCAAACCGTTATTTCCTACGGCCGTGCCACCTATGCCGGCCACTGGAAAGGCAATGCTTTTCGTTTGCCGGTACGGTATACCAATGTCTTTGTGAGGCTGAATGGAAGGTGGCAGGCAGCGGCAGCACACCTGACCGTCGTACAATAGCAGCAAGTGATTTATACGAGGTGCTGAAAAAAACTAAAAACCTTTTTGGAAAAATAATCTGGCTCCGTATCTTCGCGCCCCGACAGTTCAAGTTCTTACAAAAGCGGAAGTAGCTCATTTGGTAGAGCACAACCTTGCCAAGGTTGGGGTGGCCGGTTCGAGCCCGGTCTTCCGCTCTTTTTTTACTCTTTATTTTTCGTATTCCTGCACTTATCACCAATCGCAAAAACAATTCAATAAGTTAAGTATATCTTATTCCCATTTAAACTTGGTGGCTTTATAGCGTTCGCCCGAAAAGTTGGCGCCCGGGCATCCGTAGCGTGAGGTAGAACAGCTGGAAACAGCAATGGCCAGCACCAGCAGAATGAAGAATGTTTTCATGTTATGTTAGTTTTAGTTGTTTGTTCCCTGCGTTTTAAAATGCAGGAAATGACGTACAAACATAATCCGTTTTGTTTTCAAATACCAGTGCCTGTAAAATGTCGCCCAACCATCCCGCTTATTTATTCAGTCATCTGCCTTACCCGTACCTAAGAGACACCGGACACGGAGAAACACAGTTGTCTGAACCATGATTTGGGTGGATTAAAAGATGAGGAAGAAATGAGAATGCTTCTTTTACTATATATGGACCTTTGAAGAAGTTATTGATTCTCTCTTCCTAAAATTTATCATGACTATTCCAGCGCCTTATCCCGCGCTAGCTTCAGTAACGTGTTACTGTAGGAACAGCGTAGCGGGATACTGCGCCTGCAGTATTTTACCTTAACACGCAACAAGATTTGAACTTCTTGAAAAACCCATATCAGTAAACCTCTTCAAATAATATACAACAATGAAACAAGGACACACCAGGAATGAGGGCTGCTTGTGCGGGGGCCGGCCAAACGGGCGGAGCCTTCGGGTTAGCCTTGAACTTTTTGCTCCCCTTTTTCGGGGAGAAAAAGTAAGAAGCGCTACCTTATCGTAAGAAAAACCAATAGTCATAGGAGTTCATAAAGCAACTGCTGTATTGGCTTTTAAAGAAGGATCACGGATTACACGGATTGTAGAAGGATTGTGCAGACAGAGAGCCATATGGGTTTTTAAAAGTCTTTCTGACTGTCCACTGTCACGTGTCAACCGTCATCTTTATATGGGGTTTGAAAAACTTTTTTTCTGCTTACCCAACCTCCAGGTATAAAAAGAAGTATATGAAGAAAAACAACAGTATGAAACGAACCTGGATGGCACTTTTAACCGTCAGTGTGATAGCAGTATCCTGTCAGAAAGAATTATCCGCCCTGAGAAACAATCCATCTGATAAAAACATATGGGCTGCATGGGAAGCAAAACAGCCGGCCCCGCAAAAGTTTACCGTTAACGCCAGTACCCAAAACAGTTTTTCCGGCCAAAAGGGCACCAGGGTGATGCTTCCGGCCAATGCGTTTGTAACGGCTTCGGGCGGGCCGGTAAGCGGCAATGTAACTATAGAGTTCAAAGAAATTTACGAGGTGTGGGAGATGGTGCTGAACAACAAGTTTACCCAGGTAGGTACCACACCTATCGAATCGGGCGGACAGTTTTATATACGGGCCACCCAGGGCGGTGCAGAACTGAAACTGGCGCCGGGCAAAACCGTACTGGCCGCCTTACCCGCCGATACCGCCATGCCCAATATGCAGGTATTTACCGGCAGCCGCTTTGATTCGGCCGGGCAAAGTAATTTCTCCTGGCAACTGGCGGCTGATCCCGCTACCAACAACGTGGCGATAAGAGCCGACTCGGCCGGCATGCAAGACTACCTGATGCAATTTGGCATGCTGGGCTGGATCAATTGCGACCGCTTTCTAAACGAGCCCTTGCACGATGTGCAGGTAAAAATTGCCAATGCGCTCCCTAACGAACAGATTGGTGTGGTGGTGCACCTCGACGGCATGAAATCGGTCATGCAGTTATGGAGCAATGGCACCGTATACAAAGGCAAGGTGCCCGAAAGAGGCGTTACTTTTATTGCCCTCTCCAACAGAAACGGACAAGCCTATGCCGCTTTTCAATCGGCGCAGGTGCAGGCCGGGCAGCAGTATACGTTAACCATGGCTCCCTCAACCGATGAAGCATTTGGCCAAAAGCTAAAAACGCTGAACTAGATTCACTATTTTAACCGCTTCAGGAGAGATTGATTGCAAAGCGAAACCATCGATATCGATAGCCTTATTGAAGGTTGCCGCAAAGGCAGCCGTAAAGCACAGGAGCAATTGTACCGGGCCTATTACAAGGCGATGGTATCGCTTTGCCTGCGGTATACCAAAAACGACGAAGATGCGGTGGAAATACTGAATACCGGTTTTTTAAAAGTGTTTCAAAACATCGGGCGGTACGATGGAGCAAAGGCGGGCCTGTATGCCTGGATCCGCATCATTATCATCAACACTTGCCTGGACTTTATCAAGCAAAAAGCCAGGGCCGTGCCCAGCACCGACCTGCAGCATGCCGCCGATGTACATATACCGGCCGATGTGGTACAAAAAATCAAAGCCGCCGAACTGCTGGCACTGGTGCGCCGGCTGGCACCCGCAACCCAGGCTGTTTTTAACCTGTACGTAATAGAAGGATACAGCCATAAGGAAATAGGGCAGGTGCTGGGCACTAGCGAAGGCACCAGCAAGTGGCACCTGGCTGCGGCCCGTAAACAATTGCAGCAATTACTACAAAAAGACAAAAACCTGCATGGATGAAAAAAGACCATACGAGGACTTAGACCCATACTTCAGTAGCCTGCCGCTGCCGGATGAAAATAAGGCGTGGGAGCAAATGAAGGCCAAACTGGAGGAAGAGGAGGACGACCGCTTCTTCTTCCTGCCTTTCCTGCAAGGGTGTGGCGGATGGGCGCTGTTACTGCTGCTGTTGCTGGCGGGTGGCGTATGGTGGTACCGGCATACAACTACTACTCCAAAAAGCAGCGCCGGTACGAGGATGCAGGATACTATCAACAGGCAGGTAAAAACAGCACCAGGCGCAACCGGCGGACCGGGTGCCGTGTTGCCAAACAGCATACCTCCTGTACAGGAACACACCAACATCAACACTGCAAAGAATACAGATAAAGAAAACAATAATACTACAGTTGCACGGAACGAAAGGAGCAACAGCAGTGCAGGGAGCCCGACGGATAAGAGAAAGCCTGGTCAGCAAAATATGAGTGGCAGGAAAAATCGGACTGATGCATCCACTGTACGGGCCGGGGTAAAAGCTACACTAACAAACCGTACAACACCGACAACGAATGAAATGCCTGTTGCTTCCAATGAACCTTCTCAAAGTCTTGAACAAGTGTTGATCACTCAACATGGCAACTTGCTGTTGCAAAAAGATTCAGTCAATAACAAAGTAGATACGGCTGCCAAACAGCAACCGGCTGTTGATTCTGCCCTCACCCCGCCGCTACAAAAAGTAGCCCAGAGTAAACGGTACAGGTTGGGTGCCGGTATGGCACTGCAGCAGCAGCTGCCCCTGGGCGGCCAGCAATGGACGCCGTACAACTACATGGGCCGGAAAGGCTCCTGGGCCGATTATGTGCCATCACTTTACCTGAGGCTTTACAAGGAGCAACAGTGGTTTTTGCAAACCGAGTTCCGGTACGGGGCGCCTCAATACACCCGGGAATTTGTGTACCAAAAAACGTTCAAGACCGATTCGGCCGGCAGGGTGCAGGCCAGTACCGCTTACAGGTTAAAGAAAACCTATTATCACCAGCTGCCCGTTAGTTTTCATTACCAGGTAAAGCCCGACTGGTCGATTGGGACCGGTGTGGTATACAACCGGTTCTACGGTGCGGTGAGTGAAAAAGAAGAGCGGGCACAGCTAACGCCGGCTGCCGATACGCTGGTGAGCAAAGCCATGGTGCGGGATAAAAACGATTCACTTTTCCGGAGCAGCAACCTGCAGCTGCTGCTGGAAACGCAGTACCGCTGGAAGCGCCTTTCTGTTGGTGTGCGGTTTACACAAGGCCTGCAGCCTTTTATTGAATACACCGATGCGCAGGGGCAAAAGCAACAACAAAAAAACCACGCCTTCAAACTGTTTGTCCGCTACGAGTTGTGGCGGCAAAAACAATAGGCGATCCACCTTCTTGCCAAAACGATCCCGGCCGTGCCTGCCACAAGCGGCACAGCCGGGCATTCCACCAGCACCAGCCGGTAGCGGCTTATTCCCGGATTTGTTTTACCAGTTTTGCCTTGTACACGGTGGTGGCAATCTCTACTTCTTTTGAGGTAAAACAGCCGGTCAGCAGGTTGACCCGGGCTTCTGTATGGGTGGCTTGCACCTCTTTTTTAAAATCATACAGGTCAAATACAGATGGAAAAGAAAGGGTTTGTCGTTCCATAGGATTCGTTTAGGTGCTAACAAAATAAAAAGAAAGTTTGAAAAGGTCAAACCGGCCCCTGCTATGGGGTTTTGAAAACTGGCTTTGTTTGCGTCTGAATCAGCACATACGGCAGTGCGAAATATATATGCGTGTTTGATCCGCCCTTTGTCAAAAAAGCGGCAGGCGTCCTGTTTTATGGAGCAAAAGGAGTTACGGATTCATTGGAATAACAGAAAGTATAGGAGGCATGCTAAAATAGAGAAGAATAGAAAATACTCATGGTCCTGAATAAGGTGCTAAATGACGATAGCAGAAAGCGATTTTCGTTCTTTGAAGATTAAAACCAGCTTACTATGCTTTTATTCTGTTGCTTTTCTGCAATACCTTGTATCAACTCTTGAATGGTATGCTCTTTTGAAAAAATTACTTTAAAATAAAAAGGCTTTACACCTTTTTATCCCATCCATAATTCCATAGAACGAACACTTTTCACAATAGGTGATCGGGACCTTGTCTTTTATCGTACCCATCTTTTCAGAAAGACGGGCTTTGGGCATGATGGCAAGCAAGCCTCCCACTGACTGCTGTCATTGTTATGGTTCATCATCGAAGTTAGTTTTAGGTCTGTCTGGTTCACTTCCTACCGTTAAGTAAGCGGGTAGTGTGTTGTTGGGAACAACAGCAACGGCTGACTACAGTACGGAAATGATCCATCGCTACCTTAAAGAAATAAGCCTATAGAACCTTGTTGTTTGGCTACTACAAAACAAAATCCTGCCTTTTAGAAGAAGTCTTGATTCATCATGATTAAAATGCAAGTCATGAAATCTGTTTTAACAAATGAACATAACAGGCTCGAGGAAGCCCGCCTGGGTACGGTGGCCTGGAAGAAATGGGGGCCTTACTTATCCGAAAGGCAATGGGGAACGGTGCGTGAAGATTATAGCGAGGGTGGAGATGCCTGGAACTATTTTTCACACGATCAGGCCCGTTCCCGAACCTACCGCTGGGGTGAGGATGGACTGGGCGGCATTTCCGACGACAAGCAACACCTTTGCTTTGCACTAGCCTTGTGGAATGGCCACGATCCTATTCTGAAAGAACGGCTCTTTGGCCTGACCAACAGCGAAGGCAATCACGGGGAGGATGTGAAAGAGTACTATTTCTACCTCGACTCAACGCCTACGCATTCCTATATGAAATATCTCTACAAATACCCGCAGACAGTTTACCCCTACGTCAACCTGGTAGAGACAAACCGCCGTCTTTCTAAAAACGACTATGAATACGAATTGCTGGATACCGGTGTTTTTAACGACAATAAATATTTTGACGTATTTGTAGAATATGCCAAAGACGGACCCGAAGATATACTGGTGCAGATAACCGTCATCAACCGCGGGCCGGAAGCCGCTGAACTACATCTGCTGCCAACCCTCTGGTTTCGCAACGACTGGGCCGAGTGGATAACCACGCCTGCTGACAAACCGGTACTCCGGCAGGTGAAGGGTCCTGAAGGAAGCAGTACCGTTTCCGCAGCACATCAACTCCTGGGCAATTATCTGTTTTACGGTGAAGGAGAGGTGCCATTGCTGTTTACCGACAATGTAACCAACCGCGAAAAGCTGCATCTGGAGGGACAGAATGAAGGCCGGTACCTGAAAGACGGCATCAATGACTATGTGGTGCAGGGAAAACAGGAAGCCGTCAATCCTGAAAAATGGGGAACCAAGATGTCGGCGCACTACCGGTTGGCTATAGAAGCCGGTCAGTCTGCAACCGTACGGCTGCGATTGGTGACCCAGGCCGCCCAGGCAAGCGGGAGCAACAAAGAGTCCATCTTTGGAGCAGCATTTGACCGGATAATGGCTGCCCGCAGGCAGGAAGCCGATGAGTTTTACAACACTGTTACGCCAGCTGCTGTCTCTCCGGATGCGGCGGCCGTAATGCGCCAGGCTATAGCTGGAATGTTGTGGAGCAAGCAATATTATTATTTCGATGGCCAGAGCTGGCTAAAAGAGCACCGTGCACATCCCTTATACATCGGCAGCCGGCCGTTCCGCAATTCAGAGTGGTTTCATATGCAGAACGAGGACATCATTTCCATGCCTGACAAATGGGAGTATCCTTGGTATGCGGCCTGGGATCTGGCCTTTCATACACTACCGCTTTCCATTGTAGATACTGATTTTGCCAAACAACAGATGAAACTAATGCTCCGCGGCATGTATTTGCACCCCAGTGGCCAGATACCTGCTTACGAATGGAACTTTAGCGATGTCAATCCCCCGGTTCATGCCTGGGCTACTTTATTCCTGCACCGTACCGAGCAGGCCCTGCGCGGCGAGATGGATACCGAATTCCTCAAACTGGCTTTTAATAAACTGCTGCTCAACTTTACCTGGTGGGTGAATCGTAAGGACCGTTTTGGCAAAAACATATTTGAAGGCGGCTTCCTGGGTCTGGACAACATTGGGGTTTTTGACCGCAGTGCTCCGCTGCCCACCGGCGGCTACCTGGAGCAGGCAGACGGTACCGCCTGGATGGCGCTCTTTTGTCAGAATATGCTGGAGATCTCTGCAGAACTGGCTGTTCATGATAAGAACTATGAAGACATGGTATCTAAGTTCGTGGAGCACTTCCTCTTTATTGCGGCTGCTATGAACCGGCCGGGCGAGTATGGCATGTGGGACGTGGAGGATGGCTTTTATTACGACATCCTGCGGCTGCCCGACGGTAATCCTGTGCGGCTCAAAGTACGCTCCATGGTAGGCCTTTTGCCGCTGTGCGCCACCACCGTTATTGAACAGTGGCAGCTGGAACGGGTTCCCGAAGCCATTGCCCACTTCAGGGAACGCCAGCGGCATATGCCGGAACTAATGGAATCCGTACACCCTACGGGGCCGGGACACTGGGGCGTGGCAGACCGCGGCATCATAGCTTTAGTGAACCCGGACCGGCTGCGCAAAATTCTAACAAAAATGCTGGACGAGAATGAGTTTCTGAGCCCATACGGTATTCGTTCACTGTCTAAGTATCATGAGCAACATCCCTATGTGATTCATGTGGGCGGACAGGAGTACCGGGTGGATTATTTGCCGGCAGAATCAAACACGGGCATGTTTGGCGGCAACTCCAATTGGCGCGGGCCGGTTTGGATGCCGGTAAATGTGTTGCTCATCCGGGCACTTCAGCAGTTTTATCTTTACTATGGCGATAACTTCAAGATCGAGTGCCCCACCGGTTCGGGCAGGATGATGAATCTTTTTGAAGTTTCAAAGGAAATTTCTGACCGGCTTACCCGCATCTTTTTACGCGATGAAAACAGCCAGCGCCCGGTTTACGGTGGCACGGAAAAATTCCAGACCGATCCTGACTGGCGCGACTATATTCTCTTCTACGAATACTTCCATGGTGATAACGGGGCCGGACTGGGCGCCAGCCATCAAACCGGTTGGACGGGACTGGTGGCCAAGCTTATTCAATTGTACGGACTTCTGGATGCCAAACAGCTTTTGGAGGGTGGCAAGCAAGTAGCCTTTGCCCAAAAAGAAGCTCCGAGAAAGGAAGCAGCAACCTAGGGTAATAAGGAACAGGGATAAAACTTTCAACCGGCCATGCCCCCACAAGCAAAAAGGAGTTTTGTGGGGGCTGATTATGTGAGCACTTTACACGCCTAAGGACCAATTGATGAAAGTATATGGGCTGCTTATATTGTGTGTTGTATTTTTCAAAAAGCTATATGGCCAGGAACTGGAAGCAAGGGCTTATGCCAACCTGCCCAAAGACATGAATGTGGTGGCCGCGGTATATGCTTTTTCAAAAGGCCATGTGTTAGCGGATGCTTCTTTACCCATTGAAGACTTTAACATGACAACCCATAATGTGGTTTTTGCTTATGTCCGCACGTTTGGATTGGCGCATAAGCTGGCACGCATACAAGTGGCGGCGCCATTGGTGCATATGTCCGGCCAACTGAAGTTCAGCGGGCAGGACACTGCTGGCACCAGAACCGGCCTGGGCGATACGCGGGTTCGATTGGGAATTAACCTGATTGGTGCTCCTGCACTAGCCAGGAAGGATTTTGGCCGGTACACGCAAAAAACCATTGTGGGTGTTAGCCTGGTTACCGCCATCCCTACGGGTCTTTATTATGCCGATAAGCGGATCAACATCGGCAACCATCGATGGGGCTTTAAACCGGAAATAGGTGTATCCAAACGATACAGGCAAGTATATGCCGACGGGTATGTGGGCATGTGGTATTTTACCGGCAATACCGCTTTTCTCCAAACCAAAACATTGAAACAGCATCCTCTTTTTAGCACACAGTTGCATGCCAGCTATTATTTTAAAAAAGGCATGATGGTAGGCCTGGACGGCAACTGGTTCAACGGCGGGAAGACGTATGTTGACGACGTTCAATCCGGCGTTCAGATCAAACACTGCCGGCTGGGCGTTACCTGGGCTTTACCGATCAAAAGAAAGCACCTGATCCGGGCCCAGTTTCATACCAGCGTATATACCAATACCGGTTACAATTATAACCTTCTGGCATTCGGATATCAATACATATTCTTTTGACGCTTTTACAAACACATTTAGCAAGTGCTAAAACACAAAGCATTTTTCTCAATACGCTGGTAGTTTTTGGGTTGCGTTTAGAAAAGAAAACAGTAGAAATGGGTAGGCTGAAACGATTCATTACTGCCCTGCGCAAAACCGTTGGCTCGATCGGTACCAGTATCCATAAAGTAAGCAGGAAGGGCAGACCATGCGGAAAGCTTTTATCTGGCTTTTTGAACACTGGTGGATGTGACCCGTGTGCCTATCTTTTTTACATTTGAACCACTATGCAGGCTACACCGGAAAAGCACTTTGTGAAGCGGTTTCACGAGTTAATGGCAGCTTGCAAAACTACCGGCGTATTGGACATGAACCTGAGCATACGAAAAATCAGACACTCCCCTATGACAACTGCCTGAACTCCGGCAAGCTCCGTACGCAAAACGGGCCGGAGTGTTGAGTAGTAGCGGTTCAACTCTTTAAAAAACCCATATGCTTTCTGCACACAACCTGCCTTTGCCAACGGCTGCTTTGAGGGTGGTGCCCGCCGTGGCCGAAGTAGATCATATTGCCGCACTGGCGCATCCCGTGGTTCGCAACCTGCAGATCACCCAGTGTTATTACGAGTTGTCCGCCGCTTTGGCGGCCCGTAGCGGCACCGGCGCCAACTGGTGTACGTTTGCTACCTGGGCCTCCAAACAAGCCGGCCAGACCATTCGGCGCGAAGACCTGCTGCGCACCCTGGAAGCCTTGCTGCAGTTGGAGCCCGAGGTGCAACAGGCCCTATCACTGGTGGCCATCCTGGCCCGGCAGCTGGGTGTTGGCCAAAGCGGGGAGCAGATCCGGCAGTCGGCCCTGGGCAGCCTGGTAAC
>JAEWAC010000330.1 GCA_023391895.1 Bacteroidota bacterium
AATCAATGCCGCCAACAATTCTGCCGCCAACAAATACGTCAATGCCCTTCAGTGGAATGGAGTGCCACACCATAAAAACTGGGTTAGCCATTTTGATTTAATGAAAGGCGGTAAGCTGAACTTTACCATGAGTGCAGCCCCCAACCAGCAGCGGGGAACATCCGCCAATGCTTACCCGTATTCATTCACTAATGAAAATACTGTAACTACTATGCAGCCATAGTCTTTTTAAGAGATTGTGCATAAAATGACAGTAGCCGGTTTTATTTGCATTAATTAATGTTATAACTTAATGCCCTAATATAACCGGCTACTTTCTTAAAAACCCCATACGTAGTTCAATTCATATCAGGTGGCAAAAAGTGTATCGATCAAAGAAATTGCAAAGAAAATAGGTGTTTCCAGTTCTACGGTTTCATTCGTCCTGAACGGCAAGGCAGAAAAAATGCGGATCAGTAAAGAACTGGAAGCTAAAATACTGGCCAGTGCCAAAAAAGAAGGTTACCGGGCCAACCCCATAGCCGTAAGTTTAAGAACCGGGAAATCAAAAGTCATTGGCGTGCTGGTAGAAAACATATCCGGCTCTTTTTTTGGCGCCCTCTCCAGGGTAATTGAACAAAAAGCGCATCAGGCTGGCTACCGCCTCATCTACGCCGATACGGAAAACGATAATGAAAAAGCCGTTGAAATGCTGCAGATGCTGGACTTGCAACAGGTAGATGGTTTTTTGATCACGCCTACACCCGGTATTAAAAGCACCATTGAAGACATTGTAGGTAAAAAGCCGGTGGTGTTTATCGATAGTTATTACCCGGACCAAAAAGCTCCTTATGTGCTGGTGGATAATTTTGAAGGCGTTTCCAAAGCCATACAGCACCTGGTGCAGCACCGCTATAAAAAAATAGGCTATGTTTCCGTATCGCTGGAACTGGCGCAGATCAAAGACCGCCTGGCCGCTTATAAACAAACCCTGGCCCATAACGGAATGCGGGTGGAAAAAAAGCGGATACTGCAATTGCCCTTTAATGCCTCCCGCGATGAATTGATCAAACTGGTAACCCGCTTTTTGGAACAAAATACGGACATGGACGCCGTGTTTTTCGCCGCCAACTACTTAGGAGTTATCGGGTTGAAAGCCATTAAAAAACTGGGGCTCCGCATACCGGAAGACCTGGCGATAGTGTGCTTTGATGACCATGAGGTTTTTGACCTATATACACCTGGAATAACCGTAGTGGAGCAGCCTACCAAAAAAATTGCAGAGCAGGCCATCGCCATCCTCTTGAAGCAACTGGAGGGAAAAGCCAAAGAAAGAAACGGCAAGTTCCTGCTGCCGCCCAAATTAATCGTCAGAGGATCGGCAAAAACGGTACGGCAGAAGCAGGCTATATAGGCTTGTTTTCGTTGGCTTGGGCCGCTTCTCCAAAGCCCGTTCCATTCAGGATAGCATCACCCGTTTTCAAGCCTTAGAGAAAGTAATGAACAAAGAGTTCAGGAAGACTGGCAGTATTGCAAGTTGGTAAAAAGCACTATATTTAAAGCACAAAAACGATTTAGCAGGATTAAAATATGATAAATGGCACTCTACTTTTGGGTTCATATCCTCAAGATGGCTATTTTTAAACATCAAAAAACCAATCATAACCTAACAACGTTCATATAGTTTAAATCTTCAAAATGAGAAAAAGTATACCGTTTTTTTTACTCCTGGTAATTGTGATTTTTTCGGCCTGCTCTTCGGCCAATGTGGCCTCGTCCGGCAGCACCGCCAACAACCAGCTAACCGCTCAGGAACAAAGGGAAGGCTGGAAGCTTTTATTTGACGGCCAAAGTACTAATGGCTGGCACACCTATGGCCGGTCTCAGGTAGGACAGGCCTGGAAAGTGGTGGATGGCGCTTTGTACTTTGATACCTCCCAGAAACAAGGCCGGCGCATTATTGGTGGCGGCGACCTGGTAACCAATGAGGAATATGAGAACTTTCACCTGAAACTGGAGTGGAAAGTAGCTCCGGGTGCCAACAGCGGTATTATTTTTCTGGTGCATGAAGACACGTCCAAATACAAGGCTACTTATTTAACCGGCCCCGAAATGCAAGTGCTGGATAATGACCTGCATCCGGATGCTAAAATCCACAAGCACCGCGCCGGCGATTTGTACGATCTGATTGCCAGCTCCAAAGAAACCGTAAAGCCGGTAGGCGAGTGGAACCAGGCAGAAATTAAATTGAACAACGGCAAACTGGACCTGTACCTGAACGGTCACCTTGCGGTTTCTACCACTATGTGGGATGATAACTGGAACCAGCTGGTAGCCAACAGCAAGTTTAAAAACTGGTCGGGCTTTGCCAAATTCAGAAAAGGCAAAATTGCTCTGCAGGACCATGGTGATGCCGTGTGGTTCAGAAACGTCAAAATCAAAACCTTATAAGGCATTTCAGGCTTTATCGTTTAAGCGATAAAGCCTTTACTGTTTTAACCGCGGGAACGGGGCGGGGGCAGTTATTTCTAATTGCTTCAAAACCCTATAACGTTGCCGCGGAAAAAGCAGTGGCCGAAATGTTTTATAAAACCCATTTTCAATCAAGGATTGTCATTTTTATAACCCTATTTCTATTTCAAAAAAACATGCTTATTAAACTACGATCAGCTGCCATTAACCAGTTAATGGCCGGTATTGTATGTGCCTCGTCCGGGATGATTCTTTCGCAGCCGGCCATAGGTCAGACCACTTTACCATTGAATGATTTGTCTGCTTTCAAACCTTCCAGTAAAAGCTGGGTCATCGCCAGCGATGTGGCAGCGGATTTGTCCAAAGCCAATAGCCTGAACATCACCAAAGGTTCGGGCGTACTGGTTAACCTGCCGGATAAAAAAGCAACCGATTTGTTTACCAACCTGGAACACGGCGATATTGACCTGGAACTGGAGTACCTGATGGCAAAAGGCGCCAATTCCGGTATTTACCTGCAGGGCCGGTATGAATTTCAGTTGCTGGACAGCTGGAACGTAACCAATCCCAAGTCGGGCGACAATGGCGGTATTTACCAGCGCTGGGATGACAGCAAACCCGAAGGCCAGAAAGGTTTTGAAGGCCATGCCCCGCGCCAGAACGCCAGCAAGGCCCCCGGTCTTTGGCAAAAGCTGAAGATTTCGTTTCAGGCCCCCCGCTTTGATGCCAGCGGCCGTAAAATAGCCAATGCTAAAATCCTGCGGGCCGAACTGAATGGAGTTACCATTCACGAAGACGTAGAACTGTCCGGCCCCACCCGCGGAGCCATGGCCAATGATGAAAAAGCAACCGGTCCTTTGCGCATCCAGGGCGACCATGGTGCGGTAGCTTTCCGAAACATAAAAATCACGGCCTTTGATAAACCCCGTCCGGAGCTGACCGATATCAAATACACCGTATACGGCCGGCGCTATCACGATACCATCAACATCAGCCAATTGCCGCCGGAAGCACAAGGTCCGCTGGGTAATTTATCGGCCACTGCCATCAACAACCTGCCCGCCGAGTTCTTTATAAAATACACCGGTACTTTAAAAGTACAAGAGGCCGGCGATTATTCCATTGGCCTGTTTGTGCCCGGTGGCAGAGGCATTTTAAAAATCAATGGTAAAGCCGTTTCAATGGAAGGCAGAAGCCAAAGGGGTACGGTTAACTTACCAGCCGGCAACCTGCCGTTTGAAATGCTGTACGCTAAAAACCAGGACTGGGGCAACCGTGCGGTGGCGATGGGTATTTCTGGTCCCGGCATCCGGGAGTTTGTCATTGGTGATGTGGTCACCGGCGGTAACAGCGCCGATCCCATTCTGGTTGATGCTCCTAACAACACCCTGCTGAGAAGCTTTATGGATATTCCGGGCAAAAGAGTAGTGCATGCCATTTCGGTGGGCAGCTCGCAGCAGGTGCATTATACCTATGACCTGGATCATGGAGCCTTGGTACAGGTATGGCGCGGTGGCTTTTTAGACGCTACGCCAATGTGGTACAGCCGGGGCGATGGTTCTTCCCGTCCGTTGGGTGCCGTACAGCGCCTGGGCAACCCGGCCTTTACGCTGGCCCGGTTAGCTAGTGCCGATGCCACCTGGACTATAGATACCGCCGGCAGTGGCTATGTGCCCAAAGGTTACAAGCTGGATAAGGCCGATCTGCCTACGTTCCGCTACCAGGTGTTTGGTGCGGTAGTAGAAGATGCGGTAAAAGCTTTGGAAAACGGTGAAGGCATCCGTCGTGATATTGCGGTGCAAAATGCAGGTGGGGGCTTGTATGCCCGCCTGGCAGAAGGCAGCCAGATCGAATCGGCTGGCAAAGGACTGTATACCGTGGATGGCAAAGCCTATTATGTGCGTATTGACGACGACGGTGGCGCCAAGCCGGTGGTACGCAGCATCAATGGCCGCCAGGAGCTGATTGTTCCGGTACAAAGCAAA
This sequence comes from Bacteroidota bacterium, assembly GCA_023391895.1. Taxonomy (GTDB): domain Bacteria; phylum Bacteroidota; class Bacteroidia; order Chitinophagales; family Chitinophagaceae; genus Flavisolibacter. The sequence goes on from JAEWAC010000330.1 coordinate 4,437, forward strand.
CTGAGTTATTCCATTCTTTTCTAACTTTTGATTTTAAGTTTTTACATGAAACTCCTTATTAAAAATATTTTATCTGCGGCAGCCCTGCCGGTTCTGATGGCGGCTGCTTCTTTCACTTCTTTAAAAACCCATGCACAGGAGTCGGCTAAAGAAGAAGACTTCTTCCGCATTGCCAAAATAAGCGTACCGGAAGGGGTACTGCTGGAGGTAGGCGGCCTGACCGTTTTGCCCAACGGCACCCTGGGCGTCGCTACCCGCCGCGGCGATGTATATCTGATTGAAAATCCTACCAGCCAGCGGCCTTTTTACCGCAAGTTTGCCACCGGCCTGCACGAGATACTGGGACTGGCCTATAAAGACGGTGCTCTATACTGTGCCCAGCGTGGCGAACTGACCAAACTGGTAGATACCGATGCCGATGGTAAGGCCGATGTATACGAAACCGTATATGCCTGGCCGGTTTCCGGACACTACCACGAGTATAGCTTTGGACCCAAGGTTGCGCCCGATGGTTCGTTCTTTGTTTCCGGCAACGTAGCCTTTGGTAACGAAGAGTGGTGGCGGGGTGAAAGCCGCGTGCCCTGGAGAGGATGGGTTTTTAAAATTACAGAAAACGGTCAGCTGGAACCCTGGGCTACCGGTGTTCGCTCCCCGGCCGGTCTGAGCATGATCGATGGCGAAGCTTTTTATACCGACAACCAGGGCGACTGGATCGGGTCAGGTGGTATCTGGCATTTACCCAAAGGAGCCTTTATTGGTCACCCGGCCGGTTTGCGCTGGTCTAACGAGCCCAACTCGCCGGTAAAAATCACTACCGAGCAGTTGTACGCCAAGTTTGACCCCCAGCAGGAAAAAAATGCCCAGGGCCGCTACATCAAGCCGGAGAACGTGGTGAACGCCAAGTTTTCTACGCTGCTGGATGTGAAAAAAGCATTTCCGGAAACACAATTACCCGCAGTATGGCTGCCCCATGGTATACTGGGTATCTCCAACTCTGAAATGGTAAAAATTCCCCAAGGCACCTTCGGACCATTTGAAGGCCAGTTGCTGGTAGGCGACCAGGGCCAGAGCAAGATCATGCGGGTGTTTATGGAAAAAATCAACGGCGAGTACCAGGGTGCTGCCTTTGATTTCCGTTCCGGTTTCCAGTCAGGCGTATTGCGGATGGACTGGGCAAGCGACGGATCGCTTTTTGTAGGGGAAACCGATCGGGGCTGGGGCTCCGCCGGTGATGCCAGCATGGGCCTGCAGCGCCTGGTTTGGAACGGCCGTACGCCTTTTGAAATGAGGGCCGTGCGGGCCATGCCTGATGGCTTTGAAATAGAGTTTACCCAGCCGGTAGATAAAAAATCAGCCGAAGACCTGGCTTCTTACCACATCGAAAGCTTTATTTATAAATACCATGCAGTATACGGTTCTCCTCCCGTAAACAACCAGGTATGCGAAGTAAAAGGTGTAAAGGTTTCTGAAGATGGCATGAAAGCCCGGATCCTGGTGGACGGTCTGCGTAAAAACTATATTCACCTGATTCGCCTGGATGGTGTTCGCAACCAGGAAAATTCTTACTCCCTGGTGCATCCGGCGGCTTTTTATACGCTGAACAACATTCCGGCAGGCGCTAAGCTGAGCCTGAGTGAGGTGAGCACCAAAAACTCCGCCAAGGTGGTGGAGGCCGCCAAACCCGCCGCACCGGCCGGTAAAGGTTCCACACCAGCCAAAACCGGCACCAAAGCTGCTGCGCCGGCTACGGCCACGGCTGCTGCAAAGCCTCCTTCCTTTGAAGAGGTGCGGCCGCTGTTGATCAAAAACACCTGTATGGCTTGTCACAACCAGGATAAGCGTCAGGTAGGACCGTCTTTTGCAGAGATTGCCAAGCGCCGCTACTCGGTAGACCAGATCGTAAAGCTGATCTACAATCCACAGCCGCAAAACTGGCCGGATTATGCTACCGAAATGCCGCCCATGCCGCAGGTGCCCAAAGCAGAGGCCCAAAAAATTGCCTCCTGGATCAGGTCGCTGTCTAATTAATTACCGCCACCACTGCCCGGGCAGTAGGATGTAAATAGCGCTAAAAAGGAACAACTTAATGAATGCATTAAGTTGTTCCTTTTTTTTGTAACTTTTAAATTGAAAAATAGGGCCGGCCGCGAATATGGGCTTTTAAAGAATTTGGGCAACACAACGCCTGCAACCAAACATGGGTTTTTGAAAAAGATCAGTTTGTACCACACAGTAAAACAAACGTCAATTTTACGTTTTAAGCACACCCAAAGCCAACATAAACTGTACAATTCAAACAAGTTTAATGGCAATTCATCACTCCTTAACCCCAATCAGTAAGACAGGATACAAAAAGATGATAGAAAGGTGATAAATTGCTAACTGCAATTGCAACATGTAATGAAACTGCCGCAGTATACAAAAAAGGACATGTGGATTATGACGGGGGTACTGATACCCTGGACCGTTCTGATGAACACCATCATGTTCGGGGGAGAATACTACAGCAGTTATGGTGGTTTTGCCTCCGCCTCCATTATTACTTTTACGGTTATGGCCCTGTCGTGGCAGGTACATACCTGGATCGCCGTTACGCTGCGGGAGCGGTTTCCGCAGGAAAAGCAGAATGTTATCCGGCTGTCTTTTGCCATCTTCCTCTTCCTGCTGGTTACCGGCCTGGTTATTACGCTTTTATACTGGATGTATGACATCACCGATTTTCTCAATTGCGAGTTTTATGTGCCTAATTACCGGTTTGCCTTACTGATCAGTGCCGGGCTGAACGTGTTTGTGACCTTTTTGCACGAAGGCGTATCCCGGTTTGAAAAGTGGAAGGCTACCATCATTGAAAACGAGCAGCTGAAAAAAGAATACATGCAAAGCCAGTTGCTGGGCCTCAAAAGTCAGATCAACCCGCACTTTTTGTTCAACAGCCTGAATACCTTATCCTGCCTCATCAATGACGATGAAGAAGAGGCTGAAAGCTTTTTGAACGAAATGAGCAAAGTATACCGCTACCTGTTACGCAACAACGAGGAAGAGCTGGTAACGGTCCAGACCGAGCTGCAGTTTATCCGCTCTTACTTTTACCTGCTGAAAATGCGGCATGGGCGGGCCATTGATTTACTCATCAACGTGGATGAGGAAGACAGGGATAAGCTGGTGCCTCCTTTAACCCTGCAAATGCTGCTGGAAAATACTTTTAACAACAACATCAGCACCAAAGAAAAACCCATCATCATCGAAGTTGTTTCCATCGCCGACAGCTGGCTGGAAATACGCAACAATGTGCATAAAAAAAGCGAAGACCCCTGCCTGTGCGAAAACATCGACAACATCGTAAAGAAGTTCTGGCTGCTTTGTCAAAAAGAAGTGACCATATGCGAAGGCGATGCGCAAAGAATCATCCGTATACCCCTGATCAATGAAGCAAAAATCAAAGTGGCATGAGAATCGTTAAACCGGCAAAGCAGGAGTGGACTGCGTTTTTTATGATAATGCCCTTGCTGGTTTTACTAATGAACTATTTGCTGTTTGGCCAGCGCCTGCTGTACGATCCTTACGTGTGGCTGTTTTCTTATCCCGTGGTTTTTATCTTGTCCTCCTGTTCCTGGTATTGCCGCACCAACCTGATGCACTGGCTACGGGAAAAATACCCTCATTTTTCACAAACCGTAAAACGACTTTCCGTTCTGGTAATAACGCACATCCTGCTGGTGTCTTTTACCATGTTCGTGATTTTTTTGGGCTATGACCTGGTGAATTTCCTGGGGTACCATTTTGAAGTACACCAGTTCCGTACGGCTTTTTTACTGGCCCTGACCCTTACGCTGATCGCCACCACTTTTTGGGAGGCGGATTATACTTTTAAACGGTGGAAAGAAAGCCTGGCCGAAAAGCAGCAACTGGAGCAGCTCACCATCCGCCACGAGTTTGAAACCCTGAAAAGCCAGGTGAACCCGCACTTTTTATTTAATTGCTTCAATACTTTATCCTCCCTCATTACCGAAGATAAAAAAGCAGCCGAAGCATTTTTGAATGAACTGAGTAAGGTGTACCGCTACCTGCTGCGTAATAACGAAGACGGGTTGAGTACGCTGGAAAACGAGCTGAAGTTTATTCAGTCATACTACCAGCTGTTAAAAACCCGCTATGGCAATGCCCTTCAGCTGCGCATAGAAGTAGACAAAAAATACGAGTCGTACCTGCTGCCTTCCCTGAGTCTGCAGTTGCTGGTGGAAAATGCCGTCAAGCATAACGTGGTGTCCAAGCAATCGCCGCTGGTGATAGAGATCTTTACCACTGCGGGTCATAAACTCATTGTCAACAACAATATCCAGCTCAAACCGGTGAAAGCGCCGTCCAATAAAATCGGCCTTGAAAATATCCGCTCCAAGTATACCCTTTTGGGCCAGAATGGCTTTCAGGTAATTGCCGATAAAAAAGGCTTTTGCGTTGTATTGCCTTTGGTGTGGAACAAAACGCTGGAGCAAAAAATGATGGAAATAATTTAATAACAATTAAAATCTGTTATATGAAAATATTCATTGTAGAAGACGAGGAACTGGCCGTAAAAAAATTGAAAAAAACGCTGGAAAGTGTGGATGAAACCGCCACCGTAGTGGGCGAGGCCGATAGCATTAAAAGCACCGTAGACTGGCTGGAGAATAACCCCGACCCGGACCTGATATTAATGGACATTGAACTGGCCGACGGACAAAGCTTTGAAATCTTTAACCTGACCCAGGTAAAAAGCCCGGTCATATTTATTACCTCCTACGACGAATATGCGCTCAAAGCTTTTAAGGTAAACAGCGTGGATTACCTGTTGAAGCCGGTGCAGAAAGAAGACCTGGAGTTGGCTTTGGATAAGTACCGGAACATGAAGAAGGTGTATGCCGGTGGCGAAACCCAAAAATCCAGCCTGGACTTTGATGGCCTGGTAAAAGAACTGCAGCAAAAACTGCAACTTAAAGAATACCGCAAACGTTTTTTGGTCAAGCATGCCCAAAAGCTGGTATCGGTAGAGATTGATGAGATTGCCTATTTCTTCAGCGATGGCCGCCTGAACTTTTTTAAAACCTTTGACAACCGAAAGTTTGTGGTGGATTATACCATGGACGAACTGGAGGAAATGCTGGATCCCGATAAATACTACCGCATCAGCCGTTCTTACTTTATTTCCGTGAACAGCGTAGAGCAGATACACGATTATTTTGGCAACCGCCTGCTGCTGTATCTCAAACCCAATACGGAAAAAGAAGCCATTGTCAGCCGCGAAAAAGTAACGGAATTTAAAAAGTGGCTGGGTAAATAATCACACCGCAATTTGCAGGATGATGGAAATGCTTTTTCTGTCCGTAATAATATCAAGAGCCCCGCTGAGTGCGTCGGCTCTTCTTTCCATTTCCTTTTTGGCCTGAAGCGAGGTCACATCTTCATACTGCACCTGGTTACACTGCGCCAGAATTTTTAAGTGCAGCCTTGATTTAATGTATTCAAAGCTGATATAGATGGTAGAGCAAACGGAGTGTTGTATGATGTAGTTGAGGGCTTCTTTATAAAAATACATAAACTCATACCTCGCCCGCATCGGCATTAAAAGGTTATACAGGTGCTTGTCTACCGTTACATCAATGGGAGCACCATGGGTTTTCATAAAACCGGCCGTATATTCCTTCAGGCGCAGCAGTATCTTTTCCATGCTGTCGTTCTCCGGTTCTATACTCCAGAGCATCGTATCCATCGATTCAATCATGCCGCGGCTTTTTACCGTGATCTGGTCTATATAGTCTTTGGAGCGTTCGGTATCGGTATCGGCTTTTATTTTGGCAATTTCACTCAGCAGGTTGATATCGTTGAGGGTTACATTGATTTCCTGGTGCAGGTTGCCGGCAATTTGCGACCGCATGCTTTGCACCGCCCTAAAGCGATTAATCCGTTCCCTGTCAATAATAAACAAGATGGTGGACAACAGCAGCAGCACCAAACCATAAAACCACCAGGTGCGCCATACCGGCAAATTTACTTCTATGGCCAACTGTGCCACATCTTTACTGAAGACACCATCCTGGTTCATGCTTTTTACCTTAAACACATAATCGCCCGGCGGCAAATAGGTATAGATGGCCTGGTTGGCTTCTTCCGCCTGCCGCCAGTCACGGTCATAGCCTTCCAGCTTGTAAAAGTAATAAGGCTGGTTTTGCTTTAAAAAACTCAATACGCTAAACTCAATGGTAATAGAGTTGTCGTTGTGCTCCAACGTGATTTTTTCAGCTGCTGTAAGAGAATCCACCAACAGGGGTTTATTGGCCAGTTTGAAGCCGGTAATATCGGGGTCGGGTGGAGGGTCTTTTTGTATAAACCCGTCGGGATCCAGCACCAGCAAGTTGTGATCGGTTGTATACACCAGCCGCCCATCATGGAGCCGGTGTGCCCCTGCCACCGTAAAGTTGTCATAAACGATGCCATCCCGGCGGTCAAAAAGGGCAAAAATCTTTTTCTCCAGGTTGGCACGGCAAAGCCCGTTGGTCATACCCAGCCATAAATTGCCTTTTGCATCTTTTTCTAAACAAATAGCGGTGTTGGAGGGTAGTCCCTCAGCGGTAGTCACCTGACGGACCCGGCCATTATTAAGGTTAATCAGGTTCAATCCGCCGGATACAGCTATGAGGGTGCTGTCGTTGTATTGCAGCAGGTCGGTAATGACATTGTTAATGATGGCCGCTCCTTTGGGTGCGCCATCGGTAAAGGTTTGTACAACGGCATGGGTTTTTGGATTGATTTTCAGTAACCCGTTTCCCGAGGTGGCTACCCATACAAAGCCCCGGCTGTCGGTGATCATTTTATGCACCAGCGCTGTCTGGTGCACCAGGGTATAGCCTTTTTGAATGTTGTGGCCGCTTTGTTCAAAATCCCATTTTACAATCATGCCGGCGTGCGATCCAAACCAAAGGTTGCCGTAGGGGTCTTCGGTTACCTGCCTTATCGTTCGTTTTTTAAAAATTTCAGGATCCAGTTTCTGTGCCTGGCCTAACTCCGGATCGTACACCAGGATGCCGCCGTGTTGCAGTACAATCCATATTTTACCCGTTTTAGAATGCTGGTGCATGTCCCATACCGCCAGGCTATCGTAGCCTTTTTGCAGGCTCCGGGGTAGCGGAAGCGGGTTAAAATCTTTGTCGTAATGGTACAGGCCTAAACCCCAGCTACCCACCAGTATAGTGCCTGCCCGGGTGGGTTGTATGGCCAGCACGGGAACTTCCTTTGCCGCTTTATCGCCGGGCCGTGCCAGGTTGTAGTTCTTGAACTTTTGTGCCTCGGGGTTAAACTGAAACAAGCCGTTGTCGGTACCAATCCAGATGTTTCGTTCGCCATCTTCAAACCAGCTGGTAATGTTGTCAAAACGGATGCTTTGCGGGCTGCGGTATTCATTGGCTATAGGCCGCAATGTTTTTTTATCCGCCAGCCATTCAGCCAAAAAGGGGCTTCCCAGCACCCATAACCGCCCGCTTCTTTGTTGCAAAAAGCCTTTGATCTCGTGGTAGGGTACACCTAGTTTGTCAGAAAGGTTAAATTTTAGGGCTTCTCCTGTTTGGCGGTTGTAGTTGTGCAGAAATGGATGCGAGGTAGTGGTAGGCCAGGTGTAAAAGATGATGTTTTGCCCCGCAGCTACAAAGATGTCCTGTACGTTATACTCTTGTGCGTATCCTTCAATAAGGGGATCCTTCTCGGCATTATGGCCGCGGTAACTCAGCTGCTGTGTGGCCGGGTTGTACAGGGCAAGACCCTGGTCGGTGCTCATCCAGTATTTTTTGATATGGGGATCCCAAACCATTTTGCTGCGCCGCCAGCCTTTAGGAAAAGGAATCACTTCATTGGCGAGAATAAATTTTTGCTGTTGTGCATGGTATCGGTAAGTGTCTCCGTATTGTTCCTGCATCAGCAATTGACCATCCGGTGTTTCGAGAAAAGAAACATGCGTATAAAATATTTTTTTCCGGGCGGCTACCGGTACTTCCTTATAAACAAAGGTGCGGGTGTTAAAAATGCCGGTTTTATTGTCGGCGGTAACCACCCACAGGTTAAAGTTCTTGTCGTAATAAAGTTCCGTGATATGATCTGTCGGCAGGGTGGACGGGTTGCCATTAACCGAACGAAAGGTAATGAACTTGTAGCCGTCGTAACGCTGCAGCCCATTAATAGAACCAAACCACATAAAGCCTTCTTCATCCTGCGCCATACTGTTGATAATGTTGGCCGCCAGACCATTGGCCGTAGTAAAATGCATGAACGAATACTGACTGGCCTGCTGGGCTTTAACAGGGGTAAAAAAAAGCACCAGCGGCAGTAAAGCAAGGACGAGTGGACGCAATTCGGTTATGATTAATCTTTCTCAAAAGTAAAGGATCGGCAGAGCAATATCAAACAACTCATTCTGCAATATTGCCTGTTCATACGTAGGTACTACCAATTCATCGTAATCATTGCAGAAAGACAGGTTTGAGCCATCTGTTGGGCTTCCCTAAATGGACATGCATTTCATACAGGTTTTTATTCATTTCATCTGTTGTAGTCTTTACTTACCCTGTAAAGGTTGGCCAACTTTGCTCATTGAAACCTTTTCTTTTATGAAACGCCACAACTTATTCAGCCAGCACCACAAAGCTTTAAAAGCTATGCTGTATGATGCAGCCTTGAGCCTTCAGCAAACTGATTTTTCGGTGGAGGAAGAATCCGGCCAACTGATCCAAAAGCTGATGGACATTACCCGTCTGTTTGATACGTATGCACAGGTGGAAGATTTGTATATCCTGGCAGCCATTGATCCCTTTGAGCCTTCCATGGCAGACGCTTTCCGGCAGGAGCAGGCGGCAGGGCTCAAGTTGTCGCAGGCATTGCGCTTCGCCCTGGCTGCTTTGGGCAAAGCTGAGGGTGAACAAACCTTAGGCAGTGCCTATATGACTTTTATGAACTTTCAGCTTACGCTGCTGGCCCGGGTGGATGAAGGGCTGACACCTGTTTTGGGGAGGTATTTTACCGACAGGGAATTGAAAACACTGGAGCAGGAAATGGCCTTTGCTTTGCCGGCTAATTTGCAAGGATTAATGATGCGGTGGAAAATGAAAGGAATCAATAATGGCGAGGCCGTTAGGTGGCTGAAAGAAGCAGAAAACAGTGCACCGGAAATCGATTTTCAACAACTGTTTACCACCGCGGAAAAAGAATTGCCGCCTCACCGGTTCCGGCAAGTGATCGAGCTTTTTACAGAAGGCGTCATGCTGGCATAAACAAAGGCCGGAAACGGAACTGTTACAAAGGGCATTCCTGATTACCCGGCCATAAACGGATAAAACAGCGGTTTACCTTTTTTAAAACCAGAACACGCTTTTATTTCAACAGCCTCAGGCGAGGCTGTTTTTATTTTTTCTATATTGAACCGGATTTGCTGATTGGGTGAGTTATTTTACAACCGCTAAAGCCCGTCTTCAAAAGTTTTCAAAACCCCATGTTATGACCATACAGGAAATAGAACTACAGACAAAGGACCTGGCCGGTATGGAGGCCTTTTATCACCAGGTAATGGAGTTGCCCATTGCCCGCAAAACCGGAGACAGTATTTCTTTTATTGCAGGACAATCGGTCATTACTTTCCGGCTGCGGGAAGGCGACCGGAGCTTTTATCATTTTGCTTTTTTGATACCGGAAAACAAACTGGAGGAAGCCTACCAGTGGGTAACCAGCCGGACTTCGGTGCTGCCCTACAACCACGCTTCCAACATTGCAGACTTTGCTAACTGGAATGCCCATGCTTTTTATTTTCATGACCCGCAGAAAAATATTTTAGAGTTTATTGTGCACCATGATCTGAAAAATGCGTCGGATGCACCCTTTAGCAGCGACGCCATCATTGGCCTTTGCGAAATTGGAATTACGGTGGATGATGTGGCAGAAGCCTGTCAGCAGTTTCATGAAATATATGGTGTGCCGTACTTTGAAAAGGGGCCCTATATGGATGATTTTGCCGTAATGGGTACGGAAGATTGCCTGTTGATTATATCGGCCACCGGCCGCGGCTGGTTACCCACCGGACAACCCGCCGGAAAGTATTTTTTAAAAACAGTGCTGAACATCAATAACCGTATACACGACATCAGCTACAACTGGTGGTAATAAAAAACGCCTTCAATGGAAGGCGCTTTTTGTATGGTAAAGTATATGGGTTTTTAAAACTTATAGCCGATAAAAAACTGGAACAGCCCGTTTTTAAAATCGGTGGTTTCGGGATTGAACGGAAGAGGATAAGGATTTTCCGCTGCCTGTTCATAACGCTTGTACAATTTACCAAGACCCAAATTATAGCGGCCTCCTACAATAATCCCTTTATAAGGGTATATCTCTACACCGCCGGCAAAGCCATAGTCTACACGGTTCATCAAATTGGTAATCGTGCTGTCTTTGCCTTCAGAGGAAAGTTTAGAGTTTAATAAAAAGCCTACCTGTCCGCCTAGTTGCAGTTGCAAAAACTTGCCGATACCAAAGGTGGCCAGTTGCGGCAGGTAAACGTAATCGTTCAGCACATCAGTATTTTTTCCACCCTCATCAAAAGTGTAGCCCTGACGGGAAAACACGATCTCCGAACGGTAGCCCCGTCCTTTAGAGGTGGGTGCATAAAAGGCCGAAGCCATAAAGCCGCTTTTGCTGTTTTTGTTAAAGCCGGTTTGTGTACCGGTAATATAAGACCAGTTGTAACCCGCTTTTACGCCAAACTTTGAACGGGAAGCATCTTGGGCTATTACAATGGTGCAGGAGGTGGCAATAATAAGCAGTGTTAAGATTGTTTTTTTCATACGTTTCGGATTATAAGGAAACGCAAAGAAAAGGCATGGACTTTTGAAAAAGAAATGTTTAAGTTTTTAATCCATAATCAATAAAGAAGGGAAAAATACATCTGTAGCCGGTTTCGATACTTCTGTAGTCCGATGCTGCTTTACGGAGCTGCAAACCAGCTTTGTTTGTTCAGCCTGTTGGTACACTGCAGGAACCAGGACCTTGTTGCAAAGAATAACCAGGAAGATGAATAAAAAGGCTACTTGTTTCATGGTGGTTGATTTTTGATCTCAACGATGTAAAAGTAGCCTGGTACCGCCGCCGCCACAACGGTCCGATGCATGAACTGTAAATAGTCATACATTAATTGTAAAAACCGATTATCCGGTTTTATATAAATTTTAAGGCGCTGTTCAAGCCCCGAACTTACTTTCCACCTGGTCAAAAAGGCTTTTGATAGACTCATTGCTCAGATTGCCAATGCTGCCTTCATGGGTGTGGTGCAGGCCTTTGGCATAGTCAAACTGGAAGTCGCCTTTTTCTATCTGATTGCCTACCTGCTGGTACGCTTCGCGGAATGGAATGCCCTGATTCACCAGCTCGTTCACAGCCTCTACGCTAAACAGGTATTTGTATTTTTCGTCGGCCAGTATTTGGTCTTTGATTTCAATGTGGCTCAACATCAGTATAGCCAGTTCTATACAGGCCTTTAACTCTTCAATTGCCGGGAATAAAATTTCTTTCGTCAGCTGCAGGTCGCGATGGTAGCCGGAGGGCAAATTATTGAGCAGTAGCGTCAACTCATTAGGCAGGGACTGGATGCGGTTGCACTTGGCCCGGATAAGTTCAAATACATCCGGATTTTTTTTATGCGGCATGATGCTGCTGCCGGTGGTCAGCTCGGAAGGAAAGGAGATAAAGCCAAAGTTCTGGTTCAGGTACAGGCAACAGTCCATGGATAATTTACTCAAGGTAGCGGCAAGGGTACTTAAGCCCATGGCTACGATCTTTTCGGTTTTGCCACGGCTCATTTGCGCATAGACCGAGTTGTAATTCAGGCTGGCAAATTGCAACAGCTCTGTCGTTAAAGTGCGGTTCAGTGGAAAAGATGAACCATAACCGGCACCACTACCCAAAGGATTTTTGTTGGTAACCGCATAAGCGGCGGCCAGTACTTCCAGGTCATCCACCAGGCTTTCGGCATAAGCGCCAAACCATAGTCCAAAAGAGGAGGGCATGGCAATTTGAAGATGCGTATAGCCCGGCAGCAGTTTGTCTTTAAACTGTTCGCTTTGTTTGATCAGCAGCTCAAATAATTGTTTTACACTATCTTTTATCAAAAGAACCTGTTCGCGTAAGTACAATTTAATGTCTACCGCCACCTGGTCATTGCGGCTGCGGCCGCTATGAATTTTTTTGCCGGTTTCGCCAATGCGCTGCGTCAGTAAAAATTCTACCTGCGAGTGCACATCTTCTATGCCTTCTTCAATGACAAACTGACCCTGTTCTATTTCCTGTAAAATGGTTTGCAAAGCCTGAACCGCCACCACACTTTCTTCTTTCGTCATCAAACCCACTTCCGCCAGCATCTGCACATGCGCCATGGAACCCCTTACATCATGT
>JAEWAC010000020.1 GCA_023391895.1 Bacteroidota bacterium
TTTTCCGGCGACCACAAATGCGCATCCGGTATTTCCACTACCACCCGCTGCCTTTTTTCGCCGGCTTCCAGCATCAGCGGAAATTCGTCTGTAGCAATAGGGTCCTGGGTTTCCTGCTCCCGGTTGAAAATTTTAAGCCGGAGGATATAGTTGCCGGGATCGTGAATGCGGGTGGTAAGATTAAAACGCACCAGATTGTCCTCCACAATGCTGACCACCCCTACGCGGGACCGCAAGCGGTTGCGCTCCACCGGCTCCAGCCATATGCTGCGCACTGCACCGGTATAGGTTTGGTACCAGATGCCGCCCCGCTTATACACATGCGACTCCTGCTTGCCCCGGGGAATTTCGGCATCCATGGTATCTGATATGCGCACGGTAAGGCGGTTGTTGGGCCGCAGTATCTTTTCGTCCAGCTCGTAGGAAAAAGAAGTGTACTCACCCACGTGCACATCCTCCCCTTCTATGGTGCGCAGCGGAAAGCCGTTGAGCCAAACCCTTGTTTCATAGCCGCAGGCTCCAAACGTCAGCTGCAGCAGCGTATGCGGAACAGGACTTCCATTGTTGAGCTCCGGCAACGGGAACTCCCGCTCATACCAGGCAATGATCTTATCGTGCCAGGCTTTTTCAGTGGTCAGCTCTTTAGCTTTGGCCATATGCTCTTCAATGGAGCCGGGCCAGTGCGCCGTATGTTCAAACTGGTGTCCTAAAAACCAGCTTTCCCGCAGGCCACGGTCTTCCAGGTCTAAATGAAACCGCCATTCGCCGTCCAGCAGAATATGCGTATTGGGCCGCAGTACCGCCCGGGGCAAGGGATAAGTAAAGCCCTCTTCGGCCGCCGCTACTTCTTCTTTACATTTTGATGATCCATAATTAGGGTGAATTGCTTCCATGCTATTTATTTTATCCGGTGCTATGGTATGCTATGCGAAATCTGCGCCACGCATTGTATAAGCAAAACAGTGTTAGGCCAAGAATTGCTAAAGGTGCCGCATCATTTATACTCAACACTTAAATGATACTTTTATTGTCTTGTGCCACTGGCACCTAAAGGGTCATTTTCAAAGCTTAAGCGTCTTTGCTGGGTGGGACCTGCTATTCACCCGATCCGCTTTCTTTATCCACTTCTCGTTTTAAAGGCGTATTGCTGGGAACGAAAAAAGGGGAATCTTCATTCACGTCTTCACGGCGGCTATCCTGATCGGTATCCAGAAAATTGATATGCTTATCGCGGTTGGCTTCTGCAGGGACATCTAAATGCCGGTCTTTATCCTGCGGCAAGGGCTGATCATTCCGTTCTTTCATAGACAATATTTTCCTCTTCCGCCACCAATTTAGTGCCACTTAAAATCGCCCTTGCATCGGCAACTCTTTTAAAAACCCATACCGGCAGGTACCCGATATGGTTTAAAAGATCAGGCACCTCCCTTAACGCTTTGATACACCACAACGCTACAGGGCGGCAAGGCCAGCTTTTGACGTGCTACAGCCTGCAGTGGCGAAAGAGAGCTGTTCTTTTGTTTTTCCTCCAGCCATTGCGGTTCTTTAGAATCCAACACCTTTACCCAGTTGGCGCTCCATTCCGGCAGGGTGCAGTTAATGGGTGATTCTGAATAATTGAACAGGCAAAGCAGGTGATGCAGCCCACCCTCAGTTTGCCGGTGCACTAGCAGGCCGGCTTCGTCAATGACATGGGCTTTGATATCGTTTTTAGAAAAATTCTGCAGCACCGGATGGGTGCGTCGCATTTCAATCAGCTTCTGGTGCCACTGTAGCATGGTTTGGTGCTTGCCCGACTTCCGCTTTTGCCAATGCAGTATGGAGTTTTGAAAGGTTTTTTCATCCTGCGGATCGGGCGGCTCCGCCTGCCATTGATAGTTTTCAAATTCTTTTTTGCGGCCTTCCTGCACGGCTTTGATCAGCTCCTGGTCAGAGTGGCTTACAAAGTAGAAAAAGGGCGTTTCGTCGGCGTATTCCTCACCCATAAACAACAGGGGCACATAAGGTGATAACATAATGGCGGCGGCGGCCATTTTCAGCCGTTCAAAATCCACCAGCTGGCACAACCGTTCGCCCCGTACGCGGTTGCCTACCTGGTCGTGGTTTAAATTAAAGACCACAAACTTATGTCCCGGCACTCCGGCAGAAGAGGCCCCATGCCTGCGCTTACGGAACTTGACATACTCGCCACTGTGTACAAAACCATCGGTATAAGCTTTGGCCAGTTGTTCCAGTTGCCCAAAATCTTCGTAGCGTTCTTTTCCTTTCTTATCCAGCAGCACATAAAGGGAATGATGAAAATCGTCGAGCCACTGGGCATCAAAACCATAGCCGCCCACCTCCGGCACCTTGACCACGCGGGGACTGTTCAGGTCGCTTTCGGCTACCATGTGCAGGGGTCGCCCGAGCTTTTGCTCCAGCTGACGAATCATGTTATGGGTCAGCTCCCAAAAATGAACAGCGCCGGCATCAAACACCATGTGGATGGCATCGCAACGCAGGCCATCGATATGATAGTGCTCGAACCAGTGCAGCGGGTTATTGGAAAAATATTCCCGCACCCCATCGGACCATTCCCCGTCAAAGTTCAGCGCATCGCCCCAGGGCGTACAATACTGGTTGGTGAAATAAGGGCCATACTGCATCAGGTAATTACCCTCGGGCCCCTGGTGGTTGTATACGACGTCCAAAAAAACAGCCATGCCCCGAGCATGACAGGCATCCACCAGTTTTTTCAGGCCCTCCGGGCCGCCATAGGAGTTTTGAACGGCATAAGGAAATACCCCATCGTACCCCCAGTTGCGGCTGCCGGGAAACTGCGCTACCGGCATGAGTTCGATGGCGTTGATGCCGGTTTTGATCAATTCGTCCAGACGGGGAATAATGGCTTCAAACGTTCCCTCCGGGGTAAAGGTACCCACGTGCAGCTCGTACAGCACCAGCTCACTGAACGGCAATCCCCTCCACTGGCTGTCCTGCCACTGGTAAGAGGCCTGGTCCACTACGGCAGAGGGACCGTGTACGCCCTGGGGCTGGTAATGCGAGGCCGGATCGGGAAAACCCTTTTTTCCATCCGGCATAAAAAAATACAATTCGCCGGGCTGTATGTCGTCTAAGGTGACGGAAAAATACCCCCACTCGTCCCCTTGCATGTTCACCTTTTGATCTTTTGCGGGCAGGTGCAACACCATTGTTTTTTTCTGCGGAGCCCAAACCGAAAAAGTACAAACTCCATTACCTGAATAACAGGCTCCTATATTTTTCATGATCTGCAATTCCTTTTTTATTCCTGCTTATCAATACATGCATCCTTTTTCCATACATCACCTGAAGGCTTTCATTCATGCGCATCCTCCAGTTGTATGATGATACCTTCATCGCCACCTAAATTGATACGGTCCACGATGCGGTTGCCTTCCAGGTCGGGATCGGTAGCCAGTACAATGGTACCTTGAGGTGAAATGTTTTTGGGTTTTACATAACAAGGCCTATGGCTCAGGTTCAGCACTATCAGGAAGCGCTTATCGCCTTTGGCATGACGAACAAAAGAAAACACCTGCTGATCCGAATAAGCTGGCAGGTAGTCGCCTACCATCAGTGAAGGCTCCTGTTGCCGCAGTTGGATAAGCCGCCGGTACAAGGACAACATGGAGTAAGGATTGTCTTTTTGCGCCTGTACATTTTCTCTTGCAAAATTCCGGTTCAGCCGCAGCCAGGGTTGGCCATCGGTAAAGCCGGCTTGGTCGCTGTTATCCCATTGCATGGGTGTACGGGCCGGGTCGCGGCTCAGGTTTTTATCCGGCATGTTCAGGCCCTGCGGATCCTGTACTTCTTCAAAAGGTATGGGCACATCCCGCATGCCAATTTCATCGCCGTAATAGATGGTAGGCGTACCTTTTAAATTGAGCAGCAACATGGCGGCCACCCGTGCCTGTTGTAGACCTACGCGGCTGGTAATCCGGGGCTGATCGTGGTTGCCCAACACCCAGATGGGCCAGCCCTCCTGCGGCAGGGCGCCTTCGTATTCGTTAATAGCGGCGGCAATTTGCTGCGTATTCCACGGCAGCGACAGCAACAGAAAATTAAACGGCAGGTGCGCCCCCTGGTTATCGATGCCGTAATAGGTAACCAGTTTGTGAATGGGCAGGTAAATCTCTCCTATCATCATGCGTTCGTCGTAGGCGTCCAGCACCTTGCGCATTTTATGCACAATGTCGTGCACCTCCGGCTGATCGGTTGAATACACGGGCAATAACTGCTCGTAAGTAGCCATGTGCTGCTGGTAGTCCGGGTTGGGCGGGTTATCCCGAAGCTGATCATCCTTGACCATGTGCCACATCACATCTACCCGAAAGCCATCCACGCCTTTATCCAGCCAAAATCGCATCACATCCAGCATGGCTTCCTGCACTTCGGGGTTGCGCCAGTTCAGGTCGGGCTGCTCTTTCAAAAACGCATGGTAATAATACTGGCCGGTAGTTTCGTCCCACTCCCAGGCGGAGCCGCCAAATACGCTCAGCCAGTTATTGGGCGGCTGCCCGTCCGGCCGGCCATCTTGCCAGATATACCAGTCCCGTTTGGGATTGTTGCGGGACGACCGTGACTCCAGAAACCAGGGATGCTGATCGGATGTGTGGTTCGGTACCAGGTCCAGGATCAGTTTCATGCCTCTGTCGTGCACCGCCCGCAGCAGGTCGTCAAAGTCCTGCATGGACCCGAACAGCGGGTGAATGCCTTTATAATCGGAAATATCATAGCCAAAATCGGCCATGGGCGACGGGTAAATGGGTGACAGCCAGACCGCATTAACGCCCAGCCACTTCAGGTAATCCAGCCGCTTGATCACGCCTTGCAAATCGCCCACGCCATCGCCATTGCTATCCTGGAAGGAACGAGGATAAACCTGGTAAACAATCCCTTTCTGCCACCATAAATATTTTGACACATCTTGTTTCATTGCATAATGATTTCTTGTAAAAACCACTTCTTTACTGCCGAGCCTCTATAGAAATAAAATAACATGCCAGTATGGGGAAGGGAGGCAAAAGGCAGAAGGCTAAAGGCTGAAAGCAGAAGGCAAAAGTTAAAAGGCAAAATGAAAAATGTAAAATGTAAAAAATAGGTCAATTAGACTGGTGCAGCGCCTTATCCCGCATGAACTGCAGAGACTTGTTGCTGTAAAGAAAGGATAGCGGGATACAACGCCTGCAGTATCTCATCATAACACGCAAAAGGATTCGAACTTCTTGAAAACCCCATACCAGTAAACATTTTCAAATTATTTACAGATCATAGAGAAGGATACCTGCTGTAATGTGGGTTGCTGTGCGTGGGCGGTCCAAACGGGCGGAGCCATCGGGTTGGCCTGGAACTTTTTGCTTACTGTTTCGGGTAGAAAAAGTATGAAGCGCTACCTACCGTAGGATAAAGCTATAGTCATATGGACTTTTGAAAGAGTTTGTTTTGGTGCCACCAAGGCACGAAGGCACAAAGGAGCACAAAGAAAAGATACTTGAAGATGCGGGTGTATCCCGGCTCAAGGGATGACAGGGGTGAGTGTCGTGTCTTTTCCTTGACAGCTTCAGG
This sequence comes from Bacteroidota bacterium, assembly GCA_023391895.1. Lineage (GTDB taxonomy): Bacteria > Bacteroidota > Bacteroidia > Chitinophagales > Chitinophagaceae > Flavisolibacter. The sequence continues at coordinate 5,587 of JAEWAC010000020.1, forward strand.
AAGAAGGATCACTGTTTTCAGAACTATATGGGTTTTTAAAAGAAGTTGATAAGTTGAGTATAGATTTTTAGAAAGAATACAAGTATGGGCTTTTGAAAGATTTCCCTGCTGTCCACCGTCATCCCTCAACTGTCAACTACCTAAAAAACTATCGCTTTTCCCGCAGCAGGTGCTTAAACCGGCTAAAGGTTTCCGGCTGAATATTCAGGTAAGAAGCCAGGTATTTTTGCGGCACCCGCTGCAGCAGGTCAACATTGTTGTGCACAAAATGTAAGAAGCGTTCCCGCGGCGTCATCTTCAGCATTTGAATCTGCCATTTGTCGCGCAGGATCATGGTAAAGGTAATCACCAGCCGGCCCAGGTGCTCCATCTTGCTGTTGGTGGTATAAATTTTTTCCAGGTCGTCGTAAGTAATCGAAACAAAAGTGGTGGGCTCAATGGTATCAATGGTGTATTCGGATGGCGTGCGGCTGTGGAAGGACTCCTGCGCATGGATGATATGGTCTTCGGTTGCAATCTGCACAATAATTTCCTCAGCCCCCTTTTTATAATATTTTCGGGCCAGCCCCGATAAAATAAAGTTGAAGTAGTTTTCCACCTCGCCGGGTTGGGTTACCAGTTGCCGCTTGCCAAACCGCCGCAGCTGAAGATAAGGCTCCACAAACTGCCGGTACTCCTCGGGGCTCAGCTCCACAAACTTGTACAAGAACTGGTAAAAAGGCTTTGTCTCTTCCATAAGCAGGCTTTTAGCTTTAAGTAATTAACCTCCGCAAATGAGCCCGATGCAGTATAATTCATAACAAAAACTATACAATTTATTTTAATAGTAGATTTGCTGCCGTTTCGTAAACTAAAACCATAACGTTCAATTATGACGCAAAAGATTAAAGTTGCCAATCCCGTGGTTGAGCTGGATGGCGATGAAATGACCCGCATTATCTGGAAATTCATCAAAGACAAGCTGATTTTACCCTATATAGATGTAGATATCAAATACTACGATCTGGGTATTGAATACAGGGATCAGACGAATGACCGGGTAACCATCGATGCGGCCAATGCCATTAAGCAGTACGGTGTCGGTATCAAGTGTGCCACCATCACACCCGATGAAGCCCGTGTGGAAGAATTCAAGCTGAAGCAAATGTGGAAGAGCCCCAACGGCACCATCCGTAACATCCTGGATGGCACCGTATTCCGCGAGCCCATTGTGATCAAAAATATCCCCCGCCTGGTGACTACCTGGGACCGCCCCATCATTGTAGGCCGTCATGCCTTTGGCGACCAGTACCGGGCTACCGACTTTGTTGTAAAAGGTAAAGGCAAATTAACCATCACCTTTGAAGGCGAAGACGGTCAAAAGCAGGAGCACGAAGTATACACCTATAGCGGCGACGGTGGTGTGGCCCTGGCCATGTACAATACCGACGAAAGCATCCGTGGCTTTGCCCGCAGCTGTATGAACATGGCGCTGCAAAAAGGCTGGCCGCTTTACCTGAGCACCAAAAACACCATCCTGAAAAAATACGATGGCCGCTTTAAAGACATTTTCCAGGAAGTGTTTGATGCGGAATTTGCACCTAAGTTCAAAGAAGCCGGCATTACCTACGAGCACCGCCTGATTGATGACATGGTGGCCTCTGCCATGAAATGGAACGGCGGCTTTATCTGGGCTTGTAAAAACTATGACGGTGATGTGCAGAGCGACTCTGTAGCACAGGGCTTTGGCTCACTGGGCCTAATGACCTCGGTACTGGTGACACCCGACGGCAAGACCATGGAAGCCGAAGCGGCCCACGGTACCGTTACGCGCCACTACCGCGAACACCAGAAAGGCAATCCTACCTCTACCAACCCGATTGCCTCTATTTTTGCCTGGACCCGCGGCCTGGCCTTCCGGGGCAAACTGGATAACAACCAGGAGCTGATTGATTTTTGTAATGCTTTGGAAGCCGTTTGTATCGAAACGGTGGAAAGCGGCAAAATGACCAAAGACCTGGCCCTGACCATCAAGCCCGGCAAAGTAGAACACGGAAAAGACTTTTTATATACCGAAGAGTTTTTAGACGCGATCGATGAGAACTTAAAAAAGAAAATGGGTAAATAGAATCAACAGACGATCTGATGGACAAAGCCCCGCCTTGTGCGGGGCTTTTTTTGTGCCTACACTTGATGCTTCTTTTCCGGCAAGTCATCCCGCTTTTTTTCAACTTGTTACAATTGGCTCCAAGTTCAGGTATAACGACTGCTAGCTTCGCGGGCCAAAAGGTGCAGAAAGCAAGGCGATACAGGGTTTAATGCCGGCCAAACCAGGCCATTACAATACCCGCTCATTGCGTTCTGCACCCAAACCAAAACTTTATTCATCACCTCAACGCTGTAATGAAACTTTATGAAGAAAATTGTAATGACCCTGCTGGCCAGCGCCGCATTGCTGGGCGTACTTACCTTATCCGGTTGTAAAAAAGACCCGGACAAAAAAGATGATAACCCGGGTGGCGTCACTACCCCCGCCAAAAACACAGTGACGGGTGTAGTAAAAGATGCCAAAGGAAACCCCATCGCCGGCGCCAAAGTGCGGGTGGAAAATGATTTTTCGTATTACGATGTAACCACCAACGCTCAAGGTCAATACAGTTGCAAGGTGGCTGACTTTGGCAGTTACAAAGTGCTGGCCTGGGCACCGGTCACCTACCAGGGCATTAATTATTTGTTGCGGGTGGGCATGGCTAAAGATACAGATTATGACTTTGTTGATCTCAGCAAGGGTGCCGTACGTAACTTTCAGTTAAAACACAAAGGCCGCATTCCGGACAGAACCCCTGGTGAAGACGGAACCGGTTACTTTGGTACTTCCATTAAATTTTACAAGCTGGGCAGCCTTTACGGTCCTCAGTTAGAAGCAGGCGATGTAGTTACCTATTACCTGACCCCGATAGGTGAGCTGATGGACGGGACCACCGGTCAGGTATTGCAAGGCACCTTTATTATTTCGTTCACCAAAACGGAATACTACGTGATAGATGTGCCGGCCGGAAAATACAAAGTAGAAGCCATTGTCACCCGTGCCGGCGCTAATTACCGGGTGTATGTGGGCAGCTTTTCCAGCCAAAGCGAATCCATGGAAATAGTACCCGGCGCCAGCAACTATGGCATAGGCACTTATGAAAGTGGTTTTACCCATCCTGCCAATGTAGTTTATATGTCCGTCCGGTAAGTTTTTATTAACCAGACAGAATAAGAAACAACTAATTGCCTTGCTTCAGGCAATCGGCCTTTTCTTCCAGGTACCTTCGGGTACTTTTTTATTTTTTTAATATAATCAATCATGGAATGAGCCGCCGTGGGTTTGCAACCGTAGTGCAGACGGTATATGGGCTTTTTAAAAAGTATCAGATGCTCCCTGCCCTATGGGTTTTCAAAAGGCTTTTTGAACATTTAAGATGCCTGATCGTTTTCCTTCCGGCGCCGTTTTTTTTTTGCACACTTCCGCTGGCTTATTATTGTTAACTTTAATATAGCGCAACGGCTACTTTTTGAAAAAGCGCCCTGTTTCCTTTACCATATTCACCATACCAATGTTTAAACATTTGTGACGTTAACCAACGCTAGGTAGATTGCTAAAACTACAGGTCTATGCATAACCGCTCTGTTATGGTTTGGCTGCTGGGGCTTACTGTTTTTTTGCTTTTTTTCCGGTTGGGCAGCACGGGGCTTTTCCAGGTGGCGGAGGCCCGCAATGCGGAGTGTGCCCGCGAAATGATGGTAAGAAAAGATTGGATTGTACCTACTTTCAATGACCTGCTTCGTACCGACAAACCGGTATTTCAGTACTGGGCCATGATGCTGGCTTACCTGGCAGGAGGCATTACGGAAGGAAGCGCCCGCTTTTTTTCGGCGGTTTGCGGCCTGGCCACCTTTGGCGCCACGTTTTTCTTTGTCAGGCGTCATTTCAACTTTCGAACGGCCTGCCTTACTATACTGGTGCTGCTTGCTTCCGCCCACACCATTACGCAGTTTCGCCTGGCCACACCCGATCCTTATCTCATCTTTTGTCATACCGCCTCACTGTATTGCTTTTGGGAAGGCTGGACGTCCGGTAGGTTGAAGTGGTATGCCGCTATGTATATGCTTTGGGGAATAGGCCTGCTGGTGAAAGGACCGGTGGCCGTGGTCATACCGGCCCTCACCCTTTTTTTGTACCTCCTGCTGAAGAAAAAACTTACCTGGCCCACCATCACTTCTTTAAAACCGCTATATGGTGTTTTGCTGGTGGGCATCATCAGCTTACCCTGGTATGGACTGGTAGGTCAGCAAACGCAGGGAGCCTGGATGAGCAGTTTTTTGTTAACGCATAATGTCAGCCGGTTTCAAACCGCTACCGATCAGCATGGCGGTTTTTTCTTGCTGACCCCTTTGTTTGTAGTACTAGGCATGTTTCCTTTTTCTGTGTTTTTCATCCGCTCTGTTTCAGCTTGCTGGCAGCAAATCAAAAAAAATGAAGCGCTGCTGTTTGTTTTGATTTCCTTTTTGTGCGTGGTGGTATTTTATTGCTTTTCCCGTACCCGGCTCATCAATTATACAACGCCTGCCTACCCCTTTTTTGCTATCATCACGGCCTTTTATTTGAACAAGTTCTTCCATAACCACGGGAAACCCCTAAACCTGAAGCCCGAATTGCTGACACTGCTGGTGATCAGTTTCCTTATACCGGTGGGTTTATTTATTTGGCTACAAAACACAACGCCCTTTCAGCCGGTAAAATGGCAGGCACTTTTATTTATGTTCCTGCCGGCGGGCATGCTGATGGCGCTGCGCTCTTCTAAATGGCATACTGGTACAAGCATTTTATGGATAGCTGGCACCTATGCTATGTTTGCCTTATTGGTAAACGGAGTTTTACTGCCGGCCCTGGATCAACAAACCCCACTCAGAAAAAGGCAACAGCTATTCCATACCAGCTCTGCAGTAGTGGCTTATCAAAACTTTAATGATGAGTTTGTTTTTTATGCCCGCCGTACCATCCCTGTTTATCCATCCACGGCAGCTTTGCAACATTTTATAAAACCCCGGCATGGTGTGCTGGTATTGGCCAGGGGCAAAGACTTTACAGCCCTTGACACGTTAAAGAACCTGGAGTGCATTAGCAAGGACAAAGAAATTTTTAGCAGCCAGTATGCCGCCTTTTACTGGAAAAAATAAAATCCATGATGGCCATACCGCGTCTTACAAACACCCTTATTGGTAGCGTGCCGGTTCGCAGGATCCGTTTATTCCAGCTAAATTTATAGGGCGGTTCATTAAACATTCAACAAATGGAAAACAATTACATCATTCCGGCTGATACCCGTATTGGTCATGTACATTTAAAAGTAGCCAACCTGCAGCGGTCCCTGGATTTTTATTGCGGCCTGCTGGGCTTTGAACTGACCACCACCTATGGCGATGAGGCGGCCTTTATTTCGGCGGGCGGCTACCACCACCATATAGGCTTAAACACCTGGTACAGCAAAGATGCCCCGCCGGCACCCCGGCGTAGCGCCGGCTTGTTTCATACCGCCATTGTTTATCCTACCCGCAAAGACCTGGCGATAGCCCTGAAACGGCTGATAGAAGCCGGGTATCCCTTAACCGGCGCTTCCGACCATGGTGTTTCAGAAGCTATCTACCTGAATGACCCCGACCATAACGGGGTGGAGTTGTACTGGGATAGACCCCGCGACCAATGGCCGCATAAAGAAGACGGCAGTATTGATATGTATACCATTGCCTTAGACCTGCAGGATCTGTTGAACCAGGCTGTTGTCAACAATGGCTAAGGATTTGCATCAAGGGTCATTCCTGGTTGGTGGTAAGTATAGCAGCTTACAGCCTGCATTGTGGTCGCCCTAATGCCTGCAGCACACCTGGTACTCCACCGCAGAAAAAAACGTTGTTGCCGTATGGATGCAGATGTCATGATTATTGGAGCCGGAGCCGCCGGCCTGATGGCGGCCCGAAAGCTTTCGGCCCACGGAAAACAGGTATTGCTACTGGAAGCCCGCAACCGAATTGGCGGCAGGATTCACACCCTCAACCACCCTTGCTTTGCGCAACCCGTTGAAGGCGGCGCCGAGTTTATACATGGGAATTTAAAACAAACCCTGGCCCTGCTGCAAGAAGCCCATCTCTCCTACCAGGAAGCTGGGGGTGAAATATGGCGCAGCGAAAACGGGCAGTGGGTGCAGCAGGAAGATTTTATTGAACACTACGACCTGCTGATGAAGGCGCTCCAACAGCAAAAAGAAGATGTGAGCGTGTACCAGTTTTTGGAAGACCATTTCAAAGACGCCAAATATCAATTGCTTAAAAAGTCCATATACAGCTATACCGAAGGTTATTATGCAGGTGACATACACAAAGCCAGCACTCTCTTTTTGAAAGATGAACTGCAGGGCGCCGATGAAGAGAATTACCGGGTACTGGGCGGCTACGGTCAATTGGTGGAGCATTTAAAAAACACATGCCTGCAACAAGGCTGCCGGCTGCAATTATCCTCCCCTGTTACCCGCCTGCAATGGCAGCCCGGACGGGTGCAGGTTAGCACCACGGCCGCCAAAGTGTATACAGCCCGCCAGGCAATCATTACCGTACCGCTGGGGGTGTTGCAAAACGAGGCCATCCATTTTCACCCTGCGTTGGATGAGCAGATGGCGGCGGCGCGGCAAATGGGCTTTGGTGCAGTTATTAAAATACTGCTGCAGTTTAAAGAAGCTTTCTGGCAGCAGGATCAGCGGCTAACCCACATGGGCTTTTTATTTTCCGAAGCGGTCATCCCCACCTGGTGGACACAGCACCCGCAATCCACAGCCTTGCTGACCGGCTGGTGTGCCGGCCCGGCAGTCCTGCCCTTAAAAGAATCTACAGACCAGCAACTACTTCAAAAGGCGCTGCAATCGCTGGGACAAATCTTTCAAAAACCCATCCCGGAGCTGGAAGCACAGCTCAGCGGCTGGCAGGTGCACAACTGGGCCCATGACATCTATACACAAGGCGGCTATGCCTATGTCACCACCCAAACCCGGCAGGCGCTCCAGCAGCTTTCCACCCCGGTCAAAGACACGCTGTTTTTTGCCGGCGAAGCCCTGCACGACGGCCTGGAGATAGGAACCGTAGAAGCAGCCCTGTGCAACGGCCGCCTGGTAGCCGAATGCCTTTTGAGGAGTTGACAGATGATGGTTGACAGTTAACAGTTGATAGTTGACGGTCGAGCAGGCATCAAGGATGCTGATTCCATCTTTCCAATCCCTCAGCCTTTTCCACAGTCAACTGTCATCTGTCAACCGTCAACTGTTCCAAGATATGCGGCACAACATTTTATATAATGAGGAAAAGCATTGTCATGAAAGGAAAAAATGTCAATAATCATGAAGCCTCCCGTATTCCGGAAAATGATCCGTCCAAAGCCATGGATAGCAAAAAAGAAGTAGAAGAATCACCCGACGAAAAAACCGACCAGGATTTTCCGGGTTACCCCCATTACCCGGCCAAAGAAGATATCATGGATCAGCGTACCGATAGCCATCGGGTAGATGTGGATGTAGAGAATATTCCCAGTTCCCGAAACGCTACCGGCGTAAGCCAGCGTTTTCTGGCCGGCCAAAACCGCGAAAGAGCGGAAGAAGCCATGATACCCGGGCCTGCTACCGATGACGACCTGGACATAAAGCCCGGTACGGAAGCCGACGTAACACCCGAAGACCTGGCGGTACTCAATGCTACCAATGACGAAATTGGAGTGCCGCAGAATGTATCGAACCAGGAGCTGGAAGAAGATGAGGAGGAGCTGCCCGGCAGTGTACTGGACGAAGTAGAGATGAGTGGAGAAGAGAACCTGGATAATGAGCTGGACGAAGACGACAACGACAAATCCAGTGATCGTACCTGATAAGTTTCGCCCCGGTCATGATGCCCCGGCCATATAGCTTTTTAAACAACAAGAGGACGTTTAAAAGCGTCCTCTTTTGCGCTGGACAACTTCTTTAAAAGCCCATATGGCAACGTTTTTCCGGTTGGACTAATAAGTGCTCCTCATCTGGCCAACGTGCGTACATCCATCAGGAGCAAAGACAGGCCGAATGGTTATTTGAGGGAACCTCACAAAACCATTTCCGGAGGACGAGGGATGCATGCCGGGCAGGCTTGACATGGTTATGGACCGCAAAACTTAATGGCAAAGCGGGGTAGCATTTTGTATTTGCACTAACTTTATCTTTAGCCAACAATTTTGAACTGTACCTGCGGTCAGGCTGCAGCAAGCCACCCTTGCATGTCCTGCCCGTTCAATAGATATAATTTACGTGCAAACAAACACCATAAGCGGCAAACTAAAGCTGGATTTTGTACACTTACCAGCCTTTGCAGACTACCTGCTGACGCATCGCATGCGCGACTACAGCACCTTTCAGATCAGGCTTTCCCAGCAACTGGATGTGCCGCTGCTCAAGCTGCTGGAAGGCATGGCAGAAGAAGAGCTGGTTCAATTTGTTATGCAAACGGGCCGGGAGTTTTTAACCTACCTGGCGCAAAACCAGGCCCAACAGCAAATTGACCAGGCCGTAAAGAAATGGACCGAGAACCAGCTGCCCAATATTGACAAATATGAAGTGGTAGCCGAAGACATTACCCTGATCAGCTATGTACGCAAACAGACGTTCCTGCATTTTATACCTGACTATAGCCAGGATGTGGAAAAGATGATTGAACTGATCAGGGAAATCGACCTCTTTACCATGGCTGCGGAAACCACCTCCACCAATACCTACATCAGCCTGTTGAAGGAGCGTATTAACGAGCACTCGCATTTTATTCAAAAGATCAACAACACCACACCGGGCGCCATTTACGTATTTGACGTGGCGAACCTGAAGGGCATCTATTCCAATGGGAAATTAAAAGACATGATCGGGTACGACCATGAGGAATTGAATGAACTGGGCCACCGGGTTGTTACCGAGCTGATGCACCCTGATGACGTTCAGGAAGCCAAAGAAAACTTTCTAAAAGTCAGGCAGGCACAAGATGGCGAAATTCGGTCGCACCGGTTCCGCATCAAAACAAAAGACACCACCTACCGCTGGATACGGATCTACGAATCGGTTTTTAAAAGAGCCCGCGATGGCAGCGTCACCCAAACCATCGGCATTGTACTGGATGTGGATAAAGAAAAAAAGGTTGCCGAACAATTGCAGCAGCGGGAGCAGCAATTGCTGGAAGCGCAGGATATTGCCCAGATCGGGAGTTTTGTATGGGAATTTGAAACCAAACGGTTGTACGGCACTCCCAAAATGTACGAGATACTGGAGATTGAGGAAGAAAACACCTATCAAACGGTTTTCAGCAACATCTACCCGGCCGACCGGCAAAAGGTAGCCAACTGCCTGACCAGCGCCATCAAAACCGGGGTGTACGAATGCGAATACCGCTACAACGGTGCCCACCACCAAAAGACCATCTGGTCAAAAGGAGTGGTCACTTATAAGGACAACCAGCCGCTGCGCCTCACCGGCACCATCATGGATATAACGGAACGCAGCCGCATACTGGAAAACCTGCGCCAGAGCGACCGGCGCCACAAACAGGCGGAAGCTTTAACCCACCTGGGCAACTACGAGCTGAACCTGCACACCAATGAAATTAAAATGTCGGATGAGCTGTACCGGATATACAGTTTGGAACCCAGCAACGAAGCGCAGAATTACAACATTATCACCACCTTTCGCCACCCCGAAGATGCCGCAACCGTAATCAGCGAACTGCATCGTGCCATAGAGCAAAAAAAGCCGTTTGATTTTCACTATCGCATTGTTGCCAAAGACGGCTCCATAAAAATTTTGCGGGCCCGCGGCGAAGTACTGAACGATGAAAACAACCAGCCGGCCAAACTGATTGGCACCGTGCAGGACATTACCGAAAAACAAAAGCTGATTGAAAAGCTCAAAAGCAGCGAGCACATGTACAAGCAGGCCGAAGCACTGGCCAACATGGGCAACTACAGCATGAACCTGCTGACCGACGAGCTGGAATGGACCGACCAGTTGTACAAAATTTACGGCATGGATCCGCAGGCGGAAAAAATAACGCTGGACCGCTTTTTTTCCTTCATCCACCCGGATGACCGCCTTCACGTAGACCAGTGTATTGAAGCGTTCTACAAAACCGGCTCCGCCGATTACACCTTTCGCATCATAACCGGTTCCGGAGAAGTAAAAACCCTCCGCTCCATTGCCCAGTTGCAGGTGGATGCAAATGGCAAGCCGGTTTATGTGGTGGGTACCGAGCAGGACGTCACCGAGCACAAAAAACTGATTGACAGCCTGGAAAGAAGCCAGAAGCTGTATAAACAGGCACAGTCTATAGCCCGGTTGGGTAACTGGAGCTTTAATGTGCAGACAAAGGAAACCACCTGGTCGGAGGAGTTGTTCCGTATTTATGAGCTACCGCCCACCGAAAAAGTTTCGTTCGAGCTGTTTCTTTCTTTTGTTCATCCCGAAGATAAGGAAGGGCTGCTGGCTTACTTTGAAAAGTGCATACAGGAAAAAACACCTTACAACAAACGGCACCGCATTATATTGCGCAATGGCAAAATAAAAACCCTGCAGCGCCGCGGCGAACTGCGGCTGGATGCAGCGGGCAATGTGGTTGAAATATTTGGTACCACCCAGGATATAACAGAACAGCAGGCGGCCGAAAACGAACTGCGGGAAAAACAAAACTTTATCCAGAAAATTGCCGACGCCACACCGTCGATTATTGCCTCCTATAATATCAATACAGGCCAGTATGTCTTCATCAATGAAGGCATCCGGAAACTGCTGGGCTACGACCCCGAAGAAGTGCTCCAAAAAGGGGCTGCTTTATTTGTCGAACTGATACACCCCGACGACCTGGCGGTTATCATGGAAAAAAACCAGCAGTTACTGGTGCATTACAACCAGCCGGAACACCAGTCGGAAAACAATATCATAGCCGAATTCCGGTACCGTATACGCCATAAAAACGGCCACTACCGGTGGTTCCAAACCTATGGAACCATTTTTGACCGCAACAGCCAGGGGCTGATCGAACACCTGCTGAATATTTCATTGGACATTACCGAACAGATTGAAGCCACCCAGAAAGTGGTAGAGCAGGAGCATTTCATTAACCAGATTGCCGATGCCTCACCTACCATTTTGTACCTGTACAACGTAGCCGAAAACCGCATCGCCTACATCAATCGCGAGATTTATTATGTGCTGGGTTATACCGCCGATGAAATCATTAAGGCAGGTGACGGTGTTACCCAACTCTTGTACCACCCCGAGGATTACGACCTGCTGCCGGAGCGCCGGGAAAGCTATAAAAAGTTTCAGCACCACAACTCCATGGTACAGTATGAGTGCCGGATGAAAACCAAGTCCGGCGACTGGTGCTGGGTGCTGGTGCGGGAAGTGGTCTTTAAAGCAGATGCGGATGGCCGGGTAGTGGAGATACTAGGCGCGGCGCTGGATATTACCCGGCGTAAGGAAATGGAAAAGACCCTGCTGCAAAATTCGTTTCAGCTGGAGCAGTCCAATGCCAGTTTGGAAGAATTTGCCTATGTGGCCAGCCACGACTTAAAAGAGCCGCTGCGCAAAATTTCCACCTTTGGCGACCGGCTGATCAACACCCAGATGGACAAGCTGACTGATGACGGTAAAATTTACCTGAAAAAGATTGTGGACGCCTCCCAGCGCATGCAAACCATGATCACCGACCTCCTGTCCATCTCCATGATTACCGGCGACCGCTCTTTTTAATCCTGTAGTCTGCAAACTATACTGGACGAAGTGCTGCAGACCTTGGAATTTAAAATTGAGCATAAAGCGGCCGTTATTCATGCCGATCCGTTGCCAGAGGCCAATATTGTACCTTCGCAGTTTCGCCAGCTTTTCCAGAACCTGCTGAGTAATTCGCTGAAGTTTGTACGGGAAGGCGTACAGCCGGTTATTGAAATCAAACATAGTTTTGTAATGCCGCAGGAAGTGGAGAACCTGCAACTAACCAAGGCCGACCAATACCACAAGCTGCAGTTTACAGATAATGGTATTGGATTTGAAGATGAATATGCCGGAAAGATTTTCGCCATCTTTCAGCGCCTGCATGGCCGCAGCGAATATGAAGGAACCGGGATCGGACTGGCCATTTGCAAAAAAATCGTAGAGCACCATGGTGGCGCCATCTATGCTTCCGGTGAGCCCAACCAGGGTGCAACGTTTACAATAATTCTACCTGCTTGAATCATAAATATTCTATTCTGATTGTGGATGACGATGCTGACGACCGGGAAATATTAAGAGATGCTTTTATGACCCAAAACGATCAGCCGCACTATGTTTTTCTGGAGAACGGAGATGCTTTACTGGACTACCTGGGTGAAAACGTAGAAACCCTGCCCTCCCTGATCCTAATGGACCTGAACATGCCGGGCAAGGACGGCCGGGAAGCCCTGAAGGAAATCAAATCCAATCAGAAGCTGCAACACATCCCCACCGTAGTGTTCACCACTTCATCGTCACAGCGCGACAAGCAAATGTCGTATAGCCTGGGGGCCAATTGCTTTGTCACCAAGCCGGACACTTTTAACAAGCTGGTGGAACTGGCTTCGTCCATCTCCCGTCTTTGGCTGCAGGACTGATTTATTTGAGACGTGAGAGATGAAACGACAGTTGTGGAAGAAAACTGTGTCTCACGTTTGTCGTTTCACCTCTCACGAAAGGTTGCCGGCAGCGTGGCATTATATTTTAATACCTGAGTGGTAATGGCAAAGCAGTGGTACATAGGCTGCTCGGGGTTTTATTATAAAGACTGGAAAGAAGTCTTTTATCCCAAGGGGTTACCGCAGGCAAAGTGGTTTGAATACTATTGCCAGCATTTTAACACCCTGGAGCTGAATGTTACTTTTTACCGGTTTCCGCAACTGGCGCAACTGCAAAGCTGGAACCGGAAAGCACCCGATGGTTTTGTGTTTTCGGTGAAGGCGCCGCAAATGATCACCCACCAAAAAAAATTTGCCGGCACCCAAAGCCTGGCGCAGGAGTTTTATGATATGTTAAACCTGGGACTGGAAGACAAGCTGGGCCCGGTTTTGTTTCAGCTGCCGCCTTCCCTTTCTTACTCGGAGGCCCTGCTGGAAATGATTTTAGATCATATGGACCCTGCCTTTAAAAATGTCATTGAGTTCCGGCACATCAGCTGGTGGCGCAAAGAAGTAATAGAGGCGCTCAGCCGGGAAAACATTACCTTTTGCGGTGTTAGCTTTCCGGGCCTGCTGGATGATGTCGTGATCAATACCCTTACGCCCTACTATCGTTTCCATGGGGTTCCCAAACTGTACTACTCTCCTTATGATACCACTTTTCTGGAGCAGGTGGTCCAAACCTTTCGGCAGGATGAAGATGTAAAAGAAGTTTATCTTTATTTCAACAATACGGCTGCCGCCGCCGCTTTACCCAATGCCCGCTATGTGCAGCAGCTGGTAATGGATCAACCCTAACAACCAAAGCCATGACACCCCAACTACCCTGGTTTCAAAGACAGTTTCATTTTGATTTTCCGGTGACCCTGTTTCCGGTTATTTTCAGCCGGCTGGAGGGCAGTATGTTCCGCCTGGCCCACTTGCTACAAACGGCTGATGAGGACCGGTGCAGTTACAACCCGCAGGGCTGGTCAGTTAAACAACACCTGGGACACCTCTACGACCTGGAAGACTTGTGGTGGGAGCGCCTGGCAGACTTTCATCAAAAAAAAGCGGTGCTGACAGCGGCGGATCTTACCAATAGAAAAACAGAAGAAGCCGGACACAACGACAATACCCTGGAGAACCTGCTGAACGCCTTTGCCAGGGAACGGCAAAAAATGCTGGAAACCATTTATGACCTGGAGCCGGCAGACCTGACCCAAACCGCTTTGCACCCCCGGCTGAACCAACCTATGCGCATGATTGATGCGCTGTATTTCGTGGCCGAACACGACGATCATCATATTGCTGTCATATCATCCCTTTTAAGAAAACCGGTTGGATAAATAGAAGAATCAGGAAGATATTCGCCATGGCTTTCACGAACCGGAATGTCCGTACCAACAATTATGGCCGATCTTTTTCAAGAGCATCAGCATCGCTGTCCGCAAAAAACACCCAACCGCACCTGCGGCATATGCCTGTGCGTTACGGTAAGCACCTACCGGGAAAAACCTGAACGGCGCTTGATGAGCTCACCTCAGCCGGACGGCATTAGTGAGCAGCCCGGCCTGCGAACATTTTTTCCACTTTTTTAGAAATTTGCCCCTCTTTTTTGAAGAAAAATGACAATTGAATAGCGATTTGCCGGCGGCTGGCCTTTTGACTTAACACCGCTATGTGTTACCTTTGCGACCGCGGAAGGAATAGCAGTAGTATAGAAATACCCTATGGACGCCCCCCTTGATAGCAACAGAGAAATCAGCTCCATAGTCTTACTGAACGATGAACGTAATGCGACGCAACAGGCGATCAATAGTAGTACTGCAGCTGGCTTTCCAACAATAACCGGATATTATATTTGTTGATAATAAACTTTAAAGCGTAAAATAATATGGCAGATATCTTTGAAAGACTCGTCAAGAATTACGGGCCTCTTGGTCAGCATCGGGAAAGGGCGCATGGCTATTTTGCTTTTCCAAAACTGGAAGGTGAGATCGGAAGCCGCATGAAATTTCGCGGCAAGGAAATGGTGGTATGGAGCCTGAACAATTACCTGGGCTTAGCCAATCATCCGGACATCCGCAAAGCCGATACAGAAGCTACCGAGCAATTTGGTTTGGCTTACCCTATGGGTGCCCGCATGATGAGCGGTAACAGCAACTACCACGAGCAACTGGAGCGGGAGCTGGCCGAGTTTGTGAGCAAAGAAGATACTGCTTTATTAAACTACGGCTACCAGGGTATGGTGAGCATTATTGATGTATTGTGCGGCCGTCATGATGTGATTGTGTACGATGCCGAAAGCCATGCCTGTATCATTGATGGCTTGCGCCTGCACCCCGGTCACCGCTACGTGTTTAAGCACAACGACCTGGAAGATTTTGACAAGCAAATGCAGCGGGCCACAGCCTTGATTGAAAAGCAAGGTGCGGGTGGCATTCTGGTCATTACCGAAGGCGTGTTTGGTATGGCCGGCGACCAGGGCAAACTGAAAGAGATCGTTGCCTTAAAAGGTAAATACGAGTTCCGCCTGCTGGTAGACGATGCGCATGGCTTTGGCACCCTGGGTGCTACGGGTGCAGGTGCCGGCGAAGCGCAGGGCGTGCAGGATGGTATTGACCTGTACTTCTCCACGTTTGCTAAATCCATGGCTTCTATCGGTGCTTTTATTGCCGGCGACAGATCTATTGTGGATTACATCCGCTACAACATCCGCAGCCAGATTTTTGCCAAAAGCCTGCCCATGCCAATCGTACTGGGTAATTTAAAGCGTTTGGAAATGCTGCGCAGCATGCCCGAACTGCGGGAAAAACTGTGGAACAATGCCCTGAAACTGCAGGCGGGTTTAAAAGAGCGTGGCTTTGACATTGGCAAAACCGACACCATGGTAACGCCGGTGTACATGAAAGGTGGCCTGGAAGAAGCAACGGCTATGGTGATGGATATGCGCGAGAACTACGGTATCTTCTGCTCGATTGTGGTGTACCCGGTTATTCCAAAAGGTCATATTATTTACCGTTTGATTCCTACGGCGGCCCATACCGATGCCGATATTGAAGCAACCCTGAATGCTTTCAGTGAAACCAAGAAAAAACTGGATCAGGGTGCGTATAAAGTAGAAGCCATTCCGGATATGGCGGAAGCAAGATAGGTTTTTAAAATACCCATATATGAAAGGCACTACTTGAAGTAGTGCCTTTTTGTTTTGCGTTTGTATGAAGATTTCAATGTTATAGATTTTCAAACGGTACTATTTACTACTTCTTTAAAACCTATATCAACTTCTTCGAAAGTCCATAGGGCCTTTTGATTCCTCACCCTATGGAATTGTAAAGAAGTAGTACCGCCTCTCCCACCTGTCATGCTGAACTTGTTTCAGCATCTCTTTGTCACTTCTTTCAAAACCCCATATCAGCACTTCTTTCAAAAAGTCATATGACTATTTGCTGTTCTACCGGTAGTTAGCGCTTCTTACTTTTGCTCCCCGAAAAAGGGGAGCAAAAAGTTCAAGGCCAACCCGATGGCTCCGCCCGTTTGGCCGGCCCACGCACAGCAACCCTCACCATAGAGTGTATCCTTGTTTAATGAATTGTAGATAATTTGACTTGTCTTTACCGATATGGGTTTTTGAAGAAGTTCAAATCCTTTTGCGTGCTGAGGTAAGCTACTGCAGGCGCTGTATCCCGCTAATCTTTCTCTACAGCAATATGTGTACAAAGTTATCGCGGGATAAGGCGCTGCACCAATCTCTCCCTTTTTTCAATTTTTCATTTTACATTTTAACTTTTGCCTTAGCTTTCAGCTTTCCGCCTTTCGCCTTCTTTACTTATTACTTAAAACTTACTACTTATCACTTCTTCTGTGGACTGTCGTCTGTCGACTGTGGACTTTTCTTTCTTCCTCATCCAAAAAACTTAACCACTACTTTTGCACCAACTTAAAATACGATTGCATGAAAAAAATGGCTGTAATTGGCGCCGGCACCATGGGCAACGGCATTGCGCATGTTTTTGCACAAAACGGTTTTGCCGTTTCGCTGGTGGATGTATCGCAGGAGCAACTGAATAAAGCGCTGGACACCATCACCAAAAACCTCGATCGCCAGCTCACTAAAGGCAGCATCACCGCCGAAGTGAAAGAAGCCGCGCTCCAAAACATCACCACCCACAACTCACTGGAAGCAGGCGTAAAAGATGCCGAACTGGTGGTGGAGGCCGCTACCGAAAATGTGGGGCTCAAACAGGAAATCTTCAGGCAAATAGATGCCTATGCACCCGCGGGCTGCATACTGGCTACCAATACGTCTTCTATTTCCATCACCAAAATTGCAGCGGTCACCCAACGGCCTGAGCAGGTCATCGGCATGCACTTCATGAATCCCGTACCGGTCATGAAGCTGGTAGAAATCATCAATGGCTATGCTACGACGCAGGCCGTTACCGATACCGTGGTGGAGCTGAGCCAGCAATTGGGCAAAGTACCTTGTGTAGTCAACGATTATCCCGGCTTTATTGCCAACCGTATTTTAATGCCCATGATCAACGAAGCTATTTACAGCCTGTACGAAGGTGTAGCCGGTGTATCAGAAATTGACACCGTGATGAAGCTGGGCATGGCGCACCCTATGGGGCCTTTGCAACTGGCGGACTTTATCGGGCTCGATGTATGCCTCAGCATTTTGAATGTATTGCACGAAGGCTTTGGTAATCCCAAATACGCGCCCTGCCCGCTGCTGGTGAATATGGTAACGGCTAAAAAACTAGGCGTAAAAAGCGGTGAAGGCTTTTACACCTATACACCTGGTAGTAAAGACCTGGTGGTCAGCCAGCGTTTTCAATAGGATAAATGAAATCCAAAAATAACAGAGCCCTCGTCTTAAGGCGAGGGTTTTCATTGAAAAAAATTTAGACAGTGCAGACAGCAGACCAGGTGATACTCGAGTTGCAGGAGCAGGCCAATCCGGAGAAAGCTACTTTCCTGCAGCGCTATTTTAAAACCCATGAAGGCGGCTATGGACAAGGCGACCAGTTTATTGGGGTAGCTGTACCGCATCAGCGCAAAACCGCCAGGCGTTATTACAAAAGTATGGTCCCCGGCGAGTTGGAGACGCTGTTAAACAGTCCCATTCACGAATACCGTTTAACAGCGCTTTTCATGCTGGTTTTACAATTTGAAAAAGCGAGGTCAGAACGGGAAAAAGAAAGGCTGGTAAATGTTTATTTGCAGCACCTCTCCGCCGTCAACAACTGGGACCTCGTGGATAGTACCGCCGCAGATTTGCTGGGTGCTTACCTGTGGGACAAGCCCAGAAAACTTTTGTACGATTTTGCCCGTTCCGGCCACCTCTGGAAACAACGCATCGCCATCATTGCCACCTTTTATTTTATCAAAAAAGGTCAATACGAGGATACGTTTGCTATTGCACAAATCCTCATGCAACATCCGCACGATCTCATCCACAAAGCCGTTGGCTGGATGTTGAGGGAAGTAGCCAACCGAAACTTTGATGTAGCCTGTATTTTTTTGGTACAACATTACCAGGACATACCCCGAACCATGCTGCGGTATGCAATTGAAAAATTTCCGCCTGCCATAAGGCTGCAGTATTTAAAAGGCCAGATCTGATAGACAAATTCAAAGGCATACGGTAACAATTATTTGGTCTTTAAAAACTTCAATACTTCTTTTTCAAAAACCTCCGGTACCTCAATATGCGGTATATGCCCTATGCCTTTCAGCTCCACCAGCTTGGAGCCTTTGATTTCTTTTTGCAGCATTTTTCCCAACGCCGGGTAATTGCCATGTTTGGCAGCCACTTCTTTCGGCAACAAATTTTTTCCGACCACGGTTCTGTCTTCCTGTCCAATGATGATCAAAGTAGGTTGTGTGATGTTTTTAAATTCATAGACCACGGGCTGCTCATAGATCATCTGGTAGGTTAAGGCATTGGCCCAGGCGGCCTGTTGCAGCCCCGGATAGTTCAACGCATCGGCCTGGGCCACCGCATACTGCTCGTACTCGGGCTTCCATTGCGGGTAATAGGTTTGCTGGTAAGCCTTTAATGATTCCAAAGTAGCTTTTTGTTCATTTTCAA
>JAEWAC010000131.1 GCA_023391895.1 Bacteroidota bacterium
GGGTTGGTGGAGGTAAGACCTTCCATTTTAAAAACGCCTTTCATGCGGGCATTCCAGGTCTTACCTTCCTGGTCTACCACCGTGTACCAGCTGCCGGTTGATTTATAAACTAATCCCTCCATGGTTATGGAAATGTACGTAATAAAGAATAGCGCAAAATTACTTCCAATGCCAACAACAGCAGTGCGGCTATCATAAAAGGCATAAAACGTTCTTCAAAGCGGGTTTTGGAAACTACATCCACATCGGTTTTTTCCAGCCGGTCTATCTGCCGGTAAACCTGCTGCAGGCCTTCCTTATCGGTGGCCCTAAAGTATTCGCCGCCGGTTTGGGCGGCAATGCGCCGCAATAAAGATTCATCCAAAAAAGCGGTGCTGCCGCCACTGCCGCGGCCTTCCTGCACCGTGGCCGACGCTTGCGCCATCATGCCAATGGTATACACTTTTACTCTTTCAGCCTTGGCAATTTCAAGGGCGGTGTAAGGATCAATGAGCCTCGTTTCCGGCGGCTCTTCTTTACCGTCTGTCAGCAATATGATCACTTTGCTCTTGGCTTTGCTGGTAACTAACCGGTTGACCGAGGTAGCCAGGCCTTCGCCAATTACGGTGCCGTCTTCCAGCATGCCGCTGCGCAGGTTTCGGATTTGCTCCACCAGGCCCGGGTGGTCGGTTGTAAGCGGGTATTGGGTAAACGGCTCACCGGAAAAAATTACCAGTCCAATCTGGTCTACCGGTCGGGCCTTTACAAAGTCGGCCGCCATTTCCTTGGCCACTTCCAGCCGGTCGGGATAAAAGTCGCGGGAGCGCATACTGCCGCTTACGTCCAGGCACAAAACAATATCAATGCCTTCGCCTTTCATTTGGGTTTGCACATTGCGGGCCTGCGGCCGCGCCAGCGCCAGTATAATGCAGCCCATGGCCACTAGCCGCAGCCAGAACGGCAAATGCACCAGGGCAGTGCGGGCCGTACGCTCTTTAAAACCGCGGACCGAACTGACCGTCAGGCTGGACTTGCGGGTCGCCGCGGTACGGTAATGCAGCCAGGCAAAAACCGGTAGCATACCCAAAGAAGGCAGCACCCAGGTGTTGGCAAATTCAATATGTTGAAACCACTCGTAAATCATTCATTTGTTTGTTCTATCAGGATAATACTTTTTTTGATGGTGTTCCAGGCTTCATCTCTTTCTTCGGTGGTGGGTGTGTACTTGGCAAACTTGACAAAGTCGCTGAGCTGCAGGGTTTGTACCAGGGAATGGTAATATTCTTCTTTTAACTTCAGCCTTTTCATTTGCAGGCTCAGGTCGTCGGTGGTTTTGGAGTGCGACTGTATGCCCTTGCGCTGGTGCAGGTAGGTACGGAAAATATGCACCAGGCCCGTAAAATAAACCTTGCTGTCGGCCGCGGCTTCTTTCTTGATTTGATCCAGCTGCGCCAGCGCCTGCTTATACGCGTTGGGATCGGGCACCGCTTCCGCAGGGCTCTTTTTCTTTTTAGGAAACAACAGTAAAAACAGCAATAACAACAATACAGCACCTATCAGGTACCAGTACCAGGTATTACGCCCCGGCTGCTGCACGTTGAGAATATCTTTGATCTCATGATAAGGCTGGTTGGGATCCATGGGTGAAAAGCTAACCTTTATCGGCAGCGGCTTGGTGCGGGGGGTACGGGTGCCTTCCAGGGTCAGCGCCGGTATGTACCACACACCGGAATCCCAGCTGGTTAACGTAAGGGTTTGCTGCAGTTGCAGGCCACGGGCGGTAGTCTGTGTATCAATTTTGGATTGGTGCAGCCTTTCAAAATGGGCAAAAGAGTCCAAGGTGAAAAAAGAAGGCGTATGCGTTTGCGGAAAAACAGCCTGCAGCGTCAGCTCTACCGGCTCGCCGATGAGGATGGAATTTTTATTTAAGGAGGCAGAAACGGCAATCCCCTCCTGGCCCCAGGAAGATTGGGTGCATAAAAAAAGGGTACTCCAAAAAAGAATCAACAATCTTTTCATAGGTTAGCTGCGGCTGATAAAAAAACGTTGTAAAACCTTTACATAATCTTCGTCGGTGCGGATGTGCAGCAGGTCGGCCCCGCTTTTTTTAAACACTTCGTTGCTGTAATCGGTCAGTTTAAAAAATTCCCGCTCGTACTCGTACCGCACCAGTTTGCTGGCCGTATCCACCCACTGCTGCTGGCCGGTTTCGGCATCTTCTACCCGCAGCAGACCCACATTGGGCAGGTGCATATCCATTTTATCGTACAGCTTAATGCCAATGATGTCGTGCTTTTTGGCGGCTATGCGCAGCATATCCTGGTAGTTGGCATCAATCAGATCGCTTAAAATAAAAGCAATGCTTTTTTGCCGCGTGGTATTATTGAAGTAGCGCAGGGCGGTGGTAAGCTCGGTGCCTTTTTTGGCGGGCTCTACCGAAAGCAGTTCGCGCAATATATACAAGGCATGCTCCTTTCCTTTTTTAGGAGGTATGTATTTTTCAATTTTTTCGCTGTACAGTATGGCCCCGATTTTATCGGCATTGTTCACCACCGAAAAAGCCAGCACGGCCGCCATTTCGGTCGCTATGTCTTTTTTGGTGGCGTTGACCGTACCAAACAGGGAAGAAGCACTTACATCAATCAACAGCATGACGGTCAGTTCCCGCTCTTCTTCAAACACCTTACTGAACGGATGCCCAAAGCGTGCCGATACGTTCCAGTCAATAAAGCGAATGTCGTCGCCGGCATAATACTCCCGCACTTCCCGAAACGACATACCCTTGCCTTTAAAGGCGCTATGATATTCGCCGGTGAACAGATCGCTGGTGAGTTTTTTGCTTTTGATCTCCAGCTCCCGAACTTTTTTTAATATTTCTGCGGTTGTAAGCATGTTTGAGTTGACAGTTGACAGTTATTTTAGATCAGTCTTTTCAAAGTAATTTATTAAGCCGTTTATTAGTTTCAACCATTCTTTTACTTCCACCTCAATCCTATTGAAATGCTCATGTTCTAAAATCTTAAGCATTACGGTAATATTGAGTAATGTTTCTAATTCATAGAATGAACCTCTGGAAATATGCAGAAATGAATGGTGTCTTTTTTATAATTTCTTCCGATTCCCTCAGCAATATTAGCAGGAATCGAAATAGCAGCCCTTTTCGTTTGTTGTGTTAAAGCAAACAACTCTTCTTTCGGATAACTTTTAACCAGTTCATAAACATTCTTCACCAGCTGCATACTTTTCTTCCAAACATCAAGATTTTGATAATTTGTCATAGCTGTTACTTTTGAATGCTGTCAACGGTCATCTGTCAACCGCCAACTTAACTATGGCAAATTAATTTTATCAATAATCTGGTCAATTACATTTTCGGCAGTTACGTTTTCGGCTTCGGCTTCGTAGGTCAGTCCAATGCGGTGGCGCAGCACGTCGGCGCTGATGTTGCGTACGTCTTCCGGCACCACATAGCCCCGCTTGTTTAAAAACGCCTGCGCTTTGGCGGCCAGTGCCAGGTTGATGCTGCCCCGCGGCGAAGCACCATAGGAAATCAATGGTTTGAGTTTATCCAGCTTGTACTGGGCCGGGTTGCGGGTGGCAAACACGATGTCCAGGATGTATTGCTCTACTTTTTCATCCATGTATACTTTGCGCACCATTTCGCGGGCGGAGAGTATTTCCTGCAGGGCCACCACCGGGTTTACATCCGGCAACTTCATGCCTTGTGCATGCTGGCGAATGATCATTTGCTCCTCCAGCATGGTAGGATAGCCCACCACTACCTTCATCAGAAAACGGTCGGCCTGCGCTTCGGGCAAAGCATAGGTACCTTCCTGCTCCAGCGGGTTTTGCGTAGCCAGCACCAGGAAAGGATCATCTAATTTATAGGTGGTATCGCCAATGGTTACCTGGCGTTCGGCCATGGCTTCCAGCAAAGCGCTCTGCACCTTGGCCGGTGCCCGGTTAATTTCATCGGCTAATATAAAATTGGCAAAAATAGGCCCCTTGCGTACCACAAAGTCGTTGCGCTGCTGGTTATAGATCATGGTACCGATGACGTCGGCGGGCAACAGGTCGGGCGTAAACTGGATACGGCTGAATTTGGCGTGAATGGCCTGGGCCAGCGACCGGATGGTTAAGGTTTTAGCCAGGCCCGGTACGCCTTCCAGTAGTACGTGGCCATTGCTGAGCAAACCTATTAACAAACGGTCCAGCATGTAAGACTGACCAATAATAACCTTTCCGATTTCGTTTCTTAGGGTATCAATAAACCGACCGGTATAGCTTATTTTATCATTTAACTGACGGATTTCTTCAGCCGTTTTGAACATATGGATTGTTTAGGTACATGAAAATACGAACTGCTCCTTAGCAAATTTGTTGCCGGGTTCCTAAAATAAACGCCGGGGCAGAAAGTTTTATGCGAATGGCAGGAATTATGCTCCTACTTTTTAGTTATATTTTTAAAAATCGCTATATTGATTAAGATCAACGAACTTTGACTTCTTCATCATAAAGGTAAACCAATGAAAAATAAACTGCTGGCACTGCCGCTTATTGGCCTGGCGATCTTCAGCTGCAAAAAAGAAGAATCCAAATCAGAAACCACCAAAACCGACATACTGGTACAACAATCCTGGAAGTTTGACAATGCGGGTCTTGATATCGATAAAAATGGCGCTATTGACAATCCGCTACCGGGAGATTTAACACCTTCTTGCTTAACCGATAATACCGTTTCGTTTGCCAAAGACGGCACGGGCACGGTAGATGAAGGCGCCGAAAGATGTGATCCAGCCGATCCGCAAACCTCCACCTTTAACTGGAACTTTACCGATAATGAAACTTATATCAACATCAGCGGCAACGCCATTACCGGCACCAACGGCGGTAAGTTCAAAATCCTGGAACTCAGCAACACCAAATTCAGCCTTTCAAAAGACACCACCTTTCCGGGCGTGCCTTTATCAGTAACGGTGATCGTCAACCTAAAACATTAAGCATTTAATATTCTCTCAATCCCTGCTGTGGACTGTCGTCTGTCGACTTTGAACCTCTTTACGACAAATACTTGGCTACAATAGGCAATCGCCGGCCTACACCAAAGGCTTTATAGCTTACCCGGATGATGGGGCAAAACTGGGCCCGTTTGTATTCGTTGGTATTCACCAGCCTGAGGATTCGGGCCACCAAAGCCGGGTCGTAGCCTTGTGCAATAATTTCTTTCGGCCCCTGACTGAGCTCAATATACTGAAATAGCACCCGGTCCAGCACCGGGTAATCGGGCAGGGAGTCGCTGTCTTTCTGACCCGGCCGCAGCTCGGCCGATGGCTCCTTGATCAGGATGTTTTCCGGAATAATTTCATCGTTGCGGTTGATATAGCGGGCCAGCGCATACACCTGCATTTTATACAGGTCGCCCAGCACACTGAGGCCACCCGCCATGTCGCCATACAAGGTTCCATACCCTACTGCCAGCTCGCTTTTGTTGGAGGTGTTGAGCAAAATATAACCAAACTTATTGGCCACCGCCATCAGCAGGTTGCCCCGGCTGCGGGCCTGTATGTTTTCTTCGGCCAGGCCAAATGGCAGGTTTTTGAAAATGGGTTTTAACGTGGTCAGGAAAGACTGGTACACGTCTTTGATGGGTACAATATCGTATTCATTGCCCAGGTTTTGGCTCAGCTGCTCCGCATCGGATACAGAATGGTCCGATGAATATTCGGAAGGCATCAGCAGTACCCGCACATTTTCTTTGCCCAAGGCCGCTACAGCCAGAGCCTGCACTACCGCACTGTCAATACCGCCGCTGGCACCCAGTATAGCTTTTTTAAAACCCATTTTTTGAAAATAATCCCGGATGCCCAAAACCAAAGCACCATAAATTTCACTGATGTTTTTTTCATCGGTGATGTATTCCAGCGTATCGGTATCGCGGCCTACTTCGTTGGCAGCATAATAATATTTGTGGGCCACCGGTGTTGTTTCTTTTTTGCGGCACAGTTCCTCCAGGTCAAACAGGGCATAGTCTTCTTCAAAATATTTCATTTCCTGCACCAGCTCGCCGTTGATGTTGTACACCAGACTGCCGCCGTCAAACACGATTTCGGTTTGCGAACCTACTGTATTACAATACAGCATGGGAATGCCGTAGCGGGCCACATGCGCTTCCACAATACTTTTGCGCACCACATCAGCCGCATAATTGTAAGGTGAAGCCGACAGGTTGAGCATCACATCCGGCCCCTGCTTGATGAGTTCATCCATGGGCGTCATGCGGTACAGCGGGTTATCGCCCATGTTCCAGATGTCTTCGCAAATGGTAACGGCCAGTTTTTTTCCTTTGAACTCAATACAATTCCACTCAAAGGCCGGTTCAAAATAGCGGTACTCGTCAAACACATCATACGTAGGCAGCAGGGTTTTGTGCACCTCGGCCTTGATTTGTTTTTCGTGCAAAAAGAAAGCGGCATTGAAAAGATTTTTTCCTTCTACACGCGGATTACGGGCCGGGCTGCCTACCAATACGCCTATATCACCGGCATGCTCTTTTATCACATCAAGGGTAGCATAGCACTGGCGAATAAAATCATCAAAATCCAAAAAGTCACGCGGCGGATAACCACAAACCGAAAGTTCGGGAAACAGCACCAGGTCGGCACCTTGCGCTTTGGCCTGCTGTATGCCGTCGATGATCTTGCGGGCATTTTCCTCAAAATTGCCAATATGATAATTTTGCTGCGCCAGAAATATTTTCATGAGTTAAGCCTCTTGTTTATCTTTCAAAATTCTGTAATAAATTTTTAACGCAAGCGTTTTATTGCTTATGTATAAATGGAGCCTGGTTGCAATTATCGTACTCGTTACCTCCTGCAACAGCGGAAAAGACAAACCCGACGTTTCGAACATCAAAGTAACCGTAGAAATAGACCGTTTTGAGCAAAGCTTTTTTAAGATAGATACCAACCAGTTGCCACAAGGTTTGGCCCGCCTGCAACAGCAATATCCGGAGTTTTATCCCACGTTTATGCAAGACATTTTGCAGGTGGCCCCCAACGATCCGGCCAGCCTGCCCATCATCAAAACCATCATCAGCAGCTACAGCAGTTTGAACGATTCTATACAGAAAAAATACAGCAACCTGAACTGGCTGCGCAATGAACTGCAGGACAACTTTCGCTATGTAAAATACTACTATCCCAACTATCCCCTGCCCCGCATTATTACTTTTATTGGCACCTTGGATGCACCGGGTGCGGTACTCACGCATCTCTACTTGGGCATCGGCCTGCACCAGTACGCCGGTAAAAACTTTTCGGCCTACCAGGACCCCGAGGTGCAGCAGTTGTATCCTGCTTATATCTCCCGCCGCTTTGACCAGGAATACATGACGGCCAACAGCATGCGGGCCATTGTGGATGATATTTACCCGGATCAAAGTGTAGGCAAACCCCTGATTGAACAAATGGTGGAAAAGGGCAAGCAATGGTTCCTGCTCGACCACTTTTTGCCCGATGCACCCGACAGTGTAAAGACCGGCTATACCGGCAAGCAGTTGGACTGGGTAGCCCAAAACGAAGGCAATGTGTGGGGCTATATCATCAAAAATGAAAACCTCTACTCCATCGAGCCGCACGTGATTCAAACCTATATCGGCGAAGCGCCTTTTACGCAGGGCATGCCCCAAAACTCACCCGGCAATATTGGTCAATGGATTGGCTGGCGCATTGTACAACAGTTTGCCGAAAAAAACGAAAAGCTCACCGTGCCGCAAATACTGCAAACCCCGGCCAAAGCCCTTTTTGAAGGGGCAAATTACCGGCCGAAATAGGGAGAGAGGTCCAAAGTCGACAGACGACAGTCCACAGAAGAAGTGATAAGT
The DNA here is from genome assembly GCA_023391895.1 of Bacteroidota bacterium. Taxonomy (GTDB): domain Bacteria; phylum Bacteroidota; class Bacteroidia; order Chitinophagales; family Chitinophagaceae; genus Flavisolibacter. The sequence continues at coordinate 7,862 of JAEWAC010000131.1, forward strand.
GGTAATTTGTAAGTAATAAGTAAAGAAGGCTGAAAGCTGAAGGCAAAAGTGAAAAGGCAAAATCAAAAAAGTAGGACAGTCAGACTGGTTCAGCGCCTTATCCCGCATTAACTCCAGAGACGTATTGCTATAGGAACAGCATAACGGGAAACCGCGCCTGCAGTAGTTTACCTTAACACACAAAAGACTGCTCTTCTTGAAAACCAATACCTGAAGTTCAGGTTAAAATAACCTACAGATTAAAGTAACTGATACAAGCTGTAGTCACTGTTGCTTGTGCGTGGGCAAGGCCAAACGGGCGGAGCCATCGGGTTGGCCTTGAACTTTTTGCTTACTTTTTCGGGGAGAAAAAGTAAGAAGCGCTGACTACTGCAGGAAAAACTATAGTCATATGAACTTTTCACAAGAACTGCTACATAGGGATTTGAAGAAGTTAGAAGAAATGCTACACCCAGTTCAGCAAAACAGAAGGGAGAGGCGTTACAACTTCTTCAAATCCATATGCGCAGGAATAGCTGCAATCAGAAATAGGGACATAGGATTTGAAAACAGTTACCGTAAGAATATAGGTTTTTGAAAGAATTGACTGTTGCATAAACACATAAATGAACGATAGAACAAAAGCTACACAGCAGCAAAAAGCTTCCAACAAAAAAGCACTACCCTGCGGTAGTGCTTATATCAAAGAAATTAGTAAGAATTATTGACCCTGCGCCAGGCTATAAGAACGCTTATCGCCCCACATATTCAACAACTCCAAAGAACACACTTTAAATTCAGGCGTCAGGCTTACATACAAACCAATAATATCCTGCTGGGTCAAGGGCTGATCATTCAGCGCTTCAAAGCGCAGGTTGTACTGGTTCACCAGGTTGGTGTATTTAGAACCGGTAGGCCATACCTGCGTACCCCGGTTGGAGATATTGATCAGCTTGAACTTGGTGCCGCCATGATGCTGGCATTTCTGCGCAATCACATCGGGCTGCTCTACGCTTTCGATAAACATATCCACGCCAACAATTTTTTCCTGCTCATCTTCTTTAGAGATCAGCATGGGGTTTCTATCCAGGTGACAAACCGCAGGTGTAACAGGCTTGTTGTCCTGTACAGGTTTGGCGCCCTGTGCCGGTGTTTTGCCAAAGTTGGAAATGATGGCATTGGCAAATTCGGTGGTGTTCAGCGCCGGCTTGCTGCGGTCGCCAAAGTCGCCGGTGCGTACGCCCTGCTCCAGCGTGTACAGCAGCGCGTTTTCAATAATGGCGGCATTGGCGGTAAGACCCAGGTGGCGCAACATGGCCAGGCCGCTCAGCAACAAAGCTGTAGGGTTGGCAATGTTTTTACCGGCAATATCAGGAGCCGTACCGTGCACCGCCTCGAAAATAGAAATATGATCACCAATATTGGCCGAAGGAGCAAAACCAAGTCCGCCCACCAGACCGGCGCAGAGGTCAGAAATAATGTCGCCCTGCAGGTTGGTCAACACAATCACATCGTACTGATCCGGCCGCACCACCAGCTGCATGGCCAGGTCATCTACAATTTTATCGTCGGCTTTCAGGTCGGGGTATTCTTTGGCTACTTCATGAAAGCATTCTAAAAACAGCCCGTCGGTCAGCTTCATAATGTTGGCTTTGTGACCGCAGGTAATGCGGCGGGCACCTTTTTGCTGCGCCATTTCAAAAGCATACCGGATGACCTGCATACTGCCGGGACGGGTAATAAAACGACGGCTCAGTGCCACATCGTGGGTAAGCATATGCTCAATACCGCCATAGGTGTCTTCAATGTTTTCGCGTACAATCGTCACATCAATGGGAATCCCAGCCTTGCTAAACACCGTATCTACGCCATGAAGTGTCTGAAATACACGTTTATTGGCGTAAGTATTCCACGTTTTGCGGGCAGTTACGTTCACACTTTTTACGCCTTTTCCTTTGGGAGTTTCCATGGGGCCTTTAAACAATATCCCCAACTCCTCAATGGTTTGCTGGGCTTCCGGTGTCATACCGTTGGAAAAACCCTTGTCAAAAACCCATTTACCCATTTCAACGTATTCATAATCAAGGTCTACTTTGTTAGCTTTGAAGATGTTGAGTACTGCTTCCATAATTTCCGGACCGATTCCATCGCCTTTGGCTACCGCTATTTTCATGATTAAGGGAATTTTTGTAGAAGGCAAAAATAGCATTTGTAGAATCTTTTCGCCCATTTTGTTTTAACATTAGAGTGGTGTGAACTTTGATTTATAAGTACTAAACTTGTGGTATGAACAGTAAAATATCGGAAGGCGTTCAGGTGAGTGTAGAGACGTTTTACCAACAGGATTATTCGAACCCGGTACAATCGGAATATATGTTTGCTTACCGCATTACTATTGAAAATCATAACCCATTCCCTGTAAAATTGCAAAGTAGGCATTGGTATATTTTTGACAGTAATGGCAGCTATCGTGAAGTAGAAGGCGAAGGTGTAGTAGGTATGCAGCCGGTGATTAACCCTGGCGATGAGTATCAGTATGTAAGCGGTTGTAACCTGCATACCGAAATGGGACGCATGCATGGTACTTATCTGATGGAAAACATCCACACCCAGCAACAGTTTGAAGTGAACATCCCTGCCTTTGAAATGGTAACCCCGTTCAAGTATAACTAATTAGCAAAAGGAGTTCAGGTAGGTGAAACAGTTTACTGCTGTTATAAGCCCGGACTCCTTTTTTGCCTTGCAACGGTTGAGCCCTTACAAGTCCGCAGGCACGACCGCCTGACCTTCAGGGTACAATGCTTTAAGATTAACCCTCATGTAAATTTTTAAAAGCATTCTGGGCAACTTGTCTTTTCAATAATTACTGGCTCAACAAAGCAAAAAAGAAAAGCCTGAACCTCAATTGGGGTTTTGATAGCCCCGGAAAAGGCACAACTTGTCTACCAGGTTTGCAGCTACGCTATATGGGTTTTTGAAAAATACGATCACCCTTTTTCAACGAAAGTTGCATTATCCGGAGGCTGCAGAGGATAGAGATCAGCAGCACACGGTACGGTGTCCGCTTTATTATAATTTTTACACCCAACCATTGCAACGGCCGTATTGGTACAGATGAACTTTTCAAAAAGTTGATTTTGTTAATAGCGCAGCTGGCAATAACTGCCGAGTGAAAGCCCATACATGGGCACGGTCATTTGCGGACCTTAAACTTTTGTATTAATGACTAAAGTAGCTAATGCGTAAACCTTTGCGGCAGGCAACATGCAGAAGAACTTCCTCAAAAGTTGCCGTTTCTATTTTGTAAAGGCTTTGCAAAACAGATTACCGAAAATTTCACCGGCGGCTTACGGCTGTGCACCCAGGTAAAACATAACCACCACACCAATTACAAAAAGCAGGAACAAAGCAATGTAATGCAGGTCTCTGTAAAACACTTCTTTTTCTTCGTTTTCATTCATGCGGTAGCGGGCATACTGTACAAAGCCAAATACAGCTACAAACGCACAAAAGGCCGCCGCAGTTATCAGGAGCTTTAAGATCATCCAATTCGTTTGGCATTTTTAAACCCGTTCTTTGTTAGCCATTGCAGCACTTTGTCGCGCTGGTCGCCCTGGATGATGATTTCACCATCCTTGGCCGAGCCGCCGGTTCCGCAATAGTTTTTCAGCTTTTTGCCCAGGTCTTCCAGGTCCTCTTCCTTACCCGTAAAACCCTCTACCAGTGTTACGGTTTTGCCGCCCCGGTGTTTGGTTTCCAGGCGCACCTTTAACTTTTGCTGCTGGGGCGGCAGGGTTTCCGCTGCTGCCGGCACCTCTTCTTCAAACCGGAAGTCCGGATCGGTGCTGTATACAAATCCGTGTTTATCGCTTTTATGTTTCTTGCTCATGTTGTAAATGCAAAAGGTAAAATGAAAAATGCAAAAAAGCCATCCTACTGCCGTGCCCTTTTACATTTTGAATTTTTAATTTTTCTCTATCACTGCTTTCAAACTCAAATCCAGACTTTTGGCCTGGTGTATCAAGCCGCCTACGCTTACATAGTCTACGCCGGCCTCGGCATACTGTTGTAAATTTTCCAGGCTGATGCCGCCGCTGGCTTCGGTTTCAAAAGCATTACCAATCAGGTCCACCGCTTCCTTTACCTGGGCAGGTGAAAAATTGTCCAGCATCACCCGGAACACTTTGCCTTTGCCCATATCCAGCACCTTCTGTACGTCTTCCAGGCTGCGGGTTTCCACTTCAATTTTCAGGGAGGGCTTGTAGCGCTGCACATAATCGTGTGCCCGTTCAATGGCCGCTTCCAGTCCACCGCTGTAATCAATGTGATTGTCTTTGAGCATGATCATGTCAAACAAGCCAAAGCGGTGATTAACGCCGCCGCCAATGCGTACGGCTTCTTTTTCCAGCAGCCGGAAGTTAGGCGTGGTTTTGCGGGTGTCCAGCAATTGGGTTTTATAGCCTTTTAACCGATCGGTATACTGGCGGGTAAGGGTGGCAATGCCGCTCATACGCTGCATAATGTTCAGCACCAGCCGCTCGCACTGCAGTATGGTGTGCACAAAGGTTTCTACTTCAAAAGCCACTTCGCCACTGCTCATGGCTTCGCCGTCGGCTTTGTGGCGTATAAAGTTTGCCGCCGGCTTTTTGTATTTGAATATTTTTTCTGCTACATCCAGTCCAGCCAAAACTCCATCCTGCTTGATCTTCAACACCGCTTTTCCCCGGGCATCGGCTGGTATGCAGCACAAGGTGGAATGGTCGCCGTCGCCTACATCTTCCTGCAAAGCCGCGTCTACCAGCTTATATAACTGTGCATCGAAATTATTCATAGCGCAAAAATACCTCCTTAGCCAGGAAGTATGGGAATTTTATGCCGGAAACGGAGCGGGGAATAAATGCAAAAGGTAAAATGAAAAAGTAAAAAGCATGGGGTTTTAAAAGAGTTTAAGGTTCTCGAGTTCACCAGTTCACTTGTTCACCAGTTGGATCACAGATTACACAGATTTTGAAATGGATTTGCAGTTCGATAAGCCGTATGGGATTTTTGAAAGACGCTTTGTCGATCAACGATCAACTATCAACGAACATCTTTACAATATGGGTTTTTGAAAGAGTTGGTTTCTGGCTTTTTTGAACTACGGAGACACAGGGACATGGAGGAACATAGAGAAAAGAGGCTGAAGCTGCAGGCCTATCCCGGCTCAGGGCTGGGATGACAGGGGAGAGAGTTCTTTCTTTGTTTTGATAGCTTTAATGGAAGAGCACTTCTTTAAAACCCGTATGGACATTTAAAGCAGTGAGGGCTTCGTGTGCTTAGCTGAAAAATGTTCAAAAATCATACGGCACAACCAAAGCTAAAACAACATTTATCGCACGGCCCCCCTCTCCTTCAGGAGAGGGACCGAGGGCGAGGTTTCAAAAACCCATGCTCCTTTCTTTTTACTTTTTCATTTTACCTTTTGCATTACCTCCCACTCCACCGGAGCGGGACCAGAGGGTGAGGTCCAAAGAAAGCTGCAATAGCGGTTAACCGGCCTGGAACGAGATGAGCTTGATCAATTGCCGGCCGTTCTTGTTGTTCATGAATATTTGAGTGCGGTAGTTGCCGGAGCGGGTGTGCAATACGCCAATGCAAAACTGCTTGCCATTGTTATCGCCTTTGTGTTTTACTTCAAAAGACCGAACGCCATTGGTGGCAAAAAAGTCGCGGAAGATCATAACAGCCTGGGCTTTGGAATACGTTCCGGTTTTATCGGGCAAACCTATTTCAACATTATCATCCACGTACCTGGCCAACTCGGCGGCATTGCCGCTGTTCAAGGCACCAATTACCTCGTCCAGCCCTTTAATAGGCCGGAAGGCGCTCAGCACCAGCAACAAAGCAGCGCAGGTAAGTGTTAACATTTTGTTCATGAATTCAGGTTTTGCTCCTATGACCGGAAAAACATGCCATAGTTAAAAGAAATTTTCCGAAATACTAAAATAAACAAAACCTTTACGTTTTAATAGCTTTGCATACTTTACCAAATTATAGCTGATATGCCGCAGAAAAAAGTAATTCTGATCATTATGGATGGATGGGGACTGGGAAAAGTAAAGTCTTCCGACGCCATTCAGCACGCCAAAACGCCTTTTGTTTCTTCTTTATACACCACCTACCCCAACACCACCCTGGTTACCTGCGGCGAAGCAGTAGGCCTGCCGGAGGGGCAAATGGGCAATTCGGAAGTAGGCCACCTGAACCTGGGTGCCGGCCGTATTGTGTACCAGGAGCTGCAGCGCATTAATGTAGCCATCCGCGAAGGCTTTTTTCAGAAAAACGAACAGTTGCTGCAATCAATCAACTACGCCAAAAAAACGGGCAAGCCGCTGCACCTCATTGGCCTGGTGAGTGATGGCGGGGTACACTCCCACATCAACCACCTGAAGGCCATTTTGGATGTTTGTAAAGCCCATGACCTGCAGCAGGTGTATGTACACGCCTTTACCGACGGCCGCGATACCGACCCCAAAAGCGGGCTGGGTTTTATCCAGGAACTGCAGGAGCACATCGACATTACGGTAGGTAAAATTGCTACCGTTAGCGGCCGCTATTATGCCATGGACCGCGACAACCGCTGGGAAAGAGTCAAGCTGGCCTACGATGCCATGGTAAACGGGGTGGGACAAACCGCCACCAACGCGGTAGAAGCCGTACACCAGTCCTACCAGCAAAATATTACCGACGAATTTATTCTGCCCACTGTTATTACCGACAGCAACAACAGCCCGCTGGCACGGATTCAGCACGACGATGCGGTGATCTGCTTTAACTTCCGCACCGACCGCTGCCGCGAAATCACCAAGGCCCTGAGCCAGTCCGACTTCCCGAATTACAACATGCACAAGCTGCAGCTGCACTACACCACCATGACGGAGTATGATGCTTCGTTCCAGGACGTGCACGTTATTTTTGAAAACGACAATCTGAATAATACGCTGGGCGAGATACTGCAGCAAAACCATTGCCGGCAGATCCGCATTGCAGAAACCGAAAAATATCCCCACGTTACCTTCTTTTTCAGCGGCGGCCGCGAAACGCCGTTTGAAGGCGAGGAGCGTATTTTAATTGCCTCGCCCAAGGTAGCCACCTACGACCTGAAGCCGGAAATGAGTGCGTTTGAACTGACCGACGCCATTATACCCGAATTGCAGAAAGGGCTGGTGGATTTTGTGTGCCTGAACTATGCCAATGCCGACATGGTAGGCCATACCGGCATTTGGGAAGCGGCCATCAAAGCCGTAGAAACCGTAGACACCTGCGTAGGCCGCGTGGTAACCGCCGGTCTGGATAACGGCTATACCATCTTTTTAACCGCCGACCATGGCAATGCCGATTACCTGATCAACGAAGACGGATCGCCCAATACGGCGCATTCGCTCAACCTGGTTCCGCTTTTTGTGATCGACAAAGAATGGAAAGGCACGGTTAAACCCGGTAAGCTGGGTGACATTGCGCCTACTATTTTAAAAGTAATGGGTTTGCCCATACCGGTTGAAATGACCGGTGATGTATTGATTGATTTAGCCGATTAGTAATCATCCCTGTTGGGAGCAGTGATAGTGCGCCAGAAAAGTCAACATATGGCAGCTTTTGTTTTAGGTGCGGCGGTGGCGCTGCCCCTGCTCATTATGCTGCTGTTGCAAGGCTGGCAACTGTATTTAAAAAATCATGCACGGCACCGGCTGCGCGACGAGGCCGTGCATACCATTACGCTGCCGGAACAACAGGTGCACTGGGAGAAAAAAGAAAAAGAAATCGTGGTCAACGGCCGTCTGTTCGACATCCGGTCGTACCACGTTCAAAACGGCATATTGACAGCCATCGGCGTGTGGGATGACGAGGAAACCAGCCTGCTGGAATTTATTCAGCACCATACCCGACCTGAAAAAGCAGCCGCCTCCCTTATTCAATGGCTGCTGCTGTCACAATGTTTTATTGCTTTTGTAAGCTGGCTCCTGACCGGCAGGTTAAGAGCCGGTTTACAAAAGTTTTTTCCGGCTTTGTTCCTTCACTACTGCAATCCTTTTACAGCCATTGTTAGCCCGCCTCCGCGATGGCATCAATTTCATGCTTGACCGCTTGTCTCCTATCCATTCTTTAAAACCCTATTGTGATTCTAGATGAAAAAAATTGTAGCGCTAAGCATTGGGCTTGGCATGACCATGCTAACATATAGCCAGGATACCGCCACGCAACTGGACCTGGATGAAGTGATTATTTACTCCAACAAATTTGCAGAGCAGAAAAAAAACATTGTTCAGAAAATAGACGTCATACCGGCCCGGCAAATTGCACTATTGAATGCGCAAAACACCGGCGACCTGCTGATCAATACCGGCAATGTGTTTGTACAAAAAAGCCAGCAGGGCGGCAGCAGCCCGGTCATTCGCGGTTTTGAAGCCAGCCGTGTGTTGCTGGTGGTGGACGGCATCCGCATGAACAACGCCATTTACCGGGCCGGCCATTTGCAAAACGTAATTACGGTAGATCAAAACATGCTGGAGCGGGTGGAAGTGTTGTACGGTCCCGCCTCTACCCTCTACGGCAGCGATGCCCTGGGCGGCGTGGTGCACCTGCGTACCAAGCAACCTAAATTATCTGAAACCGGTAAAACCCTTTTTACCGGCACTGCCTTTACCCGCTACAGCAGCGCCAACAACGAAAAAACAGGCCACTTTGATCTCAGTATCGGCGGAAAAAAATGGGCCTGGCTGCAGTCGTACAACTATAGCGACTTTGATGACATGAAAATGGGCAGCCGCTATCCTGACGACTATCCCAACTTTGGCAGAAGAAGCCAATACGTTGCCACGATCAATGGTGTGGATACAGTGCTGAACAATACAGACGACCGGGTACAGAAGTTTTCGGGTTATGCGCAATGGGATATTACGCAAAAGCTGTTGTTTCAGCCCAGCCAGAAAGTATCGCATGCCCTGAACCTGCAGTATTCCAATTCTACCAATGTACCGCGCTACGACCGGTTGCAGGATGTACGCAATGGTAACCTGCGCTATGCCGAGTGGTTTTATGGTCCGCAGTTGCGCACCCTGGCAGCTTATGAGCTCAACGTGCAGCAACTGGGCTTTTTCAACGAGTTTCGTACCAACATCAATTACCAGCATATAGAAGAAAGCCGCAACCAGCGGGAGTACAAACGCTACGACCGCTTTGACAGCCGTAACGAAAAGCTGGACGTATGGGGTTTTACCATTGATGCCCGCCGGCTTTGGAACCTGCACGAATTAACGATAGGCGTAGATGGACAATTGAACCAGTTACAGTCTACCGCTTACCGCAAAAACATCTTCACCGGAGCCACGCAGCCACTAGACAGTCGCTATCCCAACGGCGATAACAGCATGAACAACTTTGGCGTGTATGCACAACACCTGATGAAATTTGGCAAGGGCAAGTGGGTTTTGAACGACGGCCTGCGGCTGCAATATGCCAACCTGCACTCCACCATTGCCGACAATTCCTTTTTTCATTTTCCGTTTACCACCATCAGCCAGAACAATGTAGCGGTTACCGGTAATGCGGGCCTGGTTTATATGCCCGGTAACGATACCAGGATTACCGCTGGTCTTTCTACCGGTTTCCGGGCACCCAACATTGACGATCTGTCCCGCATTTTTGAATCCAACACGGCCAGCCGGCAGCTCATTGTTCCCAACCCAAACATTCAACCGGAGTACACCTACAATGCCGATATTGGTATGGCACACCGGTTTCTGGATAAAGTAAAACTGGAAGTGACCGGCTTTTACACCTGGTTTCACAATGCCATTGCACTGGCGCCTTTTCAGTTAAACGGCCAGGACTCGGTAAACTACAACGGCATGATGAGTAAAGTGTATGCCAACCAGAATGTAGCCAAAGCATACCTGTACGGCGCCACCGCTTCTGCTACCATTGACATCAACCCGCAGTTGCGGCTGTTCAGCACCATCAACTACACCTATGGAAGACTGAAAGGTGCCAACAAAACAGAAGTGCCCCTGGATCATATTCCGCCGGTCTATGGCAGAACAGCATTTACCTATAACGGCAGCCGCCTGACCGCCGAAGTGTATGCCTTGTACAATGGCTGGAAAAGGCTGGCAGACTACAATCCCTCCGGCGAAGACAATGCGCAGTATGCTACACCAGACGGCACGCCGGCCTGGGCAACCCTGAATGTAAAAACAACGGTCAACCTGATTAAATATCTGTCGCTGCAGTTGGGTGTGGAAAATATTTTTGACCGCAACTACCGCTACTTTGCCTCGGGCTTTTCTGCACCGGGCCGCAACTGGATTGTAGCCTTAAGAAGCAACTTTTAAAAAAGCCATATTAAGTTTAAGGTTTAAGGTCTAAAGTTTAAAGTTGATCGTTCACCAGTTCACATGTTCACGAGTTGGATCACAGATTTCGCAGATTTTGAGAAAGGATTTCGCAGATGAAAAGCAGTATGGGGTTTTGAAAGAATTTTCCTTCTGTCAACTATCAACTGTCAACTACCTATGGGGTTTTGAAAGAGTTGAAGATTCTACATCCTTAGCGGCCAATTGTTTTAAAAGCCCATAGGTACATTCTACAGTTTGATCAACGTCCATTGCCAGGTCTCCCTCTCCTTCAGGAGAGGGATCAAGGGTGAGGTAAAACATACAAAAACAGCAATAGCAATATCGGCCCGGCCTCCTGATCTGACAGAGAGAGATCAGAGCCTAGGCTATGGAGTTTTGAAAGAATTCATGCATTGAAACCATTCAACTATTCAACTCTCTCAACTATTCAACATCCAGGGCTCTACCGGGAAAAATAGAGTGTGAACCAAACAGGCATTTTTTTTATAATATTCCGCTGCCGGTGCAGCATTTGGTGCAAAAAAATGTCTAAATTACAGGCACCACACGGAAATTTATGACCGAGGAAGCCATTTTACAAGGCTGTTTACAAAACAAACCCGCGGCCCAAAAAGAGCTGTACTTAAAGTATAGTTACAAAATGCTGGCGGTTTGTTACCGGTATGCCCATAACCGCGAAGATGCCGAGGATATGCTGCAGGAAGGTTTTATAAAAGTGTTTTCGCAGATACACACTTTCGAAAACCGGGGTGCCCTGGAAGGATGGATCAGAAGGATTATTGTCCATACCTGCATAAATATTTTAAAGAAGAACAAAAAGTTCAACGAAAGCGTGGATCTTATCCATGCCAACACCCTGCAGGTACGGGAAGACTCCATTCCATCCATCATACAGGCCAAAGAAGTAATAGAGTGCATCAGGTTGCTGCCGTTGGGTTACCGAACAGTTTTGAACCTGTATGCCATTGAAGGTTTTTCGCACCGCGAAATTGGCACTATGCTGGACATTGAAGAAAGCACCAGCCGGAGCCAGTACACACGGGCAAAGGCAATGTTGGAAGAAGCATTGATCAAGAAAAAGATTTTACACCGCCCCAAAGAGCAGAACTATATTTCTGCTACCGGGCAATAAAAGAACCTATCCGTTAATAGCTGACTGACTATGCTGAGCAACTTTAGTAACGAGAATATTGAAAAGTTTTTAAAACAAAGTGCAGACCAGCTGCGGATGCGCCCTTCAGATAACGTGTGGCTTAAAATTGAGCGTCGCATGCAGCGCCGCCGCAGAAGGGTTGTCTTTACTTCCGCACTGTTTTTACTTACGGCTTCCATTTTTGGCTATTACCTCATTGACAGTTCCCAGTCGCTGCACGAGCCACTGCCACCGGTGCCTATGATGCAACTACCTGCTGCACACCAGCCTGAAGCAACACCTGCACCAACGGCAACGAACCGTTCAACCGGCACCAGGTTAACCAGCAAGCCTGCCGCTAAGCACCCCGTGCGCCATATACCTCTGGCTGACGAGCCTGCTGCATCTCAACAGCTGCCGGCGGAAGCTGACACCACCAGTCACCAATGGGCTATTGCTGCATTTACCCCCACAGTTGTAGATGCTTACAAACCGAAACTGCCGGTTCCGGCACCGGCCACCCAGGAAAACGTCACTTCGGATCTTAAAAAAGGCAATATACCCGCCAATGAAAGCGTGGTCAATTCCTACAAACCACAGCACAAGAAAAAGAAAACAGAGTTCCAGCTGTTTATTACGCCAACGATCAGCTATCGCAAACTTTCAGAAAACAAAAGTTACCTGCGGTCGGTTCCCAGCAACAGCATCACCTTTAATAACGCTTTCCGGTACAACGTAAACAATGTAGTAACCCATAAGCCAGCCCTGGGTTTGGAGGTAGGCTTTGCCTTCAAGTACCCGCTGGCCAAAAGCATCAGCTTACGCAGCGGCCTGCAGTTTAACGTAAACCGCTACGACATCAAAGCATTTAACTACGTACCCGAAGTAGCTACCATTGCCCTGAACAGAGGCG
>JAEWAC010000169.1 GCA_023391895.1 Bacteroidota bacterium
TCCGCCAGCATTTTTTTGCCCAAGGCCAATGCCTGGCTGCCGGTGGTCATGCCCGAAAGAATGGCCAGGGAATTGGCGTGCTGCGAGAACCATTGTTTTTCTTCCGTATCTGCATACAACCTTCTGGCAGCAACCCAGTATTTTTTTTGAATAGTGCTTTTCAGTTGGGCGGCTTTTACTTGGTAAGTGCGGGCCAATTCCTTTATGCCCATACGTTGCTCCAGGTCGGCGGCCAGCTGGTAGGTCCACATTAGGTGCAGGTCCAGTATGGCCGATTCGCCCTTTTTGCCAACAGGTGCCATGCCCCTTGACCAGCCTTCTTTGGTGATCCAGTCGGTAAAAATCCAGTAAGGCACATCTTTCAAAGATCCATCCTCGTCCTGGTATTGGGCAAACCAGTTGAGCACCTGCCGGGTACCGGGCAGTTTTTGTTTTACAAAATGGCTGTCGGGCCGGTAGCGGTAATAATCGTGCAGCATACCAATATACCATAATGAAAAAGTAGGGATCTGCTGGTGGGTAAAAGAAGGCCAGCGGCTCAGGGTAATGCCTTCTGCAATGCGGGAGTGGTCCATTTGATCTAGTGCACTGCGTACCAGCCGGTCGTCACCACTGTTGTATAAAGAAACCAGGGCCTGTATGCGGGCATCGCCTATGTACTGCAGTTGCTCGTAGTAGGGACAATCCATATAGGTTTCAAAAGCACAAAGCCGGGCGGTGCGCCAACCAATATCCAGCATCTGCTGCAGTTGCGGCTCCGGGCTTTCCCACCGGGCATTGAACTGAAACGGATAGCCGGTAAAAGTGCTATACAGGTCTTCAATCACCAGCGGCTCGTCTTCAGTTTCAATGCGTAGCTGCAGGTAGCGGTAAGTGCGCCACCAAAGGGGGGTAAACTGCTGCGCCTTGCTGCCGTCGGATACCACGCTATCCCGGTTACCGATAAACACCTTTCCGTCCACTTCGTTCCGGTTGCCTTTACCGGTTGTTCTGATATAGTTAGTGTTGGAAACAGTCGTGGTGGTGTCCTTTACCGGAATAAACAGCGACTCGGCATAGCGCAAGGCTATTCCCGCCCCCTTTCCCCCACTGAAAATAAGGGTTGGATAAGCATTGGTCAGGTATCCCTGGTCGAGCAACAAGGTAGCCGTGGTATGGGCGGGTATGGTCACGGCCGTTGCGGTGGTCGGGAAGGAGGCCGGCACTGCCACGCCTTCTACTTTGCGCAGGCTTTGCAGGCGCTGTACCGTCATTTCCATGGGGGGAATGGAAGCAGGAACCAGCATCCACCCCGGTGCATCCACTGAGGTTTCTTTGGTGAGTCCGGCGGCTATGGGCTGGGCTTTGCGCCAGGCACTGTCGTTAAAGCTGTTTTTGTTCCAGTCTTTTACCTGGTGCTGCATTTGTACCATTTCGCCGGGACCTACTACATAATAAGCTGGGATATAGTTGCGCAGCAGGCTGTAACTGCTGTCGCGAATGCCTCTCCAGCTGGTGTCGGTATTCAATACCGCTTCTGCCGGTGAGGCGCCCTGTAATATAAAGCCGGTTTTGTAGGTGATCTGCGCTTCCGGCCGCCAGTCCGCAAAGTTCCATACCAGGGCCGCTACCGTGTTTTTTCCCGGCTGCAAGTAAGGGGCAATATCAACGGTCTCAAAATTCCAGTAATAAAGGTCGCCACGGGCCGGCCCCAGCGATACCAGTTGTTCATTCACAAAAAGCTTGTAGCGGTTGTCGGCCGATACATGTATCACGAATGAATCGGGCCGGGAAGCCAGTTCAAAGCTTTTTCGAAACTTGTAAACACCAAAGCGGGTGGCGTCATTCGCGGCTGATAGACCTACGGCAATCCACTGCGCTTTCCAGGGTTCTTTTAAAATAGCCCTAGAAGGCTTTTGTGCTGCCGAAGCGTTGACTAAATGAACAAGCATCATTATGCATAAGCTTTTTAAAAGGAAGGAGGTGTAGAGCCAGAAGCGTACTGTTGTTTTCAATGCTTTATAAGTTTTGGATGTGTATAATAATGCGATGTCTTTTTACATTTTTTATTTCTTTGAAGAAGTACTTATTGTAGCAAAAGTTATTTTTCATTACACTTCTATATCCATTGCCGTTCGTAAGGTGACCGGTCCAATCAAACCCGATTCCAGCAGCGGCGATTCTTTGGAGTAATGCTTCCAGGTGGCAAAAGCAATACGGCCATTGTCCGGCTGTGGTTTTCCCTGCAGGTACCACTGAGGCATCTGCTCAATGCCACCGCCTACCAGGCTTTCAAAGCTGCCGGTTTCGGCTTCCCAGGCATATACATTGTCATCTGGCAGTTGCTCGTCGCCGATCAGGCGGTTGGGCCACAGGTTGGTTACCTGTATTTCCAGCTGGTTGATGCCTGCTGTTACCGCATCAGTAATATCCAACTGATACGGCCTGCTCCAAAGCGTACCTAAACCTTTCCCATTGAGCCACACCCGAGCTATTACTTCTACCCTGCCCAAGTTTAAAAATACCCGCTGGCCGGCCTTACGGGTATATGGGTTTTTAAAGCTTTTGGCATAGGTAGCGGTGCCGGAAAAATATTTAACACCGGACAACGGGTGTCGGTGCAGGGAAAGCAACTTGGATAAACGAATTTGATCCGGTGCCCCCAAGCCAGGCGGAAAACGAACTTCCCAGGCTCCGTCCAAAGTAACAGGTGGTTGCAAGCCGGTAACGGCAACGGAACGGGTGGTTCCATCTGGGTACTGCAACTGGGCGGTTCCGTTTTGCCAGCACCGTAAAGCCGGTTGGCGGGAGGCTGCTATTTCTACTACAAAGGGAGATGCCGGTGCTAACGGAGAAGGCTCCTGCGCCAGTTGTACTATCTGCTTATCACTGAGCACCTCTTTGAAAAGCCGGGGTGTTCCCATGTCGCCATTGTAATAAGAAGCGCTTTCACTTCGGTACGCTTCGCCTAGTCCAGGATGAACGACGTGGTTGCTTTTCTTACCCTCCCTGATCCGTTTGCCATCGACAGAGATGGAGGGGACACCATTGGCATACACCAGTGCAACATGGCTCCAACCGGAAATGGGCACCGGTACTGCCAGTACCAAAACCGGCGCCTCTGCACCGTGCTCCCAAACCGCAACGCCATTGCGGCCAATAGCCAGTCCGCAGGTGGCGTGTCCTTCACCATAGAGTTGCTTTCCCGGCGGCGGGTAAATAGCATAATAATCGGTATAGGGATGTTTTACTTTTTCCATATGCAAGCTGGGTTGCATCATCACATTCATTTCCGGTTTAGCCCAAAGCGCAATGGTAAAATGATCCGCTACATCCTTGTACAGCTGCCGGTAGGTGTTTTTGAAAAGATGAGTGCCTAAAAACGTTTGATGATTGAGGACAACGGCTTGAAAAGGCTTAGCAGCAGCCCCTTTTCGAAACACCATAAAGACCGATCCGTAAGGGGCTAATTGAACCGGAACCCGTACCCTACCCTCCACTTGTTCGTACACAGGAACCGGAGCTATCGAACCGGTAACAGCATCCCACAGCTCCGGCTGCCGATCCTCAATCCGGAAGGTGCAAACGGTTTCTTCAAAGTTTCTGCGCTGGTTGCTGATAAAATAAAAATCAACATCCCCTGCCTTACGATGAATATAAACAACCGGTGCATCACCAGAGCGGGAAGCCACTTCAAAATCCGGCTCAATCTTTAATTTTTGCAACAGGTTTGTCAAGGGCTGTCCCCAGCAAACCAGGCCTTTTCCGAAACAGTTTTCCGTTAGGGACACGCCATCTATATGGCCCCAAAGTTGTTGGCACAACTGTTTGAATTCCGTATCGCCGGTGGTACTATTTTTCAATCCCAATGGTCGCAACGGTGGGGCGCCTACCATTACTAAACCTTGTGCCACCAGTTGGTGCAGCTTCCGCAGCAGGGTTAATGTCAGGGCTTTGAAATCCTGCAAAACCAAAACCTGGTAGTGCATACCGCCTTCCAATGTTAGTTGCCCGTTTTCAATTGTTGCCTTATTCAGCAATACTTCTGCATTCACCAGGTCATAGTCATAGCCTTCGGGGGGCGCCGGGTGCAGGTCTTCCCGGTTTACCCGGGTAAAAAAGCTGGCCTCCTCGCCGGTAAAATAAGCCAGGTCGGCCACAAAATGCCCTTGTTGCAGCAGGCCCTGGCAACGGGCCAGGTACTGCAGGTAAGTTTTGCTTTCTTTAAACCAGGTAGTGGTGCGGTCGAAATGAATACCCCAGGGGCCCATGGTCATGCCGGGTTGTGCCGTAGGATGCGGCTGGTGCACCAACCGGTGAAAGATCATCCTGTTGATGCCTTGGGTAAACATCAGGTCGCCCAGGGCTTTCAGGGCAAAAGGATACTCCTGCCAGCGGGAGGAGGCCGGTTCGGCGGTGAAGGCTTCCGCACCAACCACCCTTTGGCCGTTGATATGGGCAATGGAAGCGGCCAGCTTAGGCGTACGGCGGATGGGCAAATTACCCTGCAGTGTAGCAAAAAGCCCATACCAGAATTCGCCCATATTCACATCCACCCTGGAGCCGATCTGCATTTCTTCAAACGGACCTTTGTCGTAAGGTTCAATATAAGTAGTGATGCCCTGCCTGTGACACAACTCCCTGAAATGTCCATAGTAGTTGTCGGCCATCAAGTCTGCTCCGGTGCGGCGGTAGTCCCACAGAAAAGATTCCGTGGTGGCCACACTGCCGGCGATGCGGCCGGTAAGGGCGGGCAGGTATTTTAAAAGGTCATACTGCCGGCGCTGCCGGAACGCTTCGCGAAATTGGGGCGTCCAGGTTTGCGGGCCTGCTTCATAGCTGTCTATTTCCAGGCCTGCTTTACCTTTTGCCGCCAGTAGTTTCAGGTCCGGCAGCAGGTGTTCCAGCATTTTGTCAAAATGCCATTCCATAGCCGTCTTACTGTACTTATCGCATTCCAGCCCTAAACCGGTATCCGGTGCCGCTTTGTTCAGCGTGCCTAAAGGTGTATAACCAAAGCGTAAAATGGTCCAGTTGCCAGGCGGGGCCTCCCAGTTCAAAAAACCTGTTGCATCCATATATGCGGTGATGTCGGATACCGCATCCAAATTCACAACAGAAGTGGCCGGCACTTCCTGACCTGCAGTTGTATAAAGATTGGAGATACCCTCGCCAGAAAACATAAAACGGTTGGCTGCTTTCTCCATAAAATCATTCAGCCGGGTAATGCGAGATAACCGTACTTGCGAAATGCGCCTGGCCCTATCTATAGTCAGCCGAAAGTATCTGGCCTTGGTGGGTGGAATGTCGTAGGTAATAAATTTATCGCCCATGAGCAGTTCCGACTCCAAGCCGGTGCTGATGGTGGCAACGGTTTGGAATTGCAATCCGTTGTTCGAAACTTGCAGCAGGACGACTGATCTTTTTCCGGCAAAATCCTGTTCCACAATTGCATCTTTTTTTTGAATAGTGGCCACTAGAAAGGTGATGGAACGGGCTTCATACGACTCTTTGAACTCCAGTTGCACCCAGGCTGTTTTACTACCCGCTTCAGGCTCCAGGGAAACGCCTTTCGGATCTTCCCCGGTTATTTTGGAGATGGGAATAACACCATTATGGGTACGGGCCTTTAGGTGCTGCAGATCCTCCTCTCCTTCCAGCGCAGGAAATGCCAGCACCGCCACATCTCGATAAAAATTCAGTTTGTGAAAAGGCTTGGGTAATTGCCTGGAAAGCCCTCTGCCGCCGGTTACATAGGTTTCACTCCAGGTAATCTGCTGCATGGTCAGCTCCGGTGTGATCCAGGGCCCGCCACTTGATGACCAGCCGGGGCAGTTGTGCAGAGTAAACTCCAGCCCCAGGCGACCGGCTTCACGGATGGCGTGTTTTTTCAGCTCGATCCACTCCGGGCTTAAATATTCAATAGGGCCTTTAGGAATGCCCGTGCCGGCATCGTAATTGAACACACCACCAATGCCAACGCTTTTCATGGCCTCCAGATCTTTGGTGATGCCTTCTTTGGTCACGTGCCCGTTCATCCAGAACCAAAAAGCCTGCGGGTAAGCCGCTGCCGGTGGTTGCCTGAAAATGGACTCCAGGTTGTCTTTTGGTTTACCCATTACACGCATCATGCCCGAAGGAGAAGCCAGGGTAATCAAACCTGCCATGCCGGTATGTTTGATAAAGGTCCGTCGCCGCATTACAGCATTTATCCTTTTAAGATACAACAAGAAGAATTACCCTGTAAACACTTTAATAAGGTGCATAAAAAAGATATTGACATGGGGTTTTGAAACAATCTTAAATGTGTTGATATGGGTTTTTGAAGCAATTCAAATAGACCATTTTTATCTGCAGGATTGAATGTTGTTTACTAAGCGTTTTGATGTTATTATACACTCAGGCAATAATCCGCAAAAAGGCACGAAGGCATCTATTCCTTGCATTTGAAAATGGCTTTTGATAAGCTGTTATGAAGCTGCATTTGGATTTAGGGATTCAGGTTGGTCACCGTTCTTTTTTCTCCGACATTGGCCGCCAGCTGGTACTTGCCGGAACCCAGCTTTAGCAAGATATAACCCCCTTCTGTTCCAGCCGGCTGAATACTTTTCACTGCTGTTAGCGGCTTGCCATTCTCCGTAACCGAGGTTAAATTTTCTGCCGGCATATAAACCGTGGCCGTTGTGTTGGCGGGCACTTCCACGTTCAGCAGCAGCTTGCCGTTTTCCAGCTTCCAGCCGGAGCTTACCGTGCCGTAATAGGTTTGCAGGGTGGCGGCCGCACTGGTAAGTCCCCCACCGGGTTGCGGCTTGATGATGATATGTTTATACCCCGGATGCGAACTATCTATATCCAACCCTGCCACCACCCGGTACATCCAGTCGCCAATGGCGCCATAAGCATAATGGTTAAAAGAGTTCATAGAAGCCGGTTCAAAAGAGCTGTCTGGCCGGATGCCATTCCACCGCTCCCAGATGGTAGTGGCACCCATTTTAACCGGGTACAACCAGGACGGAAAACTTTCCTGCATTAGTAACTGGTAGGCCACATCGGTTTTGCCAAAGCGGCTCAGTACATGACACAGGTAAGGCGTGCCCAAAAAACCGGTGCTTAAATGGTTATTATAATTTTTTATATTTTCCACCAGGCGGTCCACTGCCTGCAAACGTATGGCTTCTGGTAGCATATCAAAGTTCAGGGCCAGGACATAGGCGGTTTGTGTACCGGAAACCAGCCGGCCATTGCTGGTCACGTATTCCTTTACAAAAGCATCTTTTATTTTCTGCAGCAAGGCAGTATAAGCAGCTACATCCTCCTGCCGGTTTAATACCCGGGCCGCGTTGATCAGCAGCTGTGTGGAGTGGGCATAAAAACATTGGGCAATGAGATACTTGTCTGTGATGGCGGACCGGCCCATCAAATCATTGTCCTGCATATATGACAGCCAGTCGCCAAAATGAAAGCCTGTATTCCACAAATCGTTTTTGCTTTTTTTGCGCATGTATTCCACCCAGGCCTTCATGCTTTCGTACTGGTCCTGCAGCATCCGCTTGTCGCCGTAGGCCAGGTATACATCCCAGGGTATGATGGTCGCTGCATCTGCCCAGCCGGCCGAGGCCACAGCATCCTTGCCCAGTACATTGGGCACCACAAAAGGCACGCTGCCGTTGGGTTGCTGGTCGGCCGCCACGTCTTTTAGCCATTTGGCAAAAAAATTATGCACTCCCATATTAAAGGCGGCCGTACGCGAAAACACCTGTGCATCGCCGGTCCAGCCAAGACGCTCATCCCGCTGCGGACAATCGGTCGGCACATCCAGAAAATTGCCTTTTTGTCCCCATTGAATGTTGTGCTGCAACTGGTTGATCAAAGCATGGGAAGAATTAAAGCTGCCGGTGGGTTTCATGTCGGAATACAAAGCAACGGCGGTAAAATTTTCCGGCTGTATTTCGCCCGGGTAGCCTTCCACTTTAATGTATCTAAAGCCGTGAAATGTAAAACGGGGTTCAAAGATTTCTTCTCTCCCTCCTTTTAAAATAAAAGTATCGGTAGCATGGGCGGCCCGCAGGTTTTCCGTGTAAAAATTGCCCCCCTTGTCCAGCACTTCGGCATGCTGCACAATCACCTGGCTACCGGCTGTTCCTTGGGCTTTCATTACTACCCACCCCACCAGGTTCTGGCCAAAATCCAGCACCTGTTCGCCTTTGGGCGTTTTAAAAACTTTGACCGGCTGAAAGCTTTCCTGCTTTTTGATGGGTTCGTTATAAGTAGCTACTAAAATGTCTTTGGGATGATTTTTTACGGTCACCCGTTTCCAGTCCTGGTCATTATAAGCAGCCGTGTTCCAGCCTTCTTTTTCCTGCCGGGCATCGATGGTTTCGCCATGATAAATTTCAGAATACCGCACTGCACCGGTATGGTACTTCCAGGTGTCATCCGAGGCAATGGTTTCCGTAGTGCCGTCTGTATAGGTAATGTCCAGTTGAAACAATAGGGCAATGTCTTTTCCGTAAAAATTGTTGGTGTTGCTAAAGCCTATGTACCCCCGGTACCAGCCACTGCCCAGCACGGCGCCAGTTGCATTATTGCCGATTTGGACCTGATCCGTTACATCATAGGCCTGGTACTGCAACCGCCTTTGATAAGCAGTCCAGCCCGGCGTCAGATAAGCATCGCCTAGCCTTTTGCCATTAAGGTAAGCTTCGTAAAGACCATGAGCGGTAATATAAGCGGTAGCGGATTGTACTTTTTTGGTGATGGAAAAAGCCTTTCTCAAAAGGGGGCTGGGACGCCGGAAAGTGTCTTCTTCCACGGCCGGCTCAATCCATTGGGCTTTCCAGTCGGCAGGATGCAGCAACGCCATTTGCCAAAAGGCAGGTGCACTCCATTGCGAACCCTGGCCGGCATTATCCCATACCCTTACCTGCCAGTAATACCGTTTGCCAGACTGCAGGGGAGCTCCTTTATACGCCACCAGCACCGAAGAATCTGAGCTTGTTTTACCACTGCTCCAGAGCACGTTTTTCAACCGGGCATCACTACCTATGCGCAATTCGTAAGCGGACTGCATCACCCCTCTTTTGGGCGACTGCAATTGCCAGCTGAAACGAGGCTGCGGTACATCCAGCCCTATGGGGTTTTGAAGATTTTCCGTCAACAGCTGGCTTACCTGTAGCTGCGCCAAGGCTAAGACTGTCCAAGATTGAAAAATAAGCAGTAGAAGATATTTGTTCATGTTGATGGGTTTTATAATGATTGTTGCAGGTTATGGGCGGCGTAATATTGCAAGGCGATGAGGTGGCTGGTTAGCGGTTGGGTATTCCAGGCCGCATGAACCGCCAGTGCGGTTCCAAGCGCGGTGGCCTGGGCCATGGAAGCCGCGTATACTTCTATATGGGGAAATGAAGCCGCCAGCAGGTTCATGTAAATTTCATTCTTACTAAATCCACCGTCCACAAAAAGGCGTTTTACCGGGCTGTTCTTCAGTACCAGCTGGGTAGACTGAACCTG
>JAEWAC010000171.1 GCA_023391895.1 Bacteroidota bacterium
TTGGGGGTAATCTCGCCATAGCGCTCTTTGGCCCCTTCGTAGGTCAGGTGTTTTAAAAATTCCCACTGGTCCAGGTTGCTGTCGCCGTGTATCTGGAATTCTTTGGGGATAGGGAAGGCGGGGAGGAGAATGTCCTTTTTCAGGTTCAATACCTCGACCCGGTCCACTATCATGTTGGTATTGTCAATAGCTTCAGGCACATCGCTAAAGAGCCTTTTCATCTCCTCGGTGCCTTTGAAATAAAACTGGTCGTTGGGAAATTTAAAGCGACGGTTTTTAACAGCCGCATCATCATTTACAAAATCATCAAAGCCGGGTGTTGCCTGTTTTTCTCCCGTATTGATACATAATAAAATGTCGTGGGCGTTGTAATCATCCTGGTCTACGTAGTGGCTGTCGTTGGTGGCAATGACCGGAACATTATATTTTTTTGAAAATTTTAAAAGTGTCTGGTTGATCACTTCCTGCTCCTTCATGTCGTGCCGCTGCAGTTCAATGAAATAATCTTCGCCAAACATATCCAGCCACCATTTAAATTCCTGCTCGGCCGCCTCTTCGCCATCATGCAAAATAGTTTGCGGCACGTAAGCACCAATACAACAAGTGGTGGCAATCAAACCTTCGTGGTATTTTTCAATTAGTTCCTTGTCAATCCTCGGGTACTTGCTGTACATACCTTCCATATAACCCAGGGAGGTCAGCTTAATGAGGTTTTGATAGCCGGTGGCGTTTTTGGCCAGCAGCACCTGGTGGTAGCGTTCGTCTCTTTGTTCTTTGGAAAAGGTTTTCCTGGTACGGTCGGCCACTACATAAAATTCACAACCAACAACCGGCTTTACTTTCAGGGTGCCATCGTCGTTTTTATGTTTATAGGCTTCGGATACAAATTCAAAGGCGCCAAACATATTGCCATGGTCGGTAATGGCAATAGCCGGCATGTTTTCCTTGATAGCTTTTTTATACAAGGAAGAAATGGGCGCGGCGCCGTCCAATAAAGAATACTGTGTATGTACGTGTAAATGTGAAAACTTCATACTATCTCTAAAGTTCTTGCTCTCAGCTGATTAATAAAAAATGGGGAACTAATATGGGTGCAAGTTACATCACGTTTGGGCAATATAACTTATTCACATTCGTTGAAAGTATTCCACATTTGTGCGTAAAAATTTATACTTTCGACCCGAACCCAGTAAACCCTAAAAAAAGCCACATGGTAAAACGACTAATTGCCGCTTCCACCATCGTGTTGTCACTGGCATCAACGAGCCCCGTTTCAGCGCAAAAAAATAAATCAGGAGGTTCTTCTGTAACCAAAACCAATTTAAAGTTTTTGGATGACATTGAAGTGCCCGCTGGCGAGCCCACACTTATTCAAGATACAAAGACCAAAGAGGTTAAAAACACCAAGCCCGAAACTTTAGCTGTATTAACCAAAGATTTAACATCTGCTGCTATTGAAAGTGCGTCAGCCTTACAATTAAAATATTCCATTCTACTGGATACCGAAGTAGAATCAGTGCAAAATGACGCCCTGTTCCAAAAAATTGAAGAATGGTGGGGTACCCGTTATGTATATGGCGGTACCACTAAAAAAGGAATTGACTGCTCCGCTTTTATGCAGGTGTTGTATTCCAGTGTGCTGGGTATTGCCCTGCCCCGCACCTCCAAAGAGCAATACAGTCTAACCCGTCCTGTAGCGGATAATGAGGAATTGAAAGAAGGCGATTTGGTTTTCTTTAACACCCGGGGTGGCGTATCGCATGTAGGCATGTACCTGCAAAACAATAAATTTGTTCATGCTTCCACATCCGGCGGCGTTATGATCTCCGACCTGGACGAAGTATACTGGTCCAAGCGTTTTATCGGCATTGGCCGCTACGAGAAACCAGCCGATAGCTTATTGCTGGTTTCCAATCCCTAACTTCTTTTTGATGGTGGCTAGCACCGGCAGCAAGTCCGGTGTTAGCTTTAACATCACCACCCCTGCTCCAAATAGGGCCATAAATACGGCACTCCTCAGCACAATCCACACAAAACCGGTTTGGTTGTTAAACAACCAGTGAGCTATCGCATAACAACCAATGCCTAACAAGATCGTATAAAGCGTTTGGCGGGTAAACGGCTGCATGCGAAACCGGTTCAGCAGAAAATAATACCGGATACAATTATAGATGCTAAAAGCAACCAGGTTAGAGATGGCCGGGCCAATCAGTCCCAGTTGCCGGGTGAGCACATAATTCAGCGGCAGCGAAAGCGCCAGCAACACCAGGCCGGTAATAAACTCGAACCGCCAGAAGGTGGAGGTGCCAATGATCTGCGCATTCACACCGGTGCCCATATCTATAATGCGGGTGAGACCAATAAATAAGAAAACATACTTAGCCTGTAAATAATCCGGCTGCAAGCCAAAGGTGAGTACGCCATCTTCAAAATTCAGCCAGATGAGAGAAAACATGGCGCAGGAAAAAATCAGCTGGTTGATAGACGACCGCTGGTAAATAAGATTGATCTTGTCAAAATTTTTTTCCCTCCAGGCCTGCGACAGCGGCCCAATGGAAGCGGAGATGATGCCCCGCTGCGGTGCCTGTATCAGGCTGCTGATGTTTTGCGCCAGCGTAAAAATACCGGCAACGGCCAAACCGTTGGGCAACACCGCTGTAAGCACAATGGTATCAAACACATTGGCCACATTGAAAATCAGACTGCCCGTCCAGACAAAAGAGCAAAGCGCAATGATTTTATTGAAGAACCGCCGTGTCACCTTGCTGACTTTGAACACAAACTGCGCCCGGCGGGTAAACAACAGGTAGGCCAACAAAATAAGCGCTACTAGCAGGTACAAAAACGCATAAGACTTGATGAAAATGTCAAAGCTTTGGATCACCCCCATGGTGGTAAACACAATGAGCAGGGTAATGACCAGGCGGAAAAAAACTTCTTTTAAAAAATTGGTGAGTACCGGCTTTTGGTGCTGCCAGGCATAAGCCTCCAGAACCGAAAAAAGCGTGAGGCCAAACCCGAACGGAAAGATCCAGTAATAATACTGCCCTATGCCAGGTGAGTTTTGAAACCGCTCCAGGATCACATCTTTAAAGGCAAGGCCAAAAACACATACTACCCCAAAACCCAGGGTACTGACGAGAAGGGCCCAGGTCAGCATATCGTTTTTGGAGCGGGGCAGCCGCGCCTGGTAATAGGGAAAAAATTTATTGATATAAGCCGGCATGCCCAGGCTGGCCAGGGAAAACATGACGCTGGCCAGGGCAATAAAAGCTCCGGTGAGGCCATATTGTTCCTTGGTAAAGCCGCCTTCGCGGGTAAACAGGTAAGTATTGAAAAAGCCCAGGGCAAAGCCAAAGTAAACCACAAAAGAAGAAATAATGCTCTGCCGACGTATGGTGCTCATGGGGTAAAAGTAAATCAGAACAGGGAATTGGTGGAAGTTTAAAGGTTTAAGGTCTAAAGTTTAAAGTCTATCGTGGATTTCACAGATTTTGAAAAAGGATTACGCAGATGGGAAGATACTATGAGGCTTTGAAAGACTTTCTATCAACGAATAACGATCAATTACCAACATACCTGTATAGGTTTTTGAAAGAGTTGAAGGGTTGATTGATTAAGATGTTGATTGGTTGAATAGTGGATAAGTTAAGTGGGTGAGAGGTTTGGTGGTTGAAATGTTGCTTATAGTTTTTTGAAGTAGTTTATCGGGCACTTACCTGATCAGAGG
>JAEWAC010000232.1 GCA_023391895.1 Bacteroidota bacterium
CAGTATCACAGCGGGTGCAACAAAGGTTTCAGTAGGTGGCGCAATCTCACTTGGCTGTTGTTTACTGAGCACAATGTTCTTATCAATGGCCCGGAGCAGCCGGTGCAGGTTATAGCCCCGCTTGTCTTTGAAGGTCACCGGTTGCCGCACCACGCACTTATCTAGCGGAACCGCGCCACTAAACAGCTTGTAAGCAGCAGTGGAAGGGGCGGCGTGGCAAAAGGCAAGCTATTAAAGCCGTTGGCCTTCGAGTCACGGTTTTGTGTGCGGCTTTAAGTGCTTGTCGGCTTAGGCGATAGAGTTCTTTGATATTGCAGAGCGATTGAGTTCTTGGTCATTCTGCGGTTTAAAAACTCATCGGATTGGAGTTGAGGTAAAGGTTGTTATAAAATTGGCAAGGTTTTTCGTTTATTTCGTTTGTTTCCTTTATTTCGTATAAGTTTGTTTATCAAAAAAGTTGTACCATGCAAGTGTTAGAGCAAATAAAAAGGCCTTCCAAAGTAGAGCAAAAAGTGGCAAGTCAGTCCTATAGTGCTTTAGCATCCGTAATTAAACAAATCCGCTCAGAAGAGCCTGAAATTGAAATTGAGGAAACGAATGACAAAATCAAAATTCCTTTGAGTGCGTTGAGGCTTTTGGGTGATATACTGAAGGCTGTGAGCGAGGGCAAGCTTATTTCCATTGTTCCTATTGCCACAGAAGTTACTACACAGGCGGCAGCAGAGTTTTTAGGGTGTTCAAGACCTCATTTGGTAAAGCTATTAGAGGAAGGAAAGATTGAGTTTACCAAGGTGGGCAAGCATAGAAGAATAAAGTTCGAGGATATTATGAAATACAAAAAGGAGATGAAAAACCAGCAAAAGCAACATATAATCGACATTATGAACTCCGACGAAGAAACTGGTTTGTATAATTCATAGTGTTCGTTTTACTGCCGTATTAGATACTAATGTTGTCTATCCTGTTATTATCAGAGACTTACTTTTTTGGTTTGCGTATTATGATTTATATACTCCGAAATGGAGTAAACACATATTTGATGAATGGAAGCGAGTGATGAAAGAAAAAGGGGGTTACAGACGATGAAGCAAATAAAAGAGCCGAGAAGGCGAATCAAGCTTTTCCAGACGCTTTGGTAAGTAATTACGAGGGGTTAATCGAGCATTTGGGACTGCCCGACGAAGATGACCGCCATGTCTTAGCAGCAGCCATAAAAACCAATGCAAATGTCATAGTCACGAATAATTTAAAAGATTTCCCACCAGAATACTTGAAATCTTTCGGTTTGAATGCCAAATCTGCTGATGATTTTTTAACCGATATCATCGACTTGAATCATGAGCAAGCAATAACAGCATTCAAAGAAATGGTGCTGAATAAAAAGAACCCCAAAATGGATGAATTTGAGGTGTTGAATCAATTGAGGAATGCAGGCCTAACGGATACCGCAAATTATTTACATGCTTTTCTTTAATATTTTGGGGTTAACCAGACGAGTTACACAGGGTTAACCAAAACCAATATTTTCGGCGAATAATAAGAAGTCACTCGCTCTATTTTCTCTCTGTCGCACGGCAAAATTTTAGCTCTTTTACAGGTTGGCTTCTGGGCCTTGGTTTGTATCGCCTGTAAATGTGCTAAAATGTGTCAGGCCGGGAAGCGGGGCCGCTTGCTGCTTACGGAGAGAGAATTGGTGAAGTAGCGGTATTTGATAAACTATTGCTTCATTTCCTTCCTACCGTTGATTATTGTTTTACAGCCAAAAAATAATACATCAGCCGCTGTTTTAGAAAGCATTCATGTAAATGCGATAGCTTACCGGTCCTAAAATTTGGAGGTAAGTTATAAAATAAAAAACCACCAATGGTGGTCTTGAGTATTTTATATGGAGAAGCCATTACTTAAGTTTATCCAACATTTTCTGCATTAATTCTACTTTCTCCCGCTCACTCTTAAGCAGGGCATCGTATAATTCAATGATTTTTTCAATAGGGTTGAACTGATAGTTGACTATTGAATTATTACTTGCTGTATCCGAATTATTTTGAATATTGTAAATCGCAGCTTCCTCATTGAAATTTCTGATCGCCTCCGCACTTACACCCAGCGCCTTTGCGACAAACTCCAGCTTTTCGTCTTCCACCTGCTCGCTCTGCTCCAGCTTGCTCACCGCCTGCTGCGAGATCCCTAGCTCCTGGGCCAGGGTTTCCTGCTTCATGCCCCGCAGTTCGCGGATGCGGCTGATCTTTCTACCAATGTGCATAGGCTGGGGAATTGTTTGGGTGGACATTTCTCTAAATTTAAAATTTTAAACAATGGTACGCAACCACAGGCCCGTTGTACTTTACAACCGCCTAAAGCAAAAATAGCTTCATTTTGCCGCTCTTCCTATAGGTATTTATACGGATAGATGCACTTATGCATTTTCCCAAACACTTCATAATCAGCTATCCTATGACACAACCAGGTCTGTTTACTTTCTCTTTTTCTAAGTAATAATTTACAACCAAAGCACCTGTATTTTACAACCACCCTCTTGCCTCCCAGCCCTACCGCCCGCTGTATCTTAGTTGTCGTAACAGAACCAGTTGCCTGCAGGAAAAAAAGCCCCTTAAACAGGGAATGATGCGGATATAAAAATCATTGAACGCTTATAGGTCAACCTTTAACTATATAATATAATATCATATTATGTTACAATCATCTTGTGGTGTGATGGACACAGGTGCCGTACTGGAACAGATGATCGAAACAGTAAGGGCCGCTGCCCGCCCCGAAAGAATATTCTGCCAGCAAAATCTGCTGCTGATCGTGCTTTCCAGCCAGTGCACCACCTCCTTTACGGACATTAAATTACGCCTTGAAGCCTCACCCGTGGCGCATCGGTTTGACTATACCCTTTGCATTGCCGCTGACCTGGAAAGGCAGCTCTCCCAGGGGCACCTGTTTTATTCCACCCTCTGTACCAGAGAACAACTGGTCTATGACAGCGGTGTGTCTTCATTTCCCCTCCCCCTTAGTGAAAGAATCCAAAGGGTGAAAACAAAAGCCGTCCAGGAGTTTACCGCCGGCTTTCACCGGGCAGAAGCCTTTTTGAACGGTGCCACCTTTTACCTGGCCAGCGGCGACAACGCCCTGGCCGCCTTTATGCTCCACCAGGGGGCAGAACAAGCTATACGGGCTATACTTTTTGCGCTCTCCAGCCAGGAGGTAAAAACCCATACCCTTTCAGAATTAAACCAGCACCTAAGGCGCTATGGCCTGGCCCAAAATACCTTTCTTTCCGGGAGAACGGGCGAAGACCGCCGGTTGCTGGAGCGGCTGGAAAAAGCCTATACCTGCGCCCGGTATACCCATCACTTTGAAATATCGCAGGAAGACCTGTTTCAACTGCTCACCCGCGTCAAAACCCTGATGAAGGAATTAAAGCAGAGTTTTGAAGAACTGATAAAGAACTATGTAGGTCCTGCAGCAAGCCATTGCCTTCCCATAAATCAAACGGTATGAAAAAAGGAAAAAGAAGCACTGCCGATTCAAAGACTATAGACCCGAAGAAAGCTGTAGCTCTCAGAGACAACACGCCAAAGTACCGGCAAAAGCCTAAACCCTGTATGAAATGGCAAACCGGCGATTATGAACGCCATGCCCATTTTCGGTTTACTCTCCCCTACCAGTTCCTGTTATTATGCAGGCTTATGGAGACTACCCCAGACCAGGTCCTAACTGATTTTATGGACAACCTTTCTTGTGGCAGCTGGAAACGGCAAGGGCGGGATAAGGCCAGGGAAAAGCTGATCGACTATTTTGTGAAACATGGTTATGGGCAGCACCAATACACGGCAGAGGATATTCGAAGCATATTCAAGGAGCTGGACGCCATTGGCCTATTATGGCCGGAAGGTGCCAAAATGAAGCTTATTGACCTGCACGCCGAATGGCGGGACAATTACCATACGTATTGGTTTAAAAAATGGTTTAGAAAACCAAGAAGAAGGCTTTGATTTTAAAATCATCCCCATTATTCACTACCGATCTCGACGTCCGGGTGGCCGTAAAACCAGGTAAGCCCCGGCAGTTAAATTACTAAGGTCGATTGGGTGTCGATACGGCCCACCTCAGTCATCACCACTATCCAGGCGGATTATGCCAGCAAAAAGGACTCCCAGTGTTTGCCGTCCCTGCTTGCCAATACCAAAGACAACCTCAAAGCTGCCGGCCTGCACATAAAGGAAGCCCTGGCCGATGCTGCCTACTCCTCTTCAGAAGCCCTCCGGGCACTGAAAGAACAGCACATCACCGGTTATATTCCCAACTTTGGGCAGTACAAACCTGCAAGAGCAGGGTTTAAGTATTACCCCGGAGGCGATTACTACAAGTGTTCGCAAAAGGCAAAGCTACCCTTTAAAAAGCTGGTCAGTTCCCATGATGGTGCCTACCAGATGAAGGAATACCGCTCTTCCTCGCTGGATTGCAGGCACTGTCCGCTGCGCAGCACCTGTATTGGTAAAAGCGATTTCAAAAAGATCGTGGACACAGTCGATAAATACCTCTATAACGAGATGCACCAGCGGATGCAAACCCCAAGGGGGGGGAAAGATGAAAAAGCTCAGGCAGGCCACCGTGGAACCGGTCATTGGTACGCTGATCAACTTCTTGGGCATGCGACGGGTGAACACCCGGGGTATCCAGCTGGCCAACAAATGCCTGCTCGTGGCAGCGGTGTGTTACAACCTCAAAAAACTGCTGAAATGGATGGGTGAAGGCATTGAAAACACTGAAAATGTGCTTACAAAATGCTTTTCTATGCTGTGGCGCATATTGGTGCAGCAGGCTGGAAAAAGCTGGTTAACTGTCGCTGTTAGCAAATGAAGATCCAAGTGCCCATTGCCAGATCAAAAGCAGTCAAAACTGATTTTTAGAACCGAGTTGTGCAACGGTCACCGCTGTTACCTGCCGTTATTGTTAGGCAATTTTAGGTAGCTGATGCTTTCCAATGTAAAGTGTTAATCAGAAAAATACTACCAGATTGCTTTGTATTACAAATTATTTTCCTTCACTTTGTATTACAAAGTTCTTTTTGAATGGTTTACTATGCTATATAGCAATGGAAAAGGTCAATAGCTGAGTATGAGTAAGCAAAAATATTAATGACATCAATTTAATTTTCTTCTGTGAGTATATCAAGCAGGTTTAACCAAATATATTATGAAGCAAAGAAAAACAAATGGTATGGCTACTTTGCCGTTTTTTGCCGTTTGACCTTGGCTATTGCATGGGTGATTTCAGGAGTAGTAAAAATTAAAGGAGAGCGCTTTGCCGCCGGCTTATCTCATAATCACCCCTTAGGACAATATTTTGATGCCTTATTCAATACGGGGTATTATTATACATTTATTGGTGTAAGCCAAGTGATAGTTGCTATCCTATTACTCATTCCAAGAACTGCTCTACTCGGTGCCATTTGCAGTTTTCCCATTATACTTAATATTTGTGTGCTAACATACGCTGTTAGGTTTGAAGGTACTCGTGCTGCAACATTTATGCTCTTGGCTAATTTATTCTTATTGTGTTGGGACTATAACCGACTTAAATCGATTCTGCCTTTTACGCAAACAAAAATTGGCACAACCTCGAAAAGTGAGCAGAGAATGAATAACAGATTTCCATTTTTATTTTTTGGAGGTGTATTGGCTACTTTAGCAACAGTTGTGTTTTTAAACAATGTCATTTATGACATTCGACCTGGCAATGAACCAGCGGAATGCTGGAATGGATGTCCTGGCAATAGCAATCCAAAGGCCTGCGAGGAATTTTGCGATTGTATTCATAACAAGGGTAAACCGCTTCGCGAGTGCCTAAGCGAGTATAAAAAGGCGACTGCAAGGCGAACCGATCGGTAGAATTGTAAAACAGTAATATTGGCACGATATGTTCGCTCGTTTGATATAAAGCTGTACACAAGATGGCAGGTAACGTCAGACTGTGCAAAAAGGGTGTCTGCGTGTGGGCTAAAGGTACTCAGCGGGT
>JAEWAC010000340.1 GCA_023391895.1 Bacteroidota bacterium
CGGTAAAGCACCAAAGACCGTTGAATACAATATGATTTTGAAAACGAATGATGCCGCAAACCGTATCAACGGCATCATACAAGCGGGCTTGGTTCAGCGCCATTCCCTGCACTTTCTGTGCCGGTCCAAAAAAGTAGATCATCAGGTCTAACTGATGCGGGGACAAGTCGTGAAACAAACCGCCGCCGGACACTGCAGGTTGGATGCGCCAGGGATTTTCATCAGCAGCAATCATATCCTTGCGAAACGGTTGCAATTGTTGCAGGTTGATCAACTTAATTTCTCCGATATAGTTGGTCTGCAGCAACTCTTTTATTTTTTTAAAGAAAGGCTGCTCCCGGCGGTAATGCGCTACTGACAGTTTGGAGCCACGCTGGTTGGCCGCATCCGCCATTTCTTGCGCTTCCATTGCATTTAGCGCCATGGGTTTTTCAACATAAACCGGCTTGCCGGCCTGTAAAGCTGCCAGCGTATACGGCAGGTGCGAGTCTGGTGGTGTGGCAATATAAATGGCATTGACATCCGGATCGTTGATCAGTTGCTGGGCATCGGTATACCACTTAGGTACGCCATGCCGCCGGGCATAATCTTTTACCTTAGCTTCATCACGCCGCATCACCGCCACCAGTTCCGAGTTTTTGACTTTATTGAAAGCCGGGCCGCTTTTCACTTCCGTTACATTGCCGCAGCCAATAATGCCCCACCTGATTTTTTCCATCTTTATATATTATACCATGAAAATAAAAAAGGTACACAAAAAGGTATAATAAACGTCTTAAAGGTTGTGTGCAAAATCAAAGCTTTTCCTTCCTTTTTTGTTGATGATCAACCACCTTCCGTATGTTAATAATTTTGCAGCCGAAAACAAATCTGCGAAATCTGTCCCAAATCCATCAATCCGTGATTACCTTTGCAGCCCTTAGAAAAATCGAACCACTAAAGCGTGATTATGGAACTGAAGTATATCCAAAAGATTGCTGAAAAACTATCTCTCTCTATCAAGCAGATCAACAATGTGTACGATCTGCAAAGCGAAGGTGCTACCATTCCTTTTATGGCCCGCTACCGCAAGGAAGCCACGGGCAACCTGGATGAAGTAGCCATTGGCAACATTGTAGAAGAGATTGACTATTTTAAAGAGCTGGACAAGCGCAAAGAAACCGTTTTAAAGACCATAGAAGACCAGGGCAAACTAACGCCGGAACTAAAAAAACGCATAGAAGATTGTTATAGCGCCACCGAGCTGGAAGACATTTACCTGCCCTATAAACCCAAGCGTAAAACCAAGGCAACGCAGGCGATTGAAAAAGGGCTGGAGCCGCTGGCCAAAGCCTTGTTTGAACAAGGCAGTTTGAATGTGGAAGAAGAAGCCGTCAAATACATCAAGGAAGACGTAAAAGATACCAAGGAAGCCCTGCAGGGTGCCCGGGATATTATTGCCGAATGGGTGAGTGAGCATGAGCAGGCCCGTGGCAAAGTGCGCCAGCTGTTTACCGAAACGGCCGCTTTGACCGCTAAAGTATACACGCCCAAAAAAGACGAAGAAGAAGCGCAGAAATACCGCGATTACTTTGAGTTTAGCGAACCGCTGGAGCAGTGTCCGTCGCACCGCTTGCTGGCCATTCGCCGCGGCGAGAAAGAAGGCTATTTGCTGATGGACATTGGCATTGAAAAGCAAACCGCCATTGATGAACTGGAAAAGATTTTTATTAAGGCTTCCAACCCGGCGGCTACAGAAGTTAAAAAAGCCATAGAAGACAGCTACAACCGCCTGCTGAAATCTTCTATCGAAAACGAGTTTCGTTTGCTGAGCAAAAGCAAAGCCGACGAAGAAGCTATTAACGTATTTACCGAAAACCTGCGCCAGCTCTTGTTGTCCTCTCCACTGGGTTCTAAAAGAGTGTTAGCGCTTGATCCCGGCTATCGTACGGGCTGTAAAGTGGTGTGCCTGGATGCACAAGGCAATCTGTTGTACAATACTGCCATTTACCCGCACCCGCCGCAAAACCAGTGGCAGGAAAGCATTGCAGAAATCAAGCGTTTGGTCAGCAAGTATGATATTGAAGCCATTGCGGTTGGTAATGGTACAGCCGGTCGTGAAACAGAGCAACTGGTACGCAGCATCGACTTTGGCAAACACGTGAGTGTGTTTCAGGTAAATGAAAGTGGTGCCTCTATTTATTCGGCTTCTGAAGTGGCCCGTGAAGAATTTCCGGATCATGATGTAACCGTACGGGGTGCGGTAAGCATTGGCCGCCGTTTGCTGGATCCATTGAGTGAGTTGGTAAAGATTGATCCGAAATCCATTGGTGTAGGCCAGTACCAGCACGATGTGAACCAGGTGAAACTAAAACAAGGGTTGGACAGGGTAGTGGAAAGCGCCGTAAACTTTGTGGGTGTGGATGTCAACACGGCCTCCAAGCACCTGTTGCAATACGTATCCGGTATTTCATCTACGTTGGCCAACAACATTGTGCAATACCGGGCACAAAATGGTCCGTTCAAAAGCCGGGATGAGTTAAAGAAAGTACCGATGATGGGGCCGAAATCTTTTGAGCAGTGTGCCGGCTTTTTGCGCATTCCCGGTGCTCAAAATCCTTTGGATAATTCTTCTGTACACCCGGAAAGCTATGCCCTGGTGGAGCAGATGGCCAAAGACGTGCAGGCTTCGCTGGAAGAGCTGATCAAAAGAGCTGAGCTGCGCAAACAGATCAATAAAAGAAAGTACATTACCGAAACCATTGGTGAATTTACCATTGAGGATATTCTAAAAGAACTGGAAAAACCCGGCCGTGACCCGCGGGCACAAATCGAAGAGTTCCAGTTTGACGCTACGATCAAATCGATTGAAGATGTAAAACCGGGCATGACCGTACCGGGCATTGTTACTAACATCACCGCCTTTGGTGCATTTGTAGACATTGGTGTGAAGCAGGATGGGCTGGTGCACGTATCGCAGTTGAGCAATACGTTTGTATCCGATCCCAACCAGGTGGTAAAGCTGAACCAGAAAGTAACCGTTACGGTAACCGAAGTAGATGTGGCCCGTAAGCGTATTGGGTTGTCCATGAAGGATGCCAGCAAGCCAGCCGGTAACCAGCCAAAAGGTGGTGACAGAAAAGGCTTCAACAACGGTAATAAAAACATCAATAAAAAGCAGGAGCCGCTCAATCCTTTCCAAAGCAAATTGATGGAACTAAAGAAAAAGTTTAACGACTAAAAGCAGCCCCGGCAACTACCGGGGTTTTCTTTTAAAAACCCATATTACTCATTCAACAACCGGTACCGGACAAACGCCACCTGCCTGCTGTCCGGCGACCAGGAAGGCACATTGATGGTGCCTTGCCCGCCAAAGAACACATCGGTTAGGTTAGTGATAGCTTTTGTTTTTAAGTTATACAAACGCAGCTGCACGTCTTTGCCAAACGGATGCTGCTGGCCCTGGTCCTGTAGATAGGAAATATACACCAGCCACTGGCCATCCGGTGAAGGGTGGGCAAACCAGTCGGAAGAGGTGCCGCTGGTTACCTGTTCCTGCCCTGAACCGTCCGGTTTCATGCGCCAGATGTGCATGCCGCCATTGCGATAGGAGTTAAAATAGATGTATTGCCCATCCGGGGAATATTCGGGGCCGTCATCCAGCCCGGGATTGTCGGTCAGCCGTTTTTCTGCTCCGCCATTAACAGAAATGGTAAATACATCAAAATTGCCATTGCGTTCGGCACAGTAGGTCAGCCGCTGTCCGTCCGGCGACCAGCCGTGCCAGTAAGAAGGGGTGAGGGCGGTGATCACTTTGGGCGTGCCACCGGTGATGGGTACAATTGAAATGGTGGAACCGCGCCGGCTGCCGGTATCGTTATGGCTAACGGCCAGCCACTTGCCATCCGGTGATATACCATGATCGTTATTGCACTGTTTGGCAAAGTCGGTGGGGATTTCCTGTAGTTTGGGTGACTGCAGGGGTAATTGGTACAAAAGCCCCTGGCTGTTGACGATCAGGTAGGTGCCGTCCGGCGACCAGTTGGGGGCTTCTATATGGCGTAGCTCCTGGTAAACAATTTTTCTTTCCTTGGTTGTTATATCCACCGTTTCAATAATGCTTTCCACTTTGCGGGGTGCTTGCGAAAAAGTGGTATTCATAAAGAGAAGGAAAAAGGGGAGCGCTATTTTTTTCATATGCTTTTGGTATGGCTCCTTTAAAATATTGAAATTTTCGTACCGGTACAAGCCATTAAAAGAAAAGCCCTTCTGCTTTCAGAAGGGCTTTTCTTTTAATGGAATGAATGGATTTAACCAGCATTGTTTAAATATTTTTTCTTTTTATCGTTTAAGTAGCGGTCCAGCAGCATCAGGCCCAGCACAACGTTCAGCATCATAAAACCATTCATGAGGGTGTTGTTGAACATGCGGCTGTAATCCACCTGGGTAAAATCAATGCCGATGGGGCTTTGGTTATTGCTGGCTGCCGACCAGTCAATCTGTGCAATACCATACACCAAAAAGCCAACAATCGCAGTTATAAAAAACAACGCAATGCCCCAGATGATCTTGTTGTTGATATAGGTTTTGGTGGCCGGCGCTATGTGGTACTTGCCGATCTCTTCCATCACATTTTTGGTAAACCGCATGGACGGCTGTTCCACCTCTGTGGCATCGATCAGTTGGTGCAGTTCCAGTAACTCGTGGTATTTGGCCCGCCATTCTGCATTTTCAGCAATCAGTCTTTCCACAAAGGCGGTTTCGGAGGCATCGCTGCTGCCATCAATATACTCCCACAACCGGGCTTCTATTTCCATCCCATTATCCATAACCTTAGTTTTAATCTTTTAATAAATGTCTTTTACTTCGGCGCTGAAATGCTTTTGCATTTTTTCTTTCAGCCGCGTTCGGGCACGGTGCAGTTGCACTTTTACCGCATTCACCTCTTTACCCAAGGCCTGAGCCATTTCTTCCAGCGTTTGCTCGCCTTTATAAAAAAGCGTGATCACCTGGGCGTCATCCGGGCTCAGCAGCTGAATGGCGTTGTTCACCATTGCCAATTTTGATTTCTGCTCAATCTGGTTGGCACTCATCCCCCCATCTACATTATCCGCTACGGCAAATACTTTTTCATTGTCCAGCGAATGCACTTCCAGCTTTTTCTTTCTTAAAAAGGTGATGCAGGAGGTAGTGGTGATGGTATACAGCCAGGTACTGAACTTGGCCGTGCCTTTAAAATCTGCCAAAGAACGATACGCCTTGATAAAGATATCCTGCGCCACCTCTTCCGCGTCCTCACGGCTTTTTATATACCGAAGCGCTATGGTAAATACATAGTTCTGGTAGCGTTCCACCAGGGTTGCATAGGCATTTTGATTACCCTGCAACACCTGGCTGATGATATCCATATCAGTTGTTTCGGTGTGCATGCTCTGGATTATGACGACGGGCGGCGGCGGCAGGTTACAGGATCATAGATAATTTAAAATGAAAAATGAAAAATTAAAAATGAGCCACTGCTGGTGCAAGTTAATTAATTCATGGGCAGAAAGATATATGGGTTTTTGAAAGGGTTGGGTGTGACTATGGAGTTTTGAAAGGAATAGCTGGATGTGCCTGATTTCCCTTTTACGGTGAAATATCAATACTATAATAAGCTGTCTTTAGTGCTGGAGATCCCGGCTAATGGTTTGGATGACGGGTGCGAGGAGTAGACCTTATGCGGATAAAAGCTTGAAATATAATAACGGAGATGATAATAATGCTTTTACTCCTGCCTGGCAATATTTTATTCCTTATAGGGGAATAGGAAGAAATTATCCAGCTCTTCCGTATTTTTCATTTTTCATACTTAATTCTTAATTACGCTGTAACCTAACCACAAATGCCCTCGTCAGATATTTCGTAACGAGTTCTTTACAACATTTTTAAAAAAAGTTTGAAATATCTGTAACCTGGGTAAACAAGCTGTAGTCAGATATGGAAAACAAGCCAACAACATCTTTTAAACTATAAAACTTACTGTTATGAATGGCGCAGAATTGCTGATTCCGATTTTAGTTCCCTTAGGCATGTTTGCCATGATTTTCGGGATTTTTTACCTGAAAACAAGAGAAAACATGGCCATGATTGAAAAAGGCATGAACCCAAAACAATTTGCTAACCGCCCGGCTCCGTACCGCAACCTCAAAAACGGTTTGTTGATTTTTGGCGCCGGCGTGGGTTTATTGATTGCCTATTTCATTGCCAAAAATATGCCGGGCGATGATGAAGCAGCCATCTATTTTTCCCTGCTGGCCATTGGCGGAGGGCTGGGGTTGATTGCTTCCTATGCCATAGAAAAGAAAGAAGTGCTGAATCGTCAATCCTACAACAACGGGGTACGCAACCGCGAACTGGTGAACGACCCCTCAGATTTTTAACCAGCTAACTGCACCAGAATTACCAAACCAACTGCTGCACTTCAGCTAACTGCTTTACAAGAAAATGGCGCCCCAGGGGCGCCATCTTTATTTCATTACTTCTATAGCTTTTTGAACCATTTTATCAGTAGCGTTCATGACCTCGTAAAAGCCCTGGGTGCGCCAGCGGAAGCGGGCCAGGTAAGCTTTAATCCGGTCCTGGATTTCTTTTTTGTCTTCAGCGGGAATGTTTTTCAAATTGATGCTGTCCTTGGCGGCGTAGGTCACCAGCTGGTTCCAGGCATCTTCGTCGTTTTTGTAATTGGCCACAAACTCTGACGGGTTCTTATACTTTTCCCACTTCGGCAGCTGCCGGGTATAATACTGGTAAACAAAGTTGTTAAAACGGCCATCCAGGTACAGGCGGGTTACATTGGTGATAAACAGGCTGGAGTCCACCGGCACAAAAACATCCGGCATAATGCCGCCGCCGTCATAAACCGTTTTGCCACCCTTGGTTTTAAACGCTTTATTGCCATTAAAATGGGTTGAGTCAGCCGTCATCATTTCACCGTTTTCATAGCGGTGGTAAATTTCTGCCATATACTCTTTTTTACCCTTATCGTACGGCCGTTGTATGCTGCGGCCCAAAGGCGTAAAATAACGGGCTACCGTCAGCCGCAGGGCCGATCCATCGCTGAGCTGGTATTGCTCCTGCACCAGGCCTTTGCCAAAGGTCCGGCGGCCAATAATAGTGGCCCGGTCCCAGTCCTGCAGGGCACCGGCCAACACCTCGCTGGCGCTGGCGCTGAGCTCATCTACCAGTACGGTCAGCTTTCCTTTTTCAAATACGCCTTCTTTATTGGCCCGGTACTCCCGTTTGGGCGTGTTGGTGCCTTCGGTATATACAATCAGTTTGTCGCCGTCCAAAAACTCATCGGCAATATTGGTAGCCTGGCTCATCAGGCCGCCACCATTCCCCCTCAGGTCCAGCATCAGCCCTTGCATACCGCGGGCCTGCAGGTTTTCCATCGCCTGCATAAACTCCTTGTAGGTGGTTTCGGAAAACTTGTTCAGTTTGATATAGCCGGTGTTAGCGTTCAGCATATAGGCCGCATCCATCGACGGCAGGGGGATCGTACCCCGTACCACATTATAATATTGAATAGTGTTGCCGCGTAAAACGGTCAGTTTAACCGTTGTGCCGCCTTTGCCGCGGATCATTTTGCGGATGTCCTGGCTGGGCAGGGTTTTGCTCACAATGGAAGAGTCGTCTACTTTTATGATCTTGTCACCGATCTGCAGACCGGCTTTATCGCTGGGGCCATTGGGTATGACAAACAGTACGTGTACCGTGTCCTGAAAAATGTTGAACTCCACCCCAATGCCTTCAAAGTTGCCCACAATGTCTTCGTTGGCTTCAGTAAAGTTGGAGGCGGGTATATAAACGGAGTGGGGGTCCAGGTGGTTCATCATTTCCTGCATGGCGTCGTCCTGCAGGGAGTCGATGCCAATAGAATCCACATACCTGTTTTTTATAAGATCCAGTGCTTCCTGCAGGGAGGTTCGTTTATCCCTTTTAAAAAAGCCATCCGTACTACCGGTTTGCTGATGCAGCTTGAACCCGAACATCATTCCCGCTATCATTACCAGCGAAAAAATCAGGGGCAGCCACACA
This sequence comes from Bacteroidota bacterium, assembly GCA_023391895.1. Lineage (GTDB taxonomy): Bacteria > Bacteroidota > Bacteroidia > Chitinophagales > Chitinophagaceae > Flavisolibacter. The sequence continues at coordinate 8,059 of JAEWAC010000340.1, forward strand.
TGCAATTTTTTATTCCTCATCGTCTGCTGTTACTTTGTAATTTATTGCAAAATAGGTGATTTGCTAAAAACAAGCCATTTATCATCAGATTTACAACAATACTTTAAGCACTTTTTGAATGCAAGCAGTAACATTAATTGCCGACAGCGGATCTACAAAAGCAGAATGGTGTTTGATCAACAACGGCCGGAAAAGGACTTTATTTACCCAGGGCATCAGCCCTTATTTTTTAACCACTCCCCAAATAGCTGAGCTGCTGCAGCAGGAGCTGGCCGGTAAGCTGAAGAATGTGGAGGTGGAAAACATTTTTTATTATGGTACCGGTTGTGCCAACCCCCAGAACGCCAAAAACGTAAAAACCGCCCTGAAGCAGGTGTTTGCTTCGGCCTCTATTTCCGTGGACCACGACCTGACGGCGGCGGCCCGGGCTTTGTGCGGCCACCAGAAGGGCATTGCCTGTATACTGGGCACCGGCTCCAACTCCTGCTATTACAACGGCAAAAAGATTGTGAAGAACAGCCCCGGCCTGGGTTATGTACTGGGTGATGAGGGCAGCGGCGCCTACCTGGGCAAAAAAGTGCTGCAGTATTATTTATACGATACGTTTGACGAAGACCTGCGGGCCCTGTTTGATGCCAAATATGCTACCACCCGGGTAGAAATTTTAGAAAATGTTTACAAGCAGCCCATGCCCAACCGGTACCTGGCATCGTTTGCTCTTTTTTTGGCTGAAAACCGCGGCCACTACATGATTGAGAACATTCTGGAAGACGGCCTGAATGATTTCTTTTTTCATCATTTATGCAAGTATCGCGAAATTTGGAAGCTGCCGGTCTCTTTTGTAGGAAGCATAGCTGATGGTTTTAAAGATATAATACAGCAACTTTGCGCCTCTTACGAATTTGAATTAGGTAAAATTTTAAAAAACCCTATGCAAGGATTGATTGAATACCATCAGTCCCAAGCTTAATACCATGAACGATTTTATAAAGATTACCGAGCAACCCAGTCCTTACCGGCACCTGGACAAAATGTCAATTGGAGAGATACTGGAAAACATCAATCAGGAAGATAAAACGGTACCCCTGGCTGTAGAAAAGGCCATTCCCCAGATCAAGCAACTGGCCGGTGCCATTTCCGATAAGATGCTGAGTGGCGGCCGCCTGTTTTATATCGGTGCCGGCACCAGCGGCCGCCTGGCGGTGGTAGATGCCAGCGAATGTCCCCCCACTTATGGCGTGCCTTATGGTTTGGTGGTGGCCGTGATTGCCGGTGGCGACGAAGCCATTACCAAAGCCGTGGAAAAAGCCGAAGACAGTTTTGAGCAGGGCTGGCTGGACCTGCAGCAGCACAACATCAGCGATAAGGATGTGGTGGTAGGCATAGCTGCCAGCGGTACTACACCCTATGTAATTGGTGCGCTGGAAGAGTGTAAAAAGCGCGGCATTATTACCGGCAGTATTACCAACAACCCCGGCTCGCCCCTGGCCCAAATTGCAGAGTATCCGGTAGAGGTGGCGGTAGGGCCGGAATTTGTTACCGGCAGCACCCGTATGAAAAGCGGTACGGCCCAAAAGCTGGTGCTGAACATGATTTCTACCACCGTAATGATCCAGCTGGGCAGGGTTGAAGATAACAAGATGGTAAACATGCAGCTGACCAATGACAAACTGGTAGACCGTGGCACGAAAATGATCATGGATCAATTAAATTTGAGTGATTATAACCAGGCCAGGGATTTGTTGTTAACCCATGGCAGTGTGAAAAAAGCCGTAACCTATTTTAAGGAAATGCAGGCCTGAACGGCTCCTGCTTATCTTTATTAATTAAGTGATGATTTGATAAATCCCCGCAAGGGGATGTGGATATTATGCACGATATTGAACCATATTATAACTGGCGCCATATATATGTTAGCGAAGAAGATGAACGGTCGCCTTTTTACAAAAGGCAGTACTCCGAGTTTGAATATTCGCAAACGGTTTATAACTACTATATCCATCCGCAATGGGATGAGTTTGGCAGCCGCACCTTGTATTTAAAAGTGCTGCAGGCCGATTACGACGAGCATTACGTGGTGATTGAATTGATTGGTGAATGGAACGATGCCATCGAAAACGATATCATGACGCTGAAGCGGGATGTGGTGGATGCGTTTGAGCAGGAAGGCATTTATAAGTTTATCATCATTGCCGAAAACGTGCTCAACTTTCATAGCGGCGACAAGGACTACTACCAGGAGTGGCACGAGGAAGTGTGCGATGAATCGGGCTGGATTGTATGCCTCAACATGCCGGAAGCCACGCAGTACGATTTTAAAAAAGCCAAGATCAATTATTATGTAGAGCTGATGGAATTGCCCAACTGGCGCACCTACAAACCGTTTCATTTATTTAAAAAGATCGATAACGAAATCAACAACCGGCTCTCCTTATAGCCGGTTATATATTTTATCTGTCATGGAATTGTTTTTAACGTTCGTGTCGTAACTTTGCACATAATTTTTTCAACCCCCTCTGACACTCATTATGAATTGGTCCTACTTCTTTACATCTGCTGTTGGTAGAAAATTGGTGATGGCATTAACGGGTTTGTTTTTGATTTCTTTTTTGATCGTACACGTTGGTTTGAACGCTTGTATTTTTTACGATCTTCCCTTTTTCGATCCTACAGATAACGGGTCTATGTTCAACCGGGCAGCCCATTTTATGGGTGCCTCCCTGGTGATTCGTCTGATGGAAATTGGTTTGTTTGCCTTTATCATTTTACATATTGTGCAGGGTTATGCTATTGAAGCCAAAAACAGGCGCCGTCGTGGCAGCCAGCCGTACCAGGTAAACCTGGGCAACCGGGGCAGCAAATGGTACAGCCGCAGCATGGCGTTGCTGGGTACCTTGATCCTGTTGTTCCTGATCATGCACATTTCGCATTTCTGGGTGCCTTCCCGTGTTACGCATGACCTGGAGCCGGTAACTTACCGCAACGGTGCCGTGGAAACCCACAACCTGTTTTTGAGAATGTACGAAGTGTTTCAGGAGCCGCTGATCGTTGTTTTATATTTGATTGGTGTTCTTTCTTTAGCCTATCATTTGTTCCATGGTTTTCACAGTGCATTCCGTACCATCGGAGTGCACAATAAAAAATATTTGACCATGCTGAAAAGCCTGGGCTACGGCTTTACCATCATTGTTTGTTTGCTGTTTGCCCTGATGCCCATCAGCATGTACCTGAATTGGGTAAGCCCCAATTAAAGTTCTTTGGAATAATACAACTAAATAAGTTGTAAGATCCGTATACGCCAAAAAAAGGTTGTATATTTGAAATACAATTAATTTAGGTTGTATAATGAGCCCGTTAAATGCATATGTATTGCTGGCTGATGTGGTGGGGTCCCGTCACATACAGCAGCGGCAAAGCTTTGATGCCCAAATCGAGTCCGCTATGGCCAAAGCCATGCAGGCGTTTGCCGATGTTTTTGAAATGCCATTGCAGACCTGGAAGGGTTTGGATGAGATAGCGGCGGTTATCAAAAAGCCCTGCCAGTTGTACCCGGTCATGAACCTGCTGCAGGACGCCATAGCACCGCAAAAGTTGCGGTTTGTGCTGGTGCAGGGCGATATAGATGTGGTGCCGGAAGATAAGGACGTGCGGCATGCCGATGGTTCGGTTTTTCACCAGGCGGCCGCCCTGATGCTGCAGTTGAAAAAAGAAGCTTTGCTGTTTAGCTGCCAGACCCGCAATGCGGTTTGGGACAAGGCCTTGATGACGCAGGTCAACCTGCTGATGCTGCTGAAAGAAGACTGGACGGAGCGGCAGCGCAAAACCTTTAATGCTTATTTTAAAAGTGGCCGGCAGGAGGAGGTAGCACAGCAGTTGAACATTACGCAGCAAACGGTTTCAAAAACCTTGAAAGCCATTAAAGCCGTACAGGTGCAAAGGCTGGAGCAGGCGTTACAAGACTGGTGTTTGGCAACATTGAACGAACCATAATGTGTTGGATTAGTTATATCATTATTGCAGCGGCTTTTGTGCTTTTGGTAACCACCAGTGGCCGGGTCATCAACTTTGTGTTACAGCAGGTGGCGCACAAACCCCTGGAAGAAGTGGCCAATGAAGACGCCCCCGCAGAGGTGCAGAAACGGCTGGAAATTGGTGGTATTATTGGTAAATGTGAGAACATCCTGATCCTGGCCTTTTTAATACTGGAAGCGTATACCGCCATTGCCATTGTGGTAACGGCCAAGACCATGGTGCGGAAAGAGGAAATTGAAAAGAACAGCATGTATTTTTTAGCGGGTACTTTAATTAATGTGAGTTACTCGGTATTGATGGGTTTTATTTTAAAGCTGGTGTTGCCGCTCATTCAATGCTAAGGTGTTTGATATGGGTTTTTAAAGAAGTTAGGAACAGAGGCGTCAAAGGCCGGTAGCAACATCGCTGGACAGAACAAAGACAAAGCAGATTAATAAAAAGCTTCAAAACTCCATATGGGGAGGAGCGAAGCCAAAAGATATTTTTAGCACATTTTCAAATTTTAGACTTGAATTATGCTTGATGCAAAAATCCCTGCAGGGTCGCTGGAAAAAAAATGGGAAGATTATAAAAGCCATGTAAAACTGGTGAATCCTGCCAACAAGCGCAAGCTGGAGATCATTGTAATTGGTACCGGCTTGGCAGGCGCTTCGGCTGCAGCATCGTTAGGAGAGTTGGGTTATAAAGTAAAAGCGTTTTGCTTTCAGGATAGCCCGCGCCGTGCCCACTCCATTGCGGCACAAGGCGGTATCAATGCCGCCAAAAACTACCAGAACGATGGCGACTCCGTTTTCCGTCTTTTTTACGACACCATCAAAGGTGGCGACTACCGTGCACGGGAAGCCAATGTGCATCGTTTAGCAGAAGTAAGTGTTAACATTATTGACCAGTGCGTAGCACAGGGGGTGCCCTTTGCCCGCGAGTATGGTGGCTTGCTCAGCAACCGTTCGTTTGGTGGTACACAGGTGCAGCGTACGTTTTATGCGGCCGGTCAAACCGGACAGCAGTTGCTGATTGGTGCCTACCAGTCACTGGAGCGCCAGGTAGCCCTGGGCAATGTAAAGCAATACACCCGCCACGAAATGCTGGACATTGTGATGATTGATGGCAAGGCCCGTGGTATCATCGCCCGCGACCTGGTTACCGGTGAACTGGAGCGTCATTTTGGTCATGCGGTGCTGTTGTGCAGCGGTGGTTACGGCAACGTGTTTTACCTGTCTACCAACGCTATGGGTAGCAATGCTACGGCTATTTGGAAAGCCCATAAACATGGTGCCTTTTTTGGCAATCCCTGCTTTACGCAAATTCACCCCACTTGTATCCCGGTTACGGGCGAGCACCAGTCCAAACTGACCCTGATGTCCGAATCCTTGCGGAACGATGGTCGCATCTGGGTGCCCAAAAAGAAAAACGATACCCGCCGCCCCAACGAAATTCCGGAAGAAGAAAGAGATTATTATTTAGAGAGAAGATATCCCGCCTTTGGTAACCTGGTGCCCCGCGACGTGGCTTCTAGGGCTGCCAAGGAAAGGTGCGATGCCGGCTACGGCGTGGGTACCTCACGTCAGGCCGTTTACCTGGATTATGCCTCCGCCATTGAACGTTATGGCCGGGTAGAAGCCAGCAAGCGCGGACTGGCCAGTGCGGATGCCGATACCATTATTGCCCTGGGTAAAGAAGTGGTAAAGGAAAAGTATGGTAACCTGTTCGACATGTACGAAAAGATTACCGGCGAGAACCCATACGAAGTGCCCATGCGCATTTACCCGGCGGTACACTATACCATGGGTGGCCTGTGGGTAGATTATGAGCTGATGACGACCATTCCTGGCTTATATGCTTTGGGTGAAGCCAACTTCTCCGACCACGGTGCCAACCGCCTGGGAGCTTCGGCCCTGATGCAAGGTCTGGCCGATGGTTATTTTGTAATTCCCTACACCGTTGGTAATTACCTGGCCGATGAAATCCGTACGCCTTCCATACCCACCGATCACCCGGCTTTTGTAGAAGCAGAAAAAGCAGTGCGGGACCGCATTGAAACCCTGATGAACATTAAGGGCCGGCAAAGCGTGGAAAGCATGCACAAGCGCCTGGGTAAAATCATGTGGGACAAGTGCGGCATGGCCCGTAATGCACAAGGCCTGCGTGAAGCCATTGAAGAAATACGCCAGCTTAAAAAAGAATTCTGGAACGATATCCGCATTCCCGGGGAGATCAACGAATTTAACCCCGAGCTGGATAAGGCAGGCCGTGTAGCCGACTTTATTGAACTGGGTGAGCTGATGTGTATGGATGCTTTGCAGCGCGAAGAAAGCTGCGGCGGTCACTTCCGCGAAGAGTCCCAGACCGAAGAAGGCGAGGCACTGCGTCATGACGACCTGTTTATGTATGTGGCTGCATGGGAATATAAAGGGGATCACGAGTGGCAGATGCATAAAGAAGCCCTGAATTACGAGGTGGTGAAACCGAGCCAGCGGAGCTATAAGTAATTTGAAAATTTGAAAATGTGGTAATTTGAAAATGAAAACTGAATTACCTGAATTTCATATATTCAAATTATGCGGAATGATAGAAAGAATGTAATAGTAGAAAAAACAATCGACTTTTCTCTTTCTATCATTCAGTATTGCGAAGCTTTAGAAGGGGCCAGAAAGTTTGTGATAGCAAGGCAACTGAAGCGTTCCGGCACATCAATAGGTACTAATGTATTTGAGACGCAGAATGCGGAGAGTAAAGCTGACTTTATTCATAAAATGAAGATAGCGGCTAAAGAAGCCAGTGAACCTTTGTATTGGCTGACCTTATGTGAAAGAAGTGAATCGTATCAGTTTGACATGAAACTAAGAAACGACCTTGATGAAATAATCAAGATTCTGTCCAGAATTATTGCTTCATCTAAAGGAAACATTTAAAAATATTATTTGGCTGTTTGAAAGGGCATTTTCAAATTTTCAAATTGCCTAATTTTCAAATTTCAAAAATGGAACATTACAATATGAACCTCACACTCAAAGTGTGGAGACAAGCAAACAATAAAAGCGAAGGACGTTTTGAAACCTATGAAGTAAAAGATATTTCATCGGAAATGTCGTTCCTGGAAATGTTTGACGTACTCAATGAAAGACTGGTAGTGGAAGGCAAAGATCCCATTGCTTTTGACCACGACTGCCGCGAAGGTATTTGCGGTATGTGCTCTATGCATATCAACGGCCGTCCGCACGGGCCCTGGCATGCAACCACTACCTGCCAGCTGCACATGCGGGCCTTTAAAGATGGCGATACCATTGTGGTAGAACCCTGGAGAGCCGCCGGCTTCCCGGTTATTAAAGACCTGGTAACCGACCGTACGGCCTTTGACCGGATCATACAGGCCGGTGGTTTTATTTCGGTGAATACCGGTAATGCCGTCGATGGTAATTCCATTCCGGTAGACAAAGACAAGGCGGATGCTTCGTTTGGCGCGGCCAGTTGTATTGCCTGCGGCGCCTGTGTAGCGGCTTGTAAAAACGCTTCGGCTTCCTTGTTTACGGCAGCTAAAGTGGCCCACCTGGCTTTATTGCCACAGGGCCAGCCCGAGCGCAATCATCGTGTGCTGAGCATGGTGGCGCAAATGGACAAGGAAGGTTTTGGCAGCTGTACCTTTACCGGGGCCTGCGAAGCGGTTTGTCCCAAAGAAATATCCATTACCAATATTTCCCGCATGCATAAAGATTACCTGGCAGCGGGTCTTAGCAGCGAAAAATAAAAAGGTTCAAAACCCCATACAAAAAGGAGCCGGCAAAATTTGCCGGCTCCTTTTTGTATATTAACTTTATTACATATTAAAAGCGGTTTTCACGCTTGCCGCAACATCCTGTTGAACCATTAACAATAACACCCTTATCAATTACCCCATGATCATTGGCCGGTAAGGAGAAAGGCTTTCCTGAACCGGGAGCCGGTGCTTTGTCCAAAAGATAACCTGGGAAATACTTGCATGGGGTTTTTAAGTAACAGAAAGGAAAGAAACCACCCTTGCCAAAACATCAGCAGTCCGCTTTATGAATCATGATTGGTGAGCCTTACCAAGGTTACAGTCACTTAGGGACAGGTTCTGTAAAAGAGCTGCTGCTATGATGAAATACACCATCTTGTTCATTCTGCTTAATCTGGCTGGTCAGGCCTGTAAAACCAGAGCCTCCATCCAGCAAGCCAATCATAAAGAAGCACCGCCTGCCGTACAATTAGGCGTTAATACAGAAGGAGCGGCGGAAGATAAAATTGTTTACCTCACGTTTGAAGTGCAGCTAATCGACAGCACGCTGGATCTTTATTCCTTTACCCTTAAACATAAAGTTCTGGCAGCCGGCAGGCTCAAGGAAAATTTTGGGGGCGCACCCTATATAGCCGATTCCAATGCCCTTTTTTACCAGCTGGCTACCGATACCACAACCACCCGGCAACTGGTAAAGATCCAGAACCCGCTGCGCAAAACCATTGAATATTCGCCTGCCGAAAGACAACTGGAGGTCAAAACCATCTACCGTACAAAAGGCGACCTCACTATTCGTTTCCAGATGGAGAAAGGAATCCGGTACCTGTCGTTCTATAAGTTGCAACCCCATTCCGCCACGCTTAAAAGAATTTACCATGCTTTATTGTAAGAATGCCTGGACCGCTTATTTCAAACGGGCGCTGATCCTCACCGCCTTGCTTTCCGTTCTTCAGGTGTATGGGCAGGTTTTTCAGGTGGATTCCATTATGAAGAATGGTGCCCGTGACAACCGGATCAACCTGGTGTACCTGGGCGATGGCTATCGGGCTAAGGAACTGGACCTGTACGTACAAAATACCCAAACCATTAATGAAGAAGTGTTCCGCCAAAGTCCTTTCCTGGAGTACCGCCGTTTTTTTAATGCCTATGCCATCAAGGTGCCATCCAAGCAATCAGGCGCCAAGCACCCCGGCAATGCCATTGATGAAGAAACTTCCGGAGGACAACCCATAGCCGATCCGGACAATTATTTCCAAAGTACTTTTGATTTTGGGCAGGTACACCGGGCCTTGTATCCCAACAATGCCTCGGATATTTTCAACATCCTGGCTACCCATCTTCCGGACTACGACATCATTTTCATGGTTGTTAATTCGCCTTATTATGGTGGGGCCGGTGGTTCCTTTGCCACCACTTCTACTAATTCCTCAGCGCCGGAAGTCGCCATTCATGAAATAGGCCATTCCTTTGGCTTTCTGGCCGATGAATATGACTATTTGGGAGGTGGCCGTTTTGAAACCGCCAACCTTACCCAAAACAGCGATCCCTCCACCATCCGGTGGAAGAACTGGTTGGGCATTAACGAGATCGGCATCTATCCCATGCAAACGGACCCGGTTTGGTACCGTCCCCACCAGTTTTGCAAAATGCAGTACCTGGGAGCGCCATTCTGTTCGGTTTGCAAGGAGCAGTTGGTAGATCGCATTCACCAGCTGGTCAACATGATGGATGGTTATGCGCCGGCTGCCACCTCGTTTACCCTTACCAATACCAATCCTTTGTCTTTTTCGGTTGCGGTGGTTGAAAATAACCCTTCCACCATTACGGTCAACTGGTACCTCAATAATTCCACCTCGCCCTTTGCTACAGCCCAAACTTCGGTAAGCATACCGTACCACCTGCTGAAAAAAGGCGAGAACCGCATCAGGGCTGAAGTCATTGACCATACCGATCTTTCTAAAGCCTATTTGCCGGGTGTTGGCTATGTCAACAGCCTGACCTGGACCGTTACCAATCCGGGCTTTCAGGGGGTTACCCTCAAAGATTTTTCGGGTAAGATGGACCTGACCAAAACGGTGTTGCAATGGGAAATCGAGCAGGCGGCCAACCTGAAGGGGTTTGAACTGGAAAGAAGCAAGGATGGTATAGTTTTTACCAAGGTGGCCCACATTGACGGAAAGGAAAACAAAACCCGGTATACCTATACCGATGCGCATCCAATTTTCCCCGAAACCTATTACCGGCTGAAAGTGATTTCCAGGGACGGCACCGTGAAGCAAAGCAACACCATCCGGCTGGAATATCCTTTTGAAAAGCTGGTTTATAAGGTTTACCAGGATATCAAACAGCACAAATACCAGGTGATATTTTCCCTGGCCCAACTGCACAAAGCCGTGGTCAAGGTGTATAATGCGGGGGGCGTTATGGTGTTTTATAAAGATTTTGGCAACCTCAGTAAAACCATGCGGTGCGAGGTGGACCTGTCTAAATACCCGCCGGGCATTTATTTTATGGAAATCTACATCAACGATCACCGGTATACGGTAAAACTGGTGGCGGAATAATATGGGTTTTTGAACCTTTTCAAAGAAACGGGAGGCTGGAGAATAAAGCGGTGGTTGATACAGGAAGGCAGGTGCCGGTTAAACGCATTCAGATTTCACAACAGTAACCTGCTGATTATCCTGCTACCGTCCGCTAAAGTTTTTCAAAACCCCATAGACTGTAGGTGCATAACAGCCAGGTTGGTAAAAAAGTTATATAATAACTAATTTTAATTTTGGCTGAAGTTCAATATCGTTGATATTAGGGTGATATGGGGTTTTAAAGCTTTGGCATTTGCTGTATTGCATCTATTTTTACACCAAATCATGATCAGTACATCAATACTAACGAGCGGTTTAGATAACCAACATGACGGAGCCATGTTATAGTGCCACCAAAAACCTCCATATTTACCATATCCGATAAATAAAACCTTGTTGAAGCACCTGATCCGCATAAGTTTCCTGCTTTTTATACTGGCACTTGCTTTTGCCGGCAGCAGTCAGCAGCCCCTCCAGGGCAATGCCGGCTCTAACCTGCGGGTAAAAAAGCTGGCCGTGGCGGCCGATAGCGTGGTGCTGGATACGCTAAGCATTATCCCGGAAACTTTTCGCATTGACCAGGTGGCGGATACTACTTACCGGCTTGATTTTGTCAAGTCCATATTGTACTGGAAACAGAAACCTGCCACCGATTCGGTAACGCTGCACTACCGGGTGTTTCCCTACCACCTCAATGCCGTGGTGCAGCGCATGAACTTTGACAGCGTTAAACACCTGTTTACCGTCAAACCGCTTGAACTCAATGACCTGAATGCCGGGCCTAATGGTTTATTTAATTTTGGTAATATCCAATACAACGGGAGCTTTGGCCGCGGCATATCCTTTGGCAACAACCAGGATGCGGTGGTCAACTCCAATTTCAACCTGCAGCTCAATGGCTTTCTGGGCGACAGCATAGAAGTGGCGGCCGCCCTGAGTGATAACAATTTTCCCATACAGCCTGATGGTACCACGCAGCAGCTCAACGAGTTTGACCAGGTGTTTCTGCAGTTTAAAAAAAAGGGGTGGGAGCTGAGCCTGGGCGATATTGATGTACGGCAAAGCGGCATGTACTTTTTGAACTTTTACAAACGGCTGCAGGGTATTTCATTTCAAACCTCCAATGCGCTTTCTCCCAACGTCCAATCCAGCACGCTGGTGAGTGCTTCTATTGCCAAAGGCAAGTTTACCCGCAATGTTTTTCAGGGGCTGGAAGGCAACCAGGGGCCTTACCGGCTCATGGGGGCCAATAACGAGTTCTTTTTTATGGTACTGCCCAATACGGAGCGGGTGTTTATTGACGGAGAGTTGCTGCAGCGGGGCGAAGACCAGGACTACGTGATCAATTACAATACGGCAGAAGTCACTTTTACGCCGCGCCGCATGATTACCAAAGATGCCCGCATACAAATTGAGTTTGAATACGCCGACCGCAACTACCTCAACGCCAATCTGTATGTCAACCAGTCGGTGGCCATCAACAACAAGCTGAAACTAACGGTAGCGGCTTTTAATAATAACGATGCCAAAAACTCGCAGATCAACCAGGTGCTCGACGCGGGCCAAAAGCAGTTTTTATACAATGTGGGCGACAGCATCAACAAGGCTTTTTATCCGGCGGCCACTATTGATACGTTTGCGGCCGACCGCATTTTGTACGAAAAGCTATACGACTCGACCGGTACTTTAGGTGTAGATTCCTTTTACCGCTATTCCATAAATCCCGATGTGGCCAAATACTCACTGGCGTTTATGGAGGTTGGGCAGGGTAACGGTAACTACCTGCCGGATTTTAATGGCGTCAATGGCAAGGTATACAAGTTTGTAGAACCAGTCAATGGAATACCTCAGGGCCGTTTTGAGCCGGTAACGCTGTTGGTAACGCCCAAAAAGCAGCAAATCATCAGCCTGGGGGCCGATTACCAGATCGATGCCAGAAACCATTTAAAAACCGAGTTGGCCTTCAGCAATTACGACGTCAATACATTTTCGTCCAAAGACGGGGGCGATGATGTTGGGGCCGCTGCTAAAGTGTATTATACCCATACCGCCACGCTGCAGGCCGCTAAACAATTGCAATTAATTTCGGGTATTGATTACGAGTATGTACAGCAAAAGTTTCGGCCACTGGAGCGCATCCGCGATGTGGAGTTTTCGCGGGACTGGGG
>JAEWAC010000352.1 GCA_023391895.1 Bacteroidota bacterium
GTACCTACCACCACCACTAAAAACAGCAGACGGATAAACTTATTGCCCCTGGCAATGGCCATACGGGCCCCCAGGGCACCGCCCAGCGCATTGCTGACCGCCATCGGTACCGCCAGCGCCCAGATGATTTTTCCTTTGATGATGAATAAAGTTATAGACCCCAGGTTGGTAGCCAGGTTCATGAGCTTGGCATGGGCGGAGGCTTGCAAAAAATCAAATCCCAGCAGCACCACAAAGGCCAGTATCAGAAAACTGCCGGCTCCCGGGCCAATAAAGCCATCGTAAAAACCAATGATCAGACTAATGGCGATAACATAGAGTAACTGCCGGGTAGCCGAATGATCTTTTTCCGAATGCTGGCCAAAGTTTTTTTTGCTGTAGGTGTACACCGCTACGGCACTCAGCACGACCAGCAGTACCGGCTTCATAAAAGCATTGCTTACCTGTGTCAGCAGCAGGGAGCCGGCATAGGCCGCCAGAAAGGCCAGGGTGCAGGCCACCGCCAGCAACTTCCAGTGAAGGTGTACTTTGCGCATGTACTGGGCCGCGGCAAAAACCGTCCCGCTAAAAGAAGGAATTTTTAAAGAGCCAATGACCGCCGCCACCGGGTGCGCCGGCAGCAGTATGAGCGCCATGGGGGTTTGTATCAATCCGCCGCCACCCACTACGGCATCAACAAAGCCGGCCAGAAAAGCCGCCAGGCACAGGATCACAATGTCAAACAGTTGAATTTCCAAAGGACATTTTTTTTGCAGGCCGCGAATATAGTCCTTTGCCCCAACCTGTCGCCCTAAAATATAATTACTGCGCGTTCAAAAGGCTATACGTAGCGCGGCGCTCACCAATCTGCTGGCGCCACATGGCATAATACAATCCTTTCAGCCCCAGCAGTTCTTCGTGCGAGCCCCGCTCCACCACTTTGCCTTTTTCCAGCACATAAATGGTATCTGCATGCATAATGGTCGACAACCGGTGGGCGATCAGGATGGTAATCTGCTCCCGCTGGGCCGAAATTTCGCGGATGGTAGCGGTAATTTCTTCTTCCGTCAGGGAGTCGAGGGCCGAAGTGGCTTCGTCAAAAATCAAGAGCCGCGGATGCCGCAGCAGGGCGCGGGCAATGGACAGGCGCTGCTTTTCGCCCCCCGATAGCTTCAGGCCACCTTCGCCCAGCAGGGTATCCAGGCCCTTGCCTGACCGATCCAGCAAATTGGTACAGGAGGCTTTATCCAGGGCCTCGAGCATTTCGTCATCAGTGGCTTCAGGTTTTACAAACAACAAATTTTCCCGCACCGTACCGGCAAACAACTGCGTATCCTGGGTTACAAAACCAATCTGCCGCCGCAGCTCGTTATAGCGGATCAAAGAAGCGGAAATTTGGTTGAAATAAATATCGCCGGACAGCGGTTTGTACAAACCCACCAGCAGTTTTACCAGCGTGGACTTGCCCGAACCCGACGGGCCCACAAAGGCAATGGTATCCCCCGTTTTCACCTCAAAGGAAATCCCGTCAATGGAGTTTTGAGTAGCGGTCTGGTGGCGAAACACCACGTCTTCAAACCGCATGTCGTTGAGCAAATTGATATCAATGGGGTTTTCGGGCCGCTGTTCTATGGGTTTTGACATCAGCTGGTCAAAGTTGTTAAGCGAGGCTTCAGCTTCGCGGTACTGCAAAATAATATTACCCAGGTCCTGCAACGGTCCAAAGATGGCGGTGGAAATAAACTGCATGGAGATCAGCTCGCCAGTGGTAAGCACATTGCCAAAAATGAGCCACAGCAAAATAAACAGAATGGACTGGCGCAGTACATTCAGGGCCGTGCCCTGGAAAAAGCTAAGGGTCCGCACCTGCCTGGTCTTATCCATTTCCAGCTCAAAAATGCGGTAGGTATACTCCCGCAGCCGCCTGATTTCCGGAAAGGTCAAACCCAGGCTCCGGACCAGCTCTATATTCCGCAGCGATTCGGTAATAATACCCGACATGCGGTTGGTTTCGCGGTTGATGGAGCGTTGTATGGTTTTGATTTTTTTGCTCAGCAGTCCCGTTAGCGATCCCAGCACCAGTACACCAATTACAAAAACCGGTATCAGGGCCCAGTGCTTGGTAACGGCATACCAGATCAAAAAACCCACGCCCACCAGCGAGGAAAACAGCACGTTGATAAAGGCATTGATAAAGCGTTCGGTATCGGTGCGTACTTTTTGTAAAATAGCCATGGTTTCACCGCTGCGCTGCTCTTCAAACTCCTGAAAAGAAAGCCGCAGGGTTTGCTTTAAACCGTCATTGAAAATCTGCATGCCAAACTTCTGCACCGCCAGCCGGGTGGTATATTCCTGAAACGCTTTGGCAATACGGGCCAGCAGGGCCACCACCACTGCAATCACCAGCCAAACCACCACACCCTGCACCAACTCAGTCCGGGTGCGGTGGTCCGGGTGGTTGGCATAGTCGTCTATGATTTTTCCAAATATCAAAGGATCAATAAGCGATAAAACCTGGCTGATGCCCGCCAAAACCAGCGCCCCCAACACCAGCCACCGTTGCGGCCTCAAATACTTCCACAAAACATACATGCCGCTTATTGTACAAAAAACAGGCCCTGTTGCTCAACTTCTGACATTTCTACCTTTTGCAGGTATACACCTATCCTTACATGGACATGCTGCCATACCGGGTGCCATATGGGGTTTTAAAAAAGTTAAGAAAACCGCCAACCCATTCAGCATAACAGAAGAAAAAGTCTTCTCCCTTCATCAATACCTTATAGATGAAAAATTCAACCTGCCATATGGGGATTTGAAAGAAATGGCTAGATGGACTTTTGAAGAAAAAAAGTGTTGCAGGCCGTGTGTTAACGCAGGATTCAACAGCCCACCAGCGAAGGCCGTATAAACTTGTTGCGGCAGAGTGTATAAATTTTTACATTTACAACTTAAACTGAAAAAAGCTATGCTAAAGAAATGGATACTTTGCAGCGCCCTTGCCTGTACCATTATGGCCGCTGATGCCCAACAGATCAGAACCCCGCAACCCAGCCCTGCGCAAACCATCAAACAAGATTTTGGAATCGGCAGCATTGAGTTGTCGTACTCCCGTCCCAGCCTGAAAGGCCGTGTTCTTGGTAAAGACCTGGCCCCGCACGGCGCCGTTTGGCGTACCGGAGCCAACAATGCCACAACCCTTACGTTCAGCGATGAAGTAAGCATTGGCGGCACCAAAGTACCAGCTGGCAAATACGGCCTGTTGAGCATTCCGGACAAAGACAACTGGACCCTGATTATCACCAAGCAACTGGATGTAACCAGCCCCGCCGCCTATAAACAGGAAAGCGATTTGGTACGGGTAAAAGCAAAACCCACTACGCTGAACCAGCCGGTGGAAACCTTTACCATCCAGTTTGCCAACGTAAAGCCTGCCAGCACCGACCTGCAGATTATGTGGGGCAATGTAATGGTAACCCTGCCCATTACCGCCGACCTGGATAGCAAGATCATGGCCCAGATTGACAATGCCATGAGCAAAGACAACCGTCCTTACTTCCAGTCAGCCATGTACTATATCGAAAATGGCAAAGACATCAACCAGGCACTGGCCTGGCTGGACAAAGCCGTTGAGCAAACCCCCAATGCCTTCTGGATTCACCATCAAAGAGCCAGTGCGCTGGCCAAGGTGGGCAAAAAAAATGAAGCCAGAGCGGCGGCCCAGCGCTCCATTGAGCTGGCCAAACAAGCTAAAAACGACGATTACGTTCGCATGAACGAAAAGCTGCTGGCAGATCTGAAATAATTTTTTTAGGTTACCGGCGCAGTGCTGCTATGGGGCACCGGTTGCATCGCAATCCGTTCATCGTCCGGTAATGCTATGATGCTTTAAAGCGGCGGGCTTGGCCCGCCGCTTTAATTTTTACAGCCGGCCTTCGCCTGGTTTCTCCCCTGTTTCATCCTTATTGACCCTTTTCCTTATACATTACATCCCGCAATTAGGCCAGTTCAACCAGCCATATCACCAAATCATATTAATAATTTTTTGACTTTAGAGCTTCTTGTGTAGATTTGTTACTCCACTTCCTATCGAAGCAACCAAACTAACAAGCGGACAAGGCGCCTTAGGCAGCCGTTAGTCCCAGTGTGCAGACCCTTCCACTCTTTTAAACTACATAACTATGCAACACTTTAAAACTTTATTCTGTTGTGGAATAATGACGTTAGCCATTGCCACAGCCAATGGGCAGGGACTGCTCAAAAAAATCAAAGACAAAGCGGCTACGGCAGCTGATAGGGCAGCGGATAAAATCATTGATAAAAAAACCGACGAAGCCATTTACGGCAACAACGGCAACCCTAACAACAATGGGTCCGGCAACAGTGGCGTATCTGCCGCTGGCGGCCCTTCTTCCGGCGGCAAAAACAAAATGAGCAATAAAGGCGGCGCCGGCCTGGTCACCACCCCACCCGATGTAAAGGAAAACCTGGCGGCAGCCGAAGCTTCTTTTAAAGGCGGCAATTACGGCGAGGCCCGTTATGCCGTGCAGCAAGCTATGCTGGGCGTGGAAATGGAAATCGGTCAAAAAATCTTAAAATCCCTGCCCGAAACTGTGGCCGGCCTGAAAAAAGATGAAAAGGCCGACCAGGTCACCAGCACCGGCTGGGGCTGGGTAGGCTTAACCATCCAACGCGAATACGAGGAAGGCGACAAACAGCTAACGGTAACTGTTGCCAATAATTCGGGCTGGATGCAGGCCATCAACCTGTACTTCAACAACGCCGGCTATGCACAAACCACCGGCGGCGAGCAAAACTGGAAACAAACCAAAGTAAAAGGCTATCGCGCTGTGATTGAATACAACGAAAGCAGCGGCTACAAATTAAGCGTACCCCTGGGGCAAACGTCTTTGTTGATATTTGAGGGTGTCAACTTTGCCACCGAACAGGACCTGATGAATGCTGCCAACCAGATCGATATTGACAACATTAAAAAACAACTGGGCGAAAACTAATTCGGTCACCTTAAAAAAACTGGATCATGAAAAAGATATTCCTTTTTTCTTCTTTGTTTTTCCTGGCTTTTGGCGCCGCCGCCCAGGAAGACTTCAACAAGCAACTGGCTACGGCCAAAACCGCCTATGCCTCCGGCAAATTAGACGACTCCCGCTTTGCCATGCAACAAATGCTGCAGGAGCTGGATATATTAACCGGCAAAGAAATCATCAAAATATTACCGGCTAAAATGCAGGACCAAGCCGTCAATACCGCCCAGGATAACGTGTCCGGCGCCTCCAACTTTTTAGGCATCACCATCCACCGCGATTATGGTGCAGAAGATAAAAAAGTCGACCTGGAGATCATTACCCACTCGCCGCTGATTGGCAGTGTAAATGCAATTTTATCCCTTCCTTTTGTCGCCGGCTCTGCCGATTATAAAGTCATCAGGATTGAAGGTTATAAAGCATTGGTACAAAAGGTTTCCGGCGAAAACAACCGGACCGATTACGAACTGCAACTGCCGTTAAATAATTCCATGATCACCCTGAAAGCTCCGGGCTACACGCAGGACCAGGTAGTGAAAATGGCCAGCACCCTCCCCATCGCACAAATTGCCAAGATGGTGCAGTAAACTTTGTTGTTATTGTTTGTTTATGCTGCTGTTATTGCTTGCGGGCAAAATCAGCAGCATTTTTTTGTGTATTGTCGGAAGGGGAAGGAGTGAATAGTCAATGGTGAATAGTGAATGGTCAATACTTCAGGTTGAAATAACTATATGGGGTTTTGAAGAAGAATCACAGATTTCACGGATTGGAGGAAAGGATTACGCAGATTGTCTGAACCATGATTGGGGGAGATTAAAGGATTAGGAGGAATAAAGAGTTGTCAATGTTTTCAATTGCTCTATAGGGTTTTGAAAGAGTTAGATTAGTTTTTGACACCAAGCCATGAAAGCACGAAGGAGCACAAAGGAATGAAGAATGAAAAATGAAGAATGTAAAATAGGAAAGGTTCAGCGCCTTATCCCGCATTAACTTCAGAGACGTATTGCTGTGAGAAAAGTGTAGCGGGATACGGCGCCTTTAGTGTTTCAGCTTAGCACGCAAAAAGATAGGAACTTCTTCAAAAATCCATATCAGTAGGAACATTATAAATAATCTAAAGAGCTTAAACAAAGATACACTCAGGAATGAGGGTTGCTTGTGCGTGGGCCGGCCAAACGGGCGGAGCGATCAGGACAGCCTTGAACTTTTTGCTTACTTTTTCGGGGAGAAAAAGTATGAAGCGCTACCTACCGTAGCACAGTAAATAGTCGTATGGACTTTTGAAAAAGTATACCATATGGGGTTTTGAAGAAGTGAGCAGGAGATGCTGAAACAAGTTCAGCATGACAGCGGCAAGAGGCGTTATGAATGTTTTAAAACCCCATGTGGAGAGAAATCAAACCATGATATGGACTTTTGAAAAAGTTCCCAGAAACAGCTGAAACCATTTCAACAGGACAGAAACAATTGACATGATAACTTCTTCAAAACCCTATACGCAAAAATAATACTCCATTGTATTCAGCTTTATGAAATCGTTTCGTTAATGGTGAATACCAAATCATAATACGGATAACAGTTTCGCATAAAAGATGATCATCAGCGGTTGAGCAAACAGCACGACCGGTAAGCGCAATCGCTATGCAGCCTTAGGCCTGACAAAAGCCTGCAGCAGCATCCCCACCAGCACCACTCCAATAGCACCAATAGCATTCAACCACAAAAAGCTCACATCCGGCAGGAAACTGAAAAACGGCAGCTGCTCGTTAAAAAACAACACCACAATAAAGGCTTCCACAATCAAAGCCGACCAGAAGGTAGCATGCCCCCCTACCCTACGCACATAAAAAGCCAGTAAAAAAATGCCCAGGATCACCCCATAAAAAAGCGACCCTAGTATATTCACTGCTTCAATCAGGCTTTGACCCAACTGGTTGGCAAACTGCGCCACCAGGATGCAAAACACGCCCCAGCCAAAGGTATACCACCGCGATATTTTGTATTCATCCACCGTCTGATCGCGGCCCACCAGGCGCTGGTGAAAGTCGACCACGGTACTGGCCGCCAGCGAATTGAGTGCGGCGGCAATGGAGCCCCAGGCCGCTAAAAAAATAATGGCAATCAAAAGCCCTTTCAATCCCGCCGGCAGGTATTGCTTGACAAAAGCCAGGAAAACATAATTGGTATCGTTGGTATCCTTGTTGCTGATTTTTTTGCTCCAGTCTTTAAATTGCGAACGCAGCCCTTCTGCAGAAGCATTGATCTGCCGGAGATCGGCCGACAGCAACTGCACCGAATCCTCGTGGCCGTTGTTCAGGGCGTGGGTAAACGCCATGGCTTTTTGCTGCTTCAGCTGGTTGAGCGAGTCGTAGCGGCCTTGCAGCATTTGAGCCGAATCTTTATAGGCCGACTGCTGCATATCCGTAACCAAACTGGAGTTGAAAGAAAGTGGAGTGGCCTGGAACTGGTAAAAAGCAAATACCAGTACGCCAATCAATAAAATGAAAAACTGCATGGGCACCTTCACCAGGCCGTTCATCAGCAGGCCCAAGCGGCTTTCGGTATTGTTTTGCGCCGTCAGGTAGCGGCCCACCTGCGACTGGTCGGTGCCGAAATAAGAGAGGGCTAAAAAGAAACCACCAATAATGCCGCTCCACATGTTGTAGCGGTCATTCCAGTCAAAGCCGCTTTCCGAAGTGCCGGAGGTAATTACGTTCAGTTTGCCCAGCTTGCCGCCCACGTGCAGGGCATCGGTAAAGCCCACGCCTTCGGGCATCAGTTTGACCACAAAATAGCCCGCGAGGAACATGGCACTGAAAATAATCAGGAGCTGCAGCTGCTGGGTGTAAGCCACCGCCTTGGCCCCGCCGGCCACGGTATAAATAATCAAAAAACCACCCATGACCACGTTGGTCCAGAAAATATCCCACCCGAACAAAGAAGACAAAATAATAGAAGGTGCATAAATGCTGATACCGGTAGAGAGCCCCCGCTGCAACAGGAACAAAAAAGAAGTAAGCGTACGGGTTTTATTATCAAAGCGGTTTTCTAAAAACTCATAGGCCGTGTAAACCCGCAGCTTGTTAAAAATGGGCACAAAGGTGATGCAGATCACCACCATGGCCAGGGGCAGGCCAAAGTAGTATTGTACAAACCGCATCCCGTCGGCATAGGCCTGGCCCGGAGCAGAAAGAAACGTAATGGCACTGGCTTGCGTACCCATAATGCTTAAGAGCACCAGGTACCACGGCAGGCTTCTGTTAGACAGAAAATAACCATCCAGGTTTTTGGTGGTTTTACTTTTGTATAAGCCGTATACTATGATGCCGACCAATGTAATGGCCAGCACCAGCCAGTCGGTTAGGGTCATGAAAAATATTTAGTGAACAGGTAAAATAATATGATCTGAACCACCAAAAAACCAATCACAAACCAGTACCACTGTCGCCAGGTTCGGAAAAACGGTATGTCTTCTTTTTGTTTGTCCATATGTTTAACGTTTACGTAATATACCGGAAGCAAAAAGGCCCATTGCCAGTCCTATCAGCAAACCCACATGCACCCGCTTGATCAAAAACCCTATGGCCAGTCCTACAATAATCAAAAAAGCAAATGCTATATTTCCCCGTTTTTGATCCGGTTTCTTTTGTGTCATTACAATTCCTTTTTCTTGTTCAATGCAATCAAATTGGCCAGCAGGCGGTACGCCCCCGGCACGCCGGCCGGCAACTGCCGGAAAAACACCAAACCGGTATAAGTAAAATATCCCTTGCCGTAAGGCGCTGTTATCAGGCTGCCGGCATCGGGCTTTTCGCCTTTATCGCTCATGCTGATGAGGGTTTCAAACTGCGGGTCAAAATCGGCAGCCTGGTAAATGCTCCGCTCCTGTACCCAGCCCTTGAAATCATCCTGTGTGATTTTGTTGGGATAGTTCAAAACCGCATGCTCGGGTTTTAAAAATGTGACCGCAGCGGCCTCATCAGTTACCCGGGTGCGGCTGATATTGAAGTTGTACGGACCGATCTTGGCTTTTACCGGGCCAATCTGACTGCTGGTATTGTACTGCACAATCAGGTTACCGCCATCGGCTACGTACTTCATCAGTTTATCGTAATGCTTATTCAGCCACTCGTTTACATTATAAGCCCTCACACCGGTGATGATGGCATCAAACTGCTGGAGGTTGTTCCGGGTCAGTTCTTTGTCGGTCAGCAGGGTTAGTTCGTATCCCATCAGTTCCAGGGCTTCGGGCACTTTATCGCCGGCACCCACAATATAACCAATCTTTTTACCCACTGTGTGCAGGTTCATTTTTACCAGCTTCAGCGCATCGGAATAGAAGTAGTTGATGTACGGAATGTGATCGTAACGTATGGTAGACAGGCCCAGGTAATTGAGGTAAGAAGAAGTGTCCAGCTGTACAAACGGCAGAATGTAATCAGTGGAGGAAACGGCATAGCGGTCCAGCGAAAACGGGTACTGCCAGTTGGCGCCTTTGGCAAACCATCCGGAAGAGTCCACGTGTACCTCTTCATTATTGCCCATGCGGCCTTTGATATAGGCTTTCTGAAACTTTATATTCTTATTGGCAATGGCCTGTACAGAAAATGTTTTGGGTTCGGTTTCCCCGTTTTTGTACAACAGCAGGCTCGGATTGATATAGATATTTAAAGGCGCCACTACGGTCAGCGGTTCGTACAATTCGCCTTTGACCGGATCGGTAAATTTAAATTTCACCGGCTTTTCAAATTCAAAATCCTGACCTTCTATATTGAGTTGGAAGGATACGGTGTAGGCCGGCTGCACATCCGGCTGGCCGATCTGCAGTTGATTGTTGACGGTAAAATAACCCTCCTCTTTTTTGTGTTCGAGCCAGTATGGTTGTGTAATGGGTTTTTCAAAAGGTACATACAAAACCTTGTTGAAGTTGACATTGGTGTTTTGCACCAAAGGCGTATTCAAAACCGTATCCAGTTTTTCCACCCGGATGCTTTTCAATTGCACCTTGCTGCCGCTGCGGTTGTTCAATGAAAAGTTGATGCGCAGCGAATCGGTTTGGGCAATGTAAGCTTCGTTGGTAAAAGCATCCAGCCACAGGCCGCTGCACTGTTCAATCAGTTGTTGCACTTCTTTCAGCTTTTGTGCCTGCCAGTAGCTTTGAGGCAACTTCTTCAAATTCCTATATAACTGTACCAGTTGCGGCACCGACTTTTGGGGTTGGGTAAAATCAAAAGTGCTAATGAGTTTTTGAATGTCGGCCTGTACCTGCTGGCTGCCGTTTACCCGCTGCCAGGAGGCAGCTACATTATCAAACAAATCGTTTTTGGGAGCCATACCACCCGTGGTGGTAAAGTATTCCAAAGCCTCGCCCCTGCTGCGGGCCACGCCAAAACCCTGGCTTTTGTGCTGGCTGCGGCTATCGGCGGCAATTTCGCCATAGCTTTTTCCGATCAGGGCATTGTAACCGCCCACGTCTACCTTAAACTGGTCCGGACGCGTGGTATTGTTGCCACCAAAGTTGAAGGTGTTCCATAAAATGCGCTGGGCCTTCCAGGGCTGAACATATTTCAGTTGTTCGGGAAAACGCTTAGGATCGGCAGCGGCGGTAAAAGCTTCATTGGCCAGAATAGCCGAAGCGGTGTGATGGCCGTGACCACCTTCGCCCGTAGTAGGAAAACGGGTAATGATCACATCGGGCTGAAACTTACGGATCACCCATACCACATCGGCCAGTATTTTTTCCTTGTCCCATTTGGTAAAGGTTTCTTCGGGGTTTTTGGAAAAACCAAAGTCATAGGCACGGCTAAAAAACTGCTCCGCGCCATCAATGCGGCGGGCCGCCAGCAACTCCTGCGTGCGGATCAATCCCAGCTCCACACCCTGCTCATCCCCTATCAGGTTTTGTCCGCCGTCGCCGCGGGTCAGCGACAAATAACCCGTGCGGTACAGCCTGTCTTTGGCCAGGTACGTCAGCAGCCGCGTGTTCTCGTCATCGGGGTGGGCCGCTACATACAACACACTGCCCAGCACATTGAGCTTGCGGAGGGACAGGTAAATATCAGCCGAGGTGACGGAAGTGGGTGCTTGCGCAAAGGAAATATAACACAGGAGCAGGGATAAAAAAGTAAGGGTGCATCGTCTCATTGATAGCAGTTGTAAATCTTTAAAACGAAATAATGTTTTTATAGCTCGTATGGGTTTTTGAAGAACTTGTTGCGAAGTGCTCACTTATAAAAAAAGCCGGTACTGGTTTAAATGGATGAAGAACTATAAGATGGTTTGCCATGCTGAGCGAAAGCGAAGCATCTCAAAATATCTGCCTTTGAGAACCCTCCTTCGCCGGATGACAATACCAACCATCATCATCTAGGAAAGCCATTACCAACCATTCCTCTTTTTCTTTTGCTGATGCAACTTTTTCAAAAACCCATGTCGTTCGCCAAATATGTTTCAAATAAAATAAAAAAGGGTGAAATAAAAACTTCACCCCTTCTATAAATATCCTAAAGTTTATTGTCCTACCAAAAATACGGCATTGCAAAGCATCAGTTTTCCGTTCTCCCAAAAGTTGCGGAACAATACATCATCGGTTAAATAGGTGATGTTTCCGCTACCGATTTCCTGCACACCAAACAACATTCCGTCCTGCAGCCGATCGGCCAGTTTGGAACCGACAAAACCCGCTACCTGCCGGCCTTTTTTCAGCACCCCTACGTTCCAGCCGCCTTCTTTTATAAAATCGTAAATCCGGTCGTCCATTTTCAGGGTGTAATAATGATCGGGATAACCAAAAGCCAGCGGGTGCGAGTTATCCAGCGCTACTTTGTAAATAGAACCCGGTGTGGTGCCCGGTATATAATCCCGCTCCCGGTTTTCGTATCTTCTTAAATACTCATAGGGATTTTTCAAATCGTTGCTGTCTTCTTTTTTGGCATTGATGGTCCAGTCCTGCCGGGCCAGCTGCGCTACGGCACCTTCCAGCGCCACTACGTTACCACCGCCCTGTATCCAGTTTTTAAAACTTTCAACCGCGGCCTTATCACTTAAAAAACGGTAGTTGCCGTCGGGCATGATCAGCACGTCAAAGCTTTTCCAATCCACCCGGTTTAGGTCGGCTACATTAATGAGTGTCAGCGGGTGGTTCAGTTGCTGGTCAAAAAAGTGCCAGATCTCACCCGAAGCATAAGGGCTTACCCCTTCGCCGGTTAACAAAGCCACTTTTTTATCGCCTAACGGACGTACCCGGGAGCTACCAAAATCATAACCTTTTTCTACCCAGCCGGAGGTAACCGGCGTGAGCTGCACCGCCGCCCGGTTGGCCACCTGGCGTACCGTATCCCACAGGCCGGCATAATACCGGTTGCTGGTTTTGAGGACAATCACCGAGCCTCTTTCAAACTGCTGTCCGGCTGCCTGGAAGGGTTCTTCACTGTAGCGCAGCTTGATGCCTTTTTGCAGCAGCTGCGACACCAGCTTTACACTTTGCACGCCGTTCCAGCGAATCACGTATCCATAAGCATCGGTAGCCGGGTTGCTGACCGGCAAAGTGGTGATCTCACCGGCGGCCGCCACCGGCTGGCGGGTAGCATAGGCTTTTACACCATAGGCATACGGCAGCGACCAGGCGGTAATATCATAGGTAGCCGAGTCCACCACTTTGGTGTGGGGTTCAAACAACACATTTACCAATACGCCTTTGGGTTGCAGCGTACTGATCACAATATCTTCGCCGGTGATGTTGAAACCTTCCTCCTTACCAGTTTCAAAGCTAAAACCCTTGCCCGAACCGGCCCGGCCACGGGTGGCGGTAATACCGTTTTTCTTCAGCAGCTCCAGCAACGACTGAATACGCTGGGCATCGGCCGCATTGTATTTAATAACATAGGCTTTATAAGCACCGGCGCCATGACTGGTGGTATTGCGGTAAAAGGTTTGAAACTCGGCCAGCAGCTTGCCGGCATTTTGCGCCGCCACTTCTATGGTGCTTAAAGAAGTTGTATAATGGTGCAGGGCCCGGTCAAACAAAGTGAGGGTATCGCCGTTGGCAATTTCTACCGCAGCACCGGCCCGGCCGCCACCGCCGCCACCGGCCTGCTCGTACGTCATGCCAATAGAACCGGTATAAGTGGGGTAAGTATCTCCATAGGCAGGATACAACAGGTCAAAATTTTCTTTGGTAAAGTAGAGCCAGCCCTGTTCATCAAAATACCGGGCATTGTTGCGGCCAATGGTTTCCTGAAAGCTCCGCTGCCAGGGTGTGATCACCTCGTGAAACGGCTCGGCAGCCGGTGCAAAATAATAAGGTGCATTGATGCCCTGCTCGTGAAAATCAACATGGATCTGCGGCAGCCAGCTGTTGTACAGGGCCACCCGCTGCTGGCTTTCTAGCTGGGTTTGCCAGGCCCAGTCGCGGTTCAGGTCAAAATAATAATGGTTGGAGCGACCACCCGGCCACGGCTCATAATGCTCACGGGCAGCCATTGCGGGATTGGGTGTGTTGCCCGACACCGAATTAAACCAGTTGACGTAACGGTCACGGCCGTCCGGGTTCAGGCAGGGATCCATCACCACCACGGTATTTTGCAGCCACTGTTTTGCCTGGGTGTTGTTAGGATTGACCAGGGCATACAGGGTTAACAAAGAAGCTTCGGAAGAAGAGGCTTCATTTCCGTGCACGTTATAACTCAGCCACACAATGGCCGGCGTACTGGAGGCATTGGCGGCACCGCTTTCTACCTGTGCCAGGCGCAGGTTGTTGGTGCGGATGTTTTCCAGGCTGGCAATATGGGTATTGGAAGAAACATAAGCCACCAGCAGTTCCCGGCCTTCATAGGTCTTGCCATAGGTCTGCAGCTTGACCATGGATGGCACTGCAGCGGCTACGTGCTTGTAATAATCCACAATTTTCCAGTGGGGCGTAAACCGGGTACCTACCTTGTATCCTAAAAACTGTTCGGGCGACTGCAACTGGGCCCACGAAACATTACCAGTTAGTATCGCTACTAAAAAAAACAACAAAATCCTTTTGAACATATGGTTGATTTGATCTGAATGATAATCACACGAATATATTTATTTACGCAAACCCAAAACAAAAAAGCTCCCGTTACAGGAGCTTTGAAGCAAGTAGCTGCAGTGATGAAAAAGTAGAAACGACGACTGCTATTGCCTGGGCAGCGCCAGTTTAAAGCGTGCAAAATAATAGGCGCCATTGAATCCCATTTGCTGAACCCGGCGGCTGTAAATAAAACGTCCGCTGCTCATATTGCTGCTGTGGGTGTGCCGGTCCTGGTATACATCAAACAAATTATTGACCCCAATGGTGGCAGACAGGTAGGGGGTAACCTGGTACGACAGGGAAAGATCAGTTATGGTTTTGGGCGAGAACTCCTGGTCCAGGGTTTGGGGCTGGCCGGTAAAGGCATTGACCGGGAATTTATGCGTGCTATCAGGATTGATGGTGGGATCGAGGTAAACAACCTTGCCAAACCGCACCAACCGCAGCATGGCACCCAGCTTATTGTAGGTATAGTTAAACGTAAGGCTTTGCTTGTTTTTGGGACTGGCCACTTCTACTCGGCTCTGGTCTTCGCGGTTAAAGTAATTGCCCAGCTGGCCGCTGTTGATCAACACTTCCGAGGCATGAATGATAGGCTTGCCATTGGCGTCTTTCTTTACCTCGTTGTCAATAAAGGTCATGGCCAGGGTGGTCCGCAAAGTATGCTTGGTCCGGAATACCTGGTTATAAGCCAGCACCGCTTCCACACCGCGGGAACGGGTATCAATGGCATTGGTAAAAAAATTGGCTGCACTGGCACCGGCCGCCTCCAGTTCTGCCTGCAACAAAGGATCGTTACCACCCGAAAAGTTATTGGTCAGCACAATGCGGTCGTCAATATCAATCTGGTAGGCATCCACCGTTACGTCAAAGCCGCGGAAAGGCTGCGCCGTTAAGCCCACGGAATAGTTGCGGCTGGTTTCTTCCTTCAGGGTGGGTATGCCCAGTATCTGGGCGGCTTTGCTATCGTTGGTAAACGTACCACTTTCAATAGGCGCCAGCCCGCCACTCGGCTGCGATACAAATAACGTATTGGTTTTGGAATAATACCTCTGCTGCATGGAAGGTGCCCGGAAGCCGGTGCTATGCGAAGCCCTTACATTAAAGTTTTCGCTGATCTTGTAACGGGTGGTCAGCTTGTAATTGATAGTAGAACCAAAGTCGCTGTAGTTTTCAAAACGCAAAGCCCCCGTCAGTAACAAACGGTTGGTAAAGTCCTGCTCCAGGTCGACATAAACCGCAACGGAATTCCGGGTTTTAGCGTCGCCCAGAGTATTGACAAAACCGGCAAACACCTGAGCGCCGGCCGCAGCGCCGGAAGTCTCGTCGTAGTTTTTATAGGAGGCTTCCTCGCCGCTTTTTATGCCAAAAGCATCGATCCGGTATTCGGCCCCGGCAGCCACGTTCAGGCCTGCCAGCACATCAAACCGCCGCGACAGGTCAGCATTGACGGTGTTTTGCCAGAACTTCAGGCCACCGGCGTCAAAACGGGTTTGTGCATTGGGCGTTACGGCAAACTGGGTGTAGTTAACCGAGTTGTCGATGATAAAATCGAACTTATTGATACCATAGGTATTGCTAAGGTCAAAGTTCCACTGTCCCAGTTGCGACCTTCCACCTACAGCGGTAGAAAAATCCATAATATCGGAATTAATCAGCGGCAAAAATCCATTGGGGTAAAGGGCAAATACATTAGGCGCATAAATGCGGGCACTGCCCGGAATGCCGCTGGGATAGCGGTAAAAGCCGGCTCCCGTGCCTTCTTTTTTGGTATAACCGCCAAAAACGTATAACTCCGTCCGGTCACTGAGGGGGTAGCCAAAGTTGTAAAAAGCGCCGCCGGCTTTCATTTCAGAATTGCCGATGCGCATATCAAAATCGTCGCGGGTTAAACCCTTGGCCGCTAAAATGGAGTCATCCCGGTTTACGCCGTTAACATCGGTAAACACCGCCCCGGTATATGTGCCGGCCCGGTTGGTGGCGCCCCGGCTGGTGTATTCGCCGGTAACATGCAAATACCCTTTGCCAACAGTAAAGCCATAGCCCAGCGACGCCTGGAAAGTTTTGCCGTCCCGTACATTTACATTGGGGTCGTCGGTTTTGTTGGCGAGTTTGTATAAAGCATAGTTTTTTTCGTACTCGGTGATGTGCAGCCCATAACTGGCGCTAGCTTCCAGCAAACCGGTTCTTTTCTTTAGAATGATATTGATAACCCCGGCAATGGCATCCGAACCGTATTGGGCCGAAGCACCGTCTCTTAATATTTCAATTCGTTCAATGGCGTTGGCGGGTATGGCACTCATATCAGTTCCTACCGTACCCCGGTTTACCGTGCCATTCACGTTGACCAGGGCCGATTGGTGGCGACGCTTGCCATTAACCAATACCAGTACCTGGTCGGGGCCCAGGCCCCTGAGCTGCCCCGGGTCCACATGGTCGGTGCCATCAGATATGGTTTGACGGGCCGACTGAAAAGAAGGTGCAATAAAGTTGATGATCTGGTTCAGGTCTACCTGCCCTACCTCGTTCACCACCTGTGATAGCTGGATCACGTCGACCGGCACGGGCGTTTCGGTGCGGGTGCGGGGCAAGGCGCGGGAGCCCAGCACCACCACTTCATCGCCCAGGCCGGATTCATTCATAACAAAATCCAGGGTAAGCGTTTCACCGGCCGCAACGGTTACAGTCTGCCGTTCGCTGCCGTAGCCCACGTAGCTCGCCAGCACCGTATAAGTACCAGGGTTTAAGTGGATAGAATACCGTCCTGCGCTGTTGGAACTTACCCCACGGGAGGTACCCTGCACGGTTATGGAGGCGCCCCCCAGCGGCGTACTGTCCACGGCGCTGCTGACTACCCCGCTGATGATTGCGGACTGGGCCCATACCATTATAAAAGAAAAGGAAAAAGCCAGCATCCCTACTGCTTTTACAAACCAACGGGTAAAACTAGTCATACGCAGTTATTAAAGTGTGTAGAAAAATGCGGGCAAGCTGAATCCTATATTAATTTAAAAAAAAATTGCCAGACATGAAAGGAAATCAGAATGGCAGTTGCGGCTAAAATGCGGGCGGTCCATCCCTGCCCGTAAGCAACTTCTTCAAAACTCCATATGCTCTCCTCATCTGCGAAATCCTTTTATCAAATCCGTGAAGCCTGTGATTCTTCTTCAAAACCCCATATACCCAAATAAAAAGCCCCGCCAGAGCGGGGCTCGTTGCCAGTCAGACGGTTTAGGTTAAATGTGCTAACTGGTCAACTATCTTGTCTACAGTTGTATTCTATACTATATAACAACGGCTGCGGGCTATGGGTTCTGTGCTCATCAGCAAGACCTTTTAAAAAACCAGCCTGCGGCCTATAGCCTTTTTAAAGACGGCACAAAATAGCACGTTTTCCGAATATCTCATAACCGCCCTTGCAAAGCTTCATGAATCCGTAACTTAACGCTTCAATTCTGGATATGTACAAATGGCTTTTAGTTTCTGCACTTTTTTTTAGTTTTTCGGCCTGTAAAACAACCCGGCTAGGCAATGCTTCCACGTTTAACCCTAACCACTATACTGCTCAAAAAAAGGTGGTGGCCTCCCAGGGCGTTGTGGTATCGGCGCATCCCCTGGCCAGCCAGGTTGGCGTGATGGTGATGCAAAAAGGCGGCAATGCGATTGACGCGGCCATAGCCACCCAACTGGCTTTGGCCGTGGTTTACCCCAGTGCCGGGAATCTGGGCGGCGGTGGCTTTATGGTGGCCCGGCTGGCCAGCGGACAAACCGTAGCCTTGGATTACCGCGAAACCGCACCGGCGGCGGCCCACCGCGATATGTACCTGGACGAAAAAGGCCAGGTTGTGGCCAGCAAAAGCCAGAACGGACACCTGTCCAGTGGCGTACCCGGCACCGTGGCCGGCTTGTTTGAAAGCCTGCAATTCGCTAAACTTCCTTTTGAACAACTAATACAGCCCGCGATCGAACTGGCGGAAAAAGGATTTGCCATTACAGAACGCGAAGCCGCCGGGTTAAACAGCATCCAGGCCGACCTGGAAAAGTATAATACGGTAAAACCGGTTTTTGTAAAACCCAATCCGTGGAAAACCGGTGACAAACTGGTACAAACCGACCTGGCCCAAACCCTGAAACGCATCCGCGACAGTGGCGCTGCCGGTTTTTACGAAGGTGAAACGGCCCACCTGCTGGTAGAAGAAATGAAGCGGGGCAACGGCATTATTACCTATGAGGATTTAAAGAACTATAAAGCCCAATGGCGTACCCCGCACCAGTTTGATTACAAAGGCTATACGGTGGTATCTATGCCCTTGCCCAGCAGCGGCGGCATTTTACTGCACCAGATGATGAAAATGGTAGAAAACCAGCCCCTGCCCCAGTACGGCTTTTTATCGGCTTCGGCCGTGCAACTCATGACCGAAGCGGAGCGGCGGGCTTATGCCGACCGGGCCGAGTACATGGGTGATCCCGATTTTTATCCTGTTCCGGTAAAAGCACTGACCAGCGATGACTATTTGAAATACCGCATGCAAAGTTATCAACCCGGCAAAGCCGGCAGCAGCCAGGCTATCAAACCGGGTCACCTGGCCGTACACGAAAGTGAAGAAACCACCCACATCAGCATTATTGATGCCCAGGGCAATGCCGTGGCGGTAACTACTACTTTAAACAATTCTTACGGCAGCAAAACAGTAGTAGGCGGTGCCGGCTTTTTGCTGAACGACGAGATGGACGACTTTAGCGCCAAGCCCGGCGTACCCAACCTGTACGGTGCGGTAGGCGGCGAAGCCAATGCCATTGCGCCCGGCAAAAGAATGCTCAGCTCCATGACGCCCACTTTGGTCTTGCAAAACAACCAACCGTTCCTGGTGGTAGGCACGCCCGGCGGCACCACCATTCCTACCTCGGTTTTTCAAACCCTCATCAACGTGATTGATTTTAATATGAGCACCGAAGAAGCCGTGAACAGCCCCAAGTTTCACCACCAGTGGCTGCCCGATGTGGTTGACGTGGAAAAAACGTTTCCGCCGGCCACCCGGCAGGCGCTGGAAAAAATGGGCTATACCCTCAGGGAACGGGGCGCCATTGGCCGCACCGAAGTCATTAAGGTATTGGCCGACGGCCGCTTTGAAGGAGTTGGCGACAGCCGCGGCGACGACGGCGCGGCGGGATATTAAAAGGTAAAATTTGAAAAAATGCACTATTATGATAGAACAAATTTTCCTGGAAAGTGCTATCAAGCGCTTTAAAGAATACAAAGCCTTGGGTGAAAAAACGTTTGACCAGCTGGAGGAAGCGCAATTGCACCAGCAGCCCAACGAGGCTTCCAATAGTATTGCCATCATCATACAACACCTGCATGGTAATATGCTGAGCCGCTGGACCCATTTTTTAACCGAGGATGGCGAAAAAACATGGCGCAACCGGGACGCCGAGTTTGAAGTACAACAACTTTCAAAAGACCAACTGCTGCAAAAATGGAACGAAGGCTGGGCAGCGGTACTGCAAACCCTGGAATCGCTTCAACCGGAAGACCTTTCCAAAAACATCATCATCCGCAGCCAGCCTCTGGTAGTGGTAGACGCCATCAACCGGCAGCTGGCCCATTACAGCTACCATGTTGGCCAGATCGTATACATGGGTAAATGGCTGAAGAATAACGAGTGGCAAACCTTGTCCATTCCCAAAGGCGCCTCACAAAAATTTAATGAAAAGATGAAAGCAAACAAATCCTAAAGCTGGAGCAACCACTTGTTCACCAGTTAAAGGCATATGGGTTTTTGAAGAAGTTGGATCGCAGATTTCACGGATTGAAAGAATGGATTACGCGGATAGAAGTGCCACATGGGTTTTTGAAGAACTTTATGTTGTCAGAAATGATCAGCCCGCCATCATTTCAGATGGCGGGCTGATTCAACAAGGCTAAGCTTTTAGAATTCACTATTGACTATTCACCATTCACGTTTCACTATTGACCTTCACTATTCACTTCCTTCCTTATAGATCTTCACCACCGCCTTGCCATCAGGTTTGATGTAGCCCCGGTACATGCCTTCGGTATTGAATGGCATGGTGATGTTGCCATTTTTATCCACGGCGATCAAACCGCCATCACCTCCCAGCTGCGGCACTTTTTTCATAATGAGTTCATCGGCAGCAGCTTTTAGCGACAGGTTTTTGTATTCCATTAGGTCGGAAACGGTTTTGGCCACCACCAGCCGGATGAAAAATTCGCCCCAGCCGGTACAGCTAATGGCACAGGTAGCATTGTTGGCATAGGTGCCGGCCCCAATGATGGGGGCATCGCCTACCCGGCCAAACTTTTTGTTGGTCATGCCGCCGGTACTGGTGGCGGCCGCCAGGTTGCCCTGCTGGTCCAGCGCTACAGCGCCTACCGTTCCGTATTTATGATCGCGGTTGCCGGGTTGCTTAATATCAATCTCGGATGCGCTTTTTTTGCTGCCATGGTCCAGCTCGGTTTTCAGCGAGTCTTGTTTTTTTATGCGTTGCAGGCTGTTCCAGCGGTCGTCGGTATGAAAGTAGCTGGGGTCTACAATTTCCAGTCCTTGTTGCTGGGCAAACTTTTCAGCCCCGGGACCAATCATCATCACATGCTCGCTCCGCTCCATGACCGCCCGGGCAGCGGTTATGGGGTTTTTAATGGTGGTAACCGAAGCTACCGAACCGGCGGCCAAATTCTTGCCGTTCATGATGGCAGCATCCAGTTCGTTTTTGCCTTCGTTGGTAAACACGGCACCTTTGCCGGCATTAAACAGCGGACTGTCTTCCATCACCCGCACGGCGGCTTCCACTGCATCCAGGGCGGTGCCTCCTTTATTCAAAATGGCATAGCCGGCCTGCAGGGCCTGCTCCAGCGCCTGCTGGTAGGCCTTTTCTTTTTCCGGCGTCATATTCTTTTTTAAAATGGTGCCGGCACCACCATGTATCACCAGCACAAATTTTTCTTTTTGCGCAGCCGTGCTTTTTTGAGCATGCAACGTTAGGGTACAAAAAAATGTAATAACCAGGAAAAAGGTTTTCATGACACCAATGTTTAAGACTAAATGATCGTTATAAGGTTATAAAGGTATATGGGGTTTTTAAAAAGCCCATATACAATGATGGGTGAAGTTATTATTTGTTGAGCGATGATGGTCAATGCCTTGCAGAAAAGCTTACCATTTATAAAAAAGAGCGGAACCAGCAACTTGCAATTTCAGCTTACCTTCACGCCCCTGCCCGATCGGAACGGCCATTTCACATAATTTTTCAATTTGAGAAAAGGCATTCCATTTGTGCAACGTTTGCGATTAGTTATTTTTACCAATAAATGATTTGCCCTGAGGAAAATCGCCAAAATATTTGTGGGTCTTTTATTGTCGCTCCTGGTCCTCATCTGCCTCATCCTGGCGTTTGTGCAATCGGACTGGGGTCAAAACTGGCTTGCCCGCCAGGTAACCACCCGCTTGTCTAAAGACCTGCAAAGCCGCGTTCAGATTGACCATGTAGAGATTGGCTTTTTTAACCGCATGAACCTCAAAGGGGTACTGGTGGAAGACCAGCAACAAGATACCCTTTTAGCCGCCGGCATTGTGCAGGTTCGCATCACCGACTGGTTTTTTTTAAAAGAAAAGGCGGTTTTAAACTATATCGGCCTGGAAGATGCGGAGATTCATTTTAGCCGGACCGACTCAGTTTGGAACTACCAGTTCCTGGCCGACTACCTGAACCCACCGGGTCCCAAAACTCCCAAAAAATCATCCGGCATTGAGTTCAACCTCAAAGAAGTGGTCATGAACAACGTGGCCTTTTACCAGAAGGATGCCTGGGTGGGCCAGGACATGACCACCAAAGTAGGCCGGCTGCAGTTGAACGCCAACGACCTCAGCATCAGCCAGAAAAATATTGACATTACCAGCATTCGCCTGGTGCAACCTTATTTTCATTTGTACAACTATGATGGCAAAAAACCGCCTGCCCTGGTGGTAGAGCCTGAAACCGGCCGGGTAAAGGTAGACTCCTCCCTGCAGTGGAACCCTGATAACTGGACCATCTCCATCAATAACCTGCGCATTGATGAGGGCACTTTTCGCTCCGACCGCGATTCGCTCAACCCAACCTGGGCCTATTTTGACGGGCAGCACATACAGTTTGGAAAAATAAACGGGCAGATCAACAACTTCAAACTAGCGGCCGATACACTGCGGGCCAATGTCACCCTGTCTACCGAAGAAAGAAGCGGCCTGAAAGTGCAACAAATGAAAACGGCCTTTCGCATGCACCCGCAGATCATGGAGTTTGGCGACCTGTACCTGAAAACCAACCGCAGCCAGCTGGGCAACTACTTTGCCATGAAGTACCAGAACATGGGCGACCTGAATGATTTTATTCATGCCGTAACCTTGGAAGCCAACTTTAAAAACAGCTCGGTAGCCTCGGATGACATTGCTTATTTTGCCCCCACCATAAAAGACTGGAACCGCCAGGTACAAATAAACGGGAAAGTAAGAGGAAGCGTGGATGCGCTGAGCGGGGAAAGCGTAAGCCTGCAGGCCGGCAAAAGCACCCGCCTGGATGGGGATTTTAACCTGGTAGGCCTGCCCGACATCAATTCAACCTACATCAGCGTAAAGGCCAAAAACCTGCAGACCACGTATACCGATGCGGTCACTTTTGTTCCAACCCTGCGCAACATCAGCACCCCCAACCTGCAAAAGCTGGGCAATGTGCAGTTTTCGGGCAATTACACCGGCTTTATCAACGACTTTGTTACCTATGGTACTTTAAAAACCTCGCTGGGCACCCTGGTTACCGACCTGAACATGAAGTTTCCCCCATCGGGCACCCCGGTCTATTCGGGTCATATTTCCACCAACAATTTTCAGCTGGGCCAGTTTATCAACAACAGCCAGATGGGCCTGGTGGCGTTTGATGGAGAAGTAAAAGGAAAAGGCTTTGCGTGGAAGACGCTGGATATGGACCTGAACGGCACCATCCGTAAGCTGCAGTTCAACAGTTATATTTACCAGAACATTACGGCCAAAGGAAAGTTGAAAAACCGGATGTTCAACGGCGACTTTGACATTAAAGACCCCAATGCGGATTTAAAACTAACCGGCCTGATCAACCTGAGTGGTCAAACGCCCACCTTTGATGTAGTGGCCAACGTAACTCAGCTGAACCTGCAAGCCCTGCGGCTGACGCGGGAAGCCATCACTCTGGCCGGCAATTTTAACCTGAACTTCAGCGGCCGATCCATCAGTGACTTTTTGGGCGAGGCCCGTTTTAGCACCATCTCCTTACTGCACAACGGCAACCCGTTGTCCATGGACTCACTGGTGGTTTCGTCGCACTACGTAGATGGGGTGCGAACCCTCAAAGCCCAGGCTTCGGAATTTAATGCCACCCTTACCGGCCAGTTTGACCTGGAAGCCCTGCCCGATGCGGTTACCCTTTTCCTGAACCGCTACTACCCTTCCTACATCAAGCCCCCCCGCCGTACGGTGGACAACCAATCTTTTACGTTTGACATTACCACCGGTATTGTAGAAGACTATGTCAAGTTGATTGACAGCCGCCTGTCGGGCTTTAACAACAGCCATATTAGCGGTTCGCTGGATGTATTTTCCAACTCGCTGCAACTCAACGCCAACATACCGCATGCGGCTTTTGACCGCTACGACTTTTCGGACGTAGTGGTGAATGGCGACGGCAATTTTGACCGCCTGATCGTAAACGGGCAGGTCAACAATGCCGTTGTTAGCGACAGCTTGAGTTTTCCGCAAACCACGTTCCGGGTAGAAGCCAGAAACGACATTTCGGATATTGAGATCAATACCACCGCCAGTCAAACGCTGAACAAAGCCAATATTTCGGCCCAGGTAAAAACCTTTGCCAACGGCCTGAGTGTGCTGTTTAACCCCTCCAGCTTTGTCATCAATGGCAAAACCTGGTCGATTGAGCAGGGCGGCGAACTGGACTTTAGAAGAAATACAGTGGTGCAGGGGCAACTGGTGCTGCGGGAATCGAACCAGGAGATCCGGCTTTCTACCCAACCTTCTTCCATTGGCGACTGGAACGACCTGCATGTATCCCTTCAAAACATCAATATCGGCGACTTTTCTCCTTTCCTGGTCAAGCAATACCGGATTGAAGGCCTGCTGTACGGCGATATTCTTGTGGAAGACCCGCAAAACCGGATGAACGTGATTGCCGACAACATCCGCACCGAACAGTTGAGGATCGACAATGATTCCATTGGCCAGGTGCAGGCGGCGCTTTCCTACAACAACACAACCGGTGTACTTTCCGGCCGGGGCCGCAACCTGGACCCTGACCACAAAGTCAACTTTGATCTTTTGCTGGACCTGAAAGACTCGGCCAATGTGTTCCGCGACCGCATATCGGTACAGGCGCAGAACTTCCAGGTAAATGTCTTAGAACGCTTTTTGGGCAACCTGTTTTCAGACATGCAGGGCTATGTAACCGGCAACCTCGACATTCTGGGCGAAGGCAACAGCCGCGAGTATATTGCCAAAGCCCGCCTGCACAACGTAGGCCTGAAGGTGAACTTTACCCAGGTATTTTATAAACTGGACGATACCGATATTGAGTTGACTGCGGATGCCGTGGAACTGGGCTCCATCAAGCTGCGCGACCGCTTTAATAATACGGCTACCCTGCGGGGCAACATCAAGCACCAAAACTTTCAGAACATGTATTTTGATGTGGTGGTGGAAGTAGACAAAGAACCCATGGAGCTGATCAATACCACGTACAACGACAACCAGCAGTTTTATGGCCGGGCCATGGGTACGGGTTCGTTTATACTGGTAGGGCCGCAGCACGATATGTTTATGCAGATCAACGCCAAGGCCTCGGATCGGGACAGCTCCTACATTACCCTGCCGCCATCCAAAACCCGTGAAACCGGTGCGGCTTCGTTTCTTGTGGAACGAAAGTATGGTCGGGAAATGACCAAAGAAGAATTCAAGGGCGCCGAAACCAATATTACCTACGAAGTAAACCTGGCCGCCAATCCGCTGGTGAATATAGAAGTAATTATGGATGAACTGACCGGCGACGTGATCCGGGGCCGGGGTGTTGGTAATTTAAAACTGCGGGCCGGTACTTCCGAACCCCTATCCATCAACGGGCGGTACGATATACAGGAAGGCAACTACCTGTTTACATTTGAGTCTTTTATCAAAAAACCCTTTGTATTGCAAAAAGGCGCCAACAACTATATCGAGTGGACCGGCGATCCTTATGGTGCTACCATTAACCTCAATGCCATTTACGAAGCCACTAACGTAAGCTTTGCCCCGCTGGTGTCCAGCCTGGATTTGAGCGGCAACCTGAGCCGCTACCGCAGCGATGTCAATGTAATCGCCAAGCTCACCGGGGAACTGTTCCGGCCCGACATCAGCTTTAAGCTGGAGTTTCCGCAGAGCTTTTACGGCACCATTGACCAGACTACCTCCTTTAGTTTGGAGCAGGGCATTCGTCAAATTGAAAACAACCCCAACGAACTCAACAAGCAGGTGGCCTACCTCATTGTGCTCAACCAGTTTGCGCCTTATGAAAGTGCCCAGTCCGGCGCTTATAGTGCCTTGAACGAATTTGCCTACAATACCATATCGGGTATTTTGTTCAATGAAATCAACAAGCGGCTGAACCAGTTGCTGTCCAAAATTTTGCGCAACAACGACCTGACGGTCAACTTTACCGGATCGCTTTACAACCGCAGCCTGGTGAACACCAATGCCCGGGGGTTTCAGATCAACCAGAGCAACCTGAACATCAGCGTCAGCGGGCCCCTTTTCAGCGAGCGGGTGTTACTAACGCTGGGCGGCACCTTCGACGTACCGCTGGAGTCCAACATCAGCCAACAGATCCAGTTGTTCCCCGACGTAACCCTGGAGTTCCTGATCAACAAGTCGGGTACCGTAAGGGCTACTTTCTTTTACCGCCATATACCCGACCTGATCACCACCAACGCCAATGCCATCACCCGCTCTCAAAATGCGGGCGCCAACCTGGCCTACCGCAGGGACTTTAGTTCGCTGTCCGGCATTTTATTTGGGCGCAAGCATGGCAAAAAGAAAGGGCAAAAGCAAACGGCCGACAGCACCAAACAGCAGGCAGACACGACTACTGTAAAAAGCGGACAGTAAATTGTTTCAAAAAACCATATGATTTTAGCTGACAGTTGACGGCTGCCGACTTCTTTAAAAACCCATATAAGGTTAGGGATAATTGGGTGTTATGTAGACTTGCCTTAGAGATGGCTTTTAAAATTGCTTTCAGATTAGGCCTGTATAAAGATTTCAGGTTGACAAGGTAAATACTGCTGTTATTGGCGATAATCAATTTAAAGACAGGATCACAGTCGGGATGGGCAATATTCTTCAGCCTTATAATGATGGGAATGCGTTTTAATTACACAACTTCTTTAAAACCCTTTATAACAAAAAACCTCACCCCGCATGTGCTGTTCATGCAAAGGTGAGGTTACAACTTTTTATACTTTCATTGATTTACCAGAGCAGTAAAGGAAAACATCAATGCTTTACTGTTGTGAACCAGGGCCTAAGGTTATAATATTTCGTGGCCCAGTTTGTCTCTTTTGGTTTGCAGGTACCGCTCGTTGTGCGGGTTAGGATTAACCACCAGGGGCACATTTTCCACCACTTCCAGCCCGTAGCCCAGCAGCCCTACCCTTTTCTTGGGGTTGTTAGTAATAAGGCGCAGCTTGGTAATGCCCAGATGCCGTAATATTTGCGCTCCCACGCCGTAATCCCGCTGGTCCATCTGAAAGCCCAGGTGCAGGTTGGCTTCTACAGTATCCAGTCCTTCTTCCTGCAGGCGGTAGGCTTTCAACTTGTTTAAAAGTCCAATGCCGCGGCCTTCCTGGTTCATATATAAAATAGCACCTTTACCTTCCTCTTCTACCATTTGCATGGCCTGGTGCAGCTGTTCGCCGCAATCGCAGCGCAGCGAGCCCAGAATGTCGCCGGTAAAGCAGGAGGAATGCACCCGCACCATGACCGGTTCGCCGGGCTGCCAGTCGCCTTTGATCAGCGCCAGGTGCTCGTTGGAGGTGTTTTTTTCCTGAAAGGCAATGAGTTTAAAATGTCCATGCCGGGTAGGCATATCCACCCGGACAATTTCTTCGATCAGCGAATCTTTTTTGAGGCGGTATTCAATCAAGTCTTTGATGGTAATAACCTTGAAGTCGAACTTTTTGGCCAGTTCCAGCAGCTCCGGCAGGCGGGCCATGGTGCCGTCTTCGTTTAAAATTTCCACCATCACACCGGCAGGCTCAAAACCCGCCAGTCGGGCCAGGTCAATAGAGGCTTCGGTATGGCCGGCCCGACGCAATACGCCGCCCTTTTTAGCTCTTAAAGGAAAAATGTGCCCGGGCTTGCCCAGTTCTTCCGGTTTAGTGGCCGGGTCAATCAGGGCCTGAATGGTTTTGGCCCGGTCCTGGGCGGAAATGCCCGTGGTACAGCCGTGGCCCAGCAGGTCGACAGAAACGGTAAAAGCGGTTTCGTGCAGCGCGGTGTTGTTGTTGACCATCAGCTCCAGGCCCAGTTCGTTGCAGCGTTCTTCCAACAGGCCAATACAAATCAATCCCCGGCCTTGTTTGGTCATAAAGTTCACCACCTCCGGCGTCACATTGCGGGCAGCGGTAATGAAATCCCCTTCATTTTCACGGTCCTCATCATCCACCACAATCACCAGCTTTCCCTTTTTTATGTCTTCAATGGCACTTTCTATACTATCCAACATGTAAAAGTTTTTGCAAAGGTAGGAAGAGAAACAGGTATGCTCTCTGTTTTTAACCATTTTGACGCAAATGCAGAGCTGTTGCGGATTTGCTGCGAACACCTGTTGTACATCACTTCATAATGGTTTAAAACAAATGTTAAAACCTAGGTATCATTCTTGTGGCACTCACATCAAACCTCTTTTAAAATCCCATCGTATATGCACATGAAGAACTTGTCATCAACCGCTCTTGCATTGCTGGTTAGCCATTTGGTATGGGCACAGGTCACCACCAGCAGTATTACTGGCTCTGTGAGGGATAATACCGGCCAACCGCTGGTGGGGGCTACCATCACTGCGGAGCACACCCCCTCGGGCACCACTTATTCCGGCCTGTCCGGCAAAAACGGATCCTTTACCCTGCCCAACCTACGCGTAGGCGGGCCTTACCGCCTCCGTATTAATTATGTAGGGCTGCAAGCGTATACGGCAGACAGTATTAATTTATTACTGGGTGAACCCTTTGATGTAGACGCCGTTCTGGGCGTCGACATTCAGGCGTTGGAAACCATTGTGGTTACCGGCCGGGGGCGGCGGGCAGCCGACAGAACCGGCACCAGCACCAATATCACCAACCGGCAGCTTAACACGCTGCCCACCATCAACC
>JAEWAC010000453.1 GCA_023391895.1 Bacteroidota bacterium
GTGCCCATAGCGGGCTTTGCACCAGCAACAGGCAGATGAAGAATAGAACCCGGCCACGACGGGAGGGTACCACTGGGGTCATAGGAGCGGTCTTGGATTTTAGTTTTTAATAGGTATTGGAAGGGTAAAAGTATATAAACTTTTACCACAATGTATGTTTACGATAGACGCTGCCAAAAATTTAGTACTATCCACAAATAAGAGGTAAGTATATTCAACTACACCACCTTTTCTCGACACGTAAAAACACCAAGGAAAAACCGAAACCCTCCGGCCGTTCCAAGTGGATGGCCCTACATTTCATCGCTATGGTTTTTTGAAAAAGTTTTGCTGCAGCACAATACATCTAACGCAACTATTATCAAACCAATAAAAAGAAAGCTACGACATACGTACCGGGCTATTGACAATGCCAATGCCAACGTCTAATTTTATAACAAGCCGCACCCTTAACCCATTAAATTTTTACCGATGCACAATGTATTTAAAGGGTGGTGTGCTGGGTTGGTGCTTTTGGTTACGATCCCTCTTTTTCAAGGCTGCAGCACCACCAAAGTCATTACCAAGTACGATTGTAATACCGTGGCCAACAACCCCGTGAACCGGCGCACCACCTGGACGTTTGCCTGGGGCCTGGTACAACCCCGCGATATCAATCCACAGTGCGAGACTTCCTTCAACCACCTGAATGGGGTAACGGTAAAAACCAACCTGGGCTTTATTCTTTTATCGGCAGTGACACTGGGGGCGGTGATTCCGCAACAGGTGGAATGGTGTTGTGCACCGCAAAACCCGCCTACCGATACACTGGGGCAGCGACCCTGATATGGGTTTTTAAAGCTTTTATACGCCGTACCTACAACTGAAACGCATTGCTTTATTTTAAAACTTACGGCTTTGTCAAAAACTGCTTTTCGTGAGGGCATACAGAAATGGCCCCTGGAGGTATGGGAAAACGCTCACCACAACTTCCGCCACCGTTTTCAAAAAGACGCTTCGTTCAAGCTTACCCTTCCCGACTCCCTGGCCAGCAGCAGCGACAAATACAAGGCTACCACAGCCAATTTTATGTGGCTCATTCAGCGGGCCATCAGCCAGGGCCACCAGCTGCGGGCCATGGGCAATGGTTGGTCGTTTTCGGACGTGGCCGTTTGCAACGGCGGTGTCGTAGATACCAAGTCGCTCCGGTTGTCTTTTGCGTTGAAAAATTCTTTTGTTGCCCCGCTCTACCTGGCCAAAGGCGGTCAGGCCGCTGACTTGTTTTTTGTACAGTGCGGCATGAGCATTTTACAAATCAGCGAAAAGCTGGAGGTGGCGGGCCGAAGTTTAAAAGCCAGCGGCGCCAGCAATGGCCAGTCTATAGCGGGGGCTACGGCTACCGGCACGCATGGGGCCGCGTTTAGGGTAGGCGCCGTGCACGACGCCATTGTAGGCCTGCACGTGGTGACCGGACCGAACCGGCATGTATGGCTGGAAAAAGCCTCCAACCCTACGGCCTCCGATGCATTCATCGACTGGCTGGGTGCCGAACGCATCAGCGACGACACCTTGTTCAATGCCGCCGTGGTCAGCTTTGGTTCTTTTGGGTTTATTCATGGCGTGCTGCTGGAAACCGCTCCTATTTTTCTGCTGGAAGAGCACCGCCAAAAGGCGGTGTATGATGCGGCACTCCGGCAAACCCTCAACCAGCTGGATTTTGAGGCCATTGCAGACCAGCTGCCTTATGCGCCGGGCACAGGGGGCAAGGACCTGTATCATTTTGAAGTGCTGATCAATCCCCACCGCTTTGAGCCTGATAATGCCGACAACGGCGTATTCCTTCGGTTTCTTTACAAAACCCCATATACCACCAATTATCCCCGGCGGCCCCGCATCAGCGAAGGCTTTGAATACGGCGACAACACCTTGGGGCTGATACAAACCATCCTGGACACCTTAGGCCCTACCTTATCGGCGCCCCTGGTGCCGGCCCTGGTCAATAAACTCCTTCCGCTGATCAACAAGCCCGGACCGGTAGCTTTTGGCACCATCGGCGAAACCTTTTGCAACACCAGGTTCAGGGGGCAGGCGGCCAGTGCCGCCATCGGGCTGGATATAGCCGATGCCAGCCGCGTTCTGGAAGAAATTGTGGCCATCAATCAACAAATGCCCTTTGCCGGCGCCATTGCCTTCCGGTATGTAAAAGGTACTACTGCCCTGCTGGGCTTTACCCGCTTTGCCACCACCTGCGTGCTGGAAATGGATGGCGTGGACGCGGCCCATACCCGCAGCTTTTTGCAAAAAGTATGGGACCGGCTGGATGCCTTGCAGATCCCGTACACCCTGCACTGGGGTAAAATCAATTTTATTATCAGTCCGCAGCGGGTGCGCCGCATGTATGGCGATGCAGCCGTGGATAGCTGGATAAACAGCCGTAACCTGTTGCTGGATGCGGCCACCCAACAGATTTTCAACAATGATTTT
Source organism: Bacteroidota bacterium (assembly GCA_023391895.1). Lineage (GTDB taxonomy): Bacteria > Bacteroidota > Bacteroidia > Chitinophagales > Chitinophagaceae > Flavisolibacter. The sequence continues at coordinate 2,464 of JAEWAC010000453.1, forward strand.
TTGCATCGGGCAGGACTAGATGCCACGGCACCGATAGTTTAAGGCAGGACTGATGACAGTGACGGGTGAAGAACACATTAAAAACAGATTGCGCTAACCTCTGCCGGGCTGCAAAAAGAACCGGCGATATTAACTAGGTCAGCGGCACAATATTTTAAAACTCAGTTACCCACCCGAACACTGCCTGTTTATCAGATGCCTTCAGGACCTGGAACAGTGAAAAAAGTAACCTTCCTCAAAACCCCATATACCACATTACTGGCTAAGGGCATTTCCATTTTATCCATTAATCGCCTCCACTATTTAAAAATCCTATATAGCGTTTGCAGCTGTCAACACCATTTGAAGCCGACAATACCTGTCATTTTCTTTTAAACCCCATATCACCTCATCGCAAATCCATTCTTTTTAAAAACCCATATAGCTGCTCAACTGTTCTGTCTGCCTACTTCAGTTGCGCATAAAAAAGCACGACCTGAATCTACAGTGTAGCATTAATCATTTAGGAATGGCCCAAACTGCTCTCTACCTACCGCAGTTCAAACTGCTTCAAAAACCCATAGTGCCTGACGCACCTGAACAACTTTAAACTTTAGACTCAAAACTTTAAACTTCTCCCCTCCGGGGAGAGGGCCGTTACTTGGCATTGAAGATGCAGGCAAAAAGAATATGAACGTTTCAACAGAACCCACACGATTGTTTGACCTGGTGGCTTACCAGCTGGAGCATTTTCCCCTGCCGGATATGCTGGCCGCTCGGCAAGGCGACCAGTGGCGCCGGTACAGCACCGGGGAGGTGCAGGAAATCGTCAACCAACTGACGGCCGGCTTCATCAACGCTGGCATTACGGCTGGCGACGGCACCCTGGAAGGGCAGGATAAGATTGCCATCATCTCTAAAAACCGGCCGGAATGGGTTTTTACCGACCTGGCCGCGCAGCAGGCCGGTGCGGTGCTGGTGCCCGTTTACCCGACCATTCATGTGGACGAGCTCCGCTTTGTACTGCACCATGCAGCGGTTAAAATGGTGTTTGTAAACGACAACGACCTGTTGAAAAAAGTCATCAGCCTTCAACCACAGCTGCCGCACCTGCAAACCATTTATTCCTTTGAGCCCCTGCCCGGCGCCCGCCACTGGACCGAACTGCTCACGGAAGTTACACCCGAAACGGCACAGCAAATAGATCAGATCAAAGCATCCATTCAACCCACCGACCTTGCTACGATTGTTTACACCTCCGGCACTACCGGTACTCCCAAAGGCGTGATGCTGTCGCACCAGAATATTTTAAGCAATGTGCTGAGCTGCTACCCGCTTTTTGAGGAAATCGGCATCCGGGGCGACAAAGCCCTCTCCTTTTTACCCCTGAACCATGCGTTTGAAAAAACAGCCACCTACCTGTACTTCTATACGGGCGTGTCGGTGTATTATGCCGAAAGTACCGCCACCCTGATAACCGACCTGCAGGAGGTAAAGCCGGTGATTTTCACCACGGTGCCCCGCCTGCTGGAAAAAGTGTACGAAAACATCATGGCCAAGGGAGCTGCCCTTACGGGTCTCAAAAAAAAGCTGTTTTACTGGGCCATTCATCTGGCAAAACAGTACGAGATCCACCCGCCGAAAAGCTTGGCCTACCGCCTGCAGCTGGCCCTGGCCAACCAGCTGATCTTTAGCAAATGGCGCGAAGCCCTGGGCGGACGGGTCAAAGCAATTATCACCGGCGCGGCGGCCTGCCAGGTAAAACTGCTCCGCATTTTTTCCGCGGCTCAAATCACCATCATGGAGGGCTATGGCTTAACCGAAGCCGCGCCGGTCATCAGCGGCAACCGTTACCACCCGGCCGGCCGTATGTTTGGCACCGTCGGCCCGGTGCTGCAGGGCGTAGAAGTAAAAATAGCGGAGGATGGCGAAATCCTTTGCCGGGGCCACAACATTATGCTGGGTTATTACCTGCGGCCCGAGCTGACGGCTGAAGTAGTAAAAGACGGCTGGCTGTACACGGGTGATATTGGCGAAATGGTACAAGGCAAATTTTTGAAGATCACAGACCGTAAAAAAGAAATCTTTAAAACCAGTGGCGGTAAATACGTAGCACCCCAGCCCATTGAAAATAAAATGGTGGAAAGCCGCCTGATTGAACAACTGATGGTGGTAGGCGCCGGTCAAAAGTTTGTTTCAGCCTTGGTGGTGCCCGCCTTTCAGGCGCTGCGCGAATGGTATACCGAGCACCAACAGCCTTACCCCGGCAACGAAGAAGTTATCCGCGACGCCTCCGCCATCAAACTCATTAAGGGGGCCATCGAACACTACAACAAAAACTTTAGCCCGGTGGAGCAGGTCAAGCAGTTCCGGCTGCTGCCGGCCGAATGGACCGTAGAACGGGGCGAACTGACCCCAACCCTCAAGCTGAAGCGTAAGGTCATTTCAGAAAAATATAAAGAGGTGATTGAAAGTATGTATCGCTAAACGGGTGTGGTATTGTCCAGGTTTCTGGTGGCAGCAGGTGCATAAGAAGACAGACTTACAGGGGCAGAATAGCAACAATTCAGGCCATGATTTTCTTTAAGTCGCGCTCCACAGTATGGGGTTTCAAAAGCCAGCAGCCGGCAGGATGGCATCCCTGCCGGCTGCTGGCTTTTGAACGATGCTTGCCCTAAAAAATCGAATCATCATTGGTCAGGCGGCCCGGCTTTCTTTCGTCTTCACCGCTGTCCCTCAGGTCGGGGTTCTCTCTTTCCGTATCCTGCTGGCCTGCCGCCCCGTAATTGCCCTCGTGGTGACTGCTTCCTTCTGTATCCGCATCCCAGTCTTCACCATAATTGCTGCCTAAATAGCTGGTGCCGCCATAAAATCCGCCGGTATGGCCAATCATGCCGTCGCGGTCCAGGTCCACCAACCCTTCTTCTCCGGCGCCCGGCGGTGTGTTGTGATCCTCTTCTTCCATTCGGTTTCGCCGGCTGCTTTGATTTTCATCAAACCCTTCCCTTCGGTTGTCTCTATTGCGATCTGTATTTTCCATAATCATAGCTTTTTAAAACGTTATAAACACCAATAACACTTAAGGGAGTTAAAAAACTATGCCTCTTTTTACAACAAGCACACCGGTAAGCAAAAACCCTATGGGCTTTTGAAAGACTTAGCAAGGCTGTGTTTTACGGCCTTTGCCTTTACAAGGCCGGCTGGCCTACCGCCTGCACCCCCGCCTCCTTGAAGATTGTTAAAACATCCAATCTTATTGTAATAAATCGGAACTTGCAGCTATTCCTCTAACAACTTTTTAATTACACATTTGCGGGCTATGAAAGTGGTGGTCAGTGTACTGCTGTTGCTGGTAACGACCCTGTGCGGGGCACAAGAGCGGCGGGTCAATTTTTCAGCTATCGACTGGAGGGTGCAGTCTATTGAAGCTACCACACCGGATACCCTGGCGCTGCAGCTGACCGCCCCCTACACCAGCGAGCTGGAAAAGGTACGATCCATTTTTCGCTGGATCACCGAACACATTGGCTACAATGTCAACCTGTACTCCCGCACGGGCCGCTCCAGGACGCAGCGCTACCCGCCCCTGGAGCCGTATGATTCCATTATAGAATCCAGGTCGCTGAACGAAAGAATTGCCTATGGCGTGATCCAAAAAAAGGTGGCCCTGTGTTATGGCTATGCCCGGCTTTTTAAAACCCTATGTGATTATGCCGGCATCCAGTCGGAGATCATTACCGGCTATGCCCGCAGCAATACCGGCAGCAACAAGTTCCGCTCCAACCATACCTGGAACGCCGTGCGGATTGACAGCACCTGGCACCTGCTGGATGCTACCTGGGCCAGCGGATACGTGAGCTTTGGCATGGAAGAATTCATCAAGCAATACAACGACTTTTATTTTTTAACACCGCCGGAACAGTTTATTCGCAGCCACTACCCCGAAGACCTGCAATGGACCCTGCTCACCAACCCGCCAACGCTGAGGGAGTTTAATCAGGCACCATTCAGGCATTCGGCTTTTATCAAGTACCAGATCAAGTCCTTCAGGCCGGCTTCCGGTGTGATAGAAGCTGCTATTGGCGATACTCTGGTGTTTGAACTGGAAACCGATGTGGAAAGAGACAAGATGATCGCCGCTGAAGGCTACTACGATTCAACCATGCTGGCGGGCACACCCTATTGGGTGTTTGTAAAACCCCTAGACGCCCCATCGACTCAAAAAGTAAGGTACCAGTATACCGTGAACTCCGGCACCGTGGAATGGCTGCACCTGTTGTATAACAACGACGTGATCCTGCGGTACCGGCTCAACATCCGGAAGGAACCTGAACGATACGGTAACGGCATTACCATCCGTTAAGGGCTAGCCTTGCTCTTTGAAAGCAAAGCTGCTATATAAAACAAGATTTGGCTAACAGCCAGTTGTGTCTGTAAGCAGCACGCGTTTTAAACAGTGAAGCTCTCTTGCCGCCATAAGCCGCTTAGCTCATCGGCTCCCATCAATGCTTTCGCATGCGTTTGGGGCCATACCACAGCCAAAAGCCGGTAAGGGAAAATACCACCATGCCCAGCCCCATTACCGTGGTATAAAACAGCTTGATTCCATCGTTACCTGTACCTGCTGCCCGATCTGCCAGGGAGCCATCGTGTATTTGTTCAATAATATCGGAATTTCTTCTGCCGATGTGGAGCAGTTGGCCATTGGTACAGTCCAGCTGCACCTCCCAGTAATGGTCGGCATACAAAAACTTAACGGAACCCTTTTGCGGCCGGAAGTCGATGCGGTCCAGTTGCAGCGACAGGTCGGCGCTAATGGAATCCTGCACATAGGCATGGGCTCTTTTTTTCAGGCTGTCCACCGGCAACCATTCGGCTACATTAACCGAAGTGCCCTTTGCGGTAGCCGGCAGCAGGCCGGTTTGTTTTTTCCACCCCAGCAGCAAGCCGGTAATACCCATCACCAAAAAGAAAATAAAAAGCAGCAGGCCCGTTACGCGGTGCACCTTGCGGCTTACCCGCAGCCACCGGGCCTGTTGCTTTCGTTTTGCAGCATCCATCGTTCGAAAATAGAAATCATTGCCCTAACCGACAAATGGTACAGCTATTCGATGCAGGTGTTTGTTGGTACAACACCGGCCCTAAACAGCCTTGCAAACTTTATTCATCACACACTGGCAACTCCGTTCTGCTTGCTTCGGCGCTTTTGTATACTACAGCCGTGCGGAAAATAAAAACGGCATTCATCAGCAGACGCATTAGCAACGCGTCAGCCAATCAAGGTTGCTTATTTTTGACGCGGCAAAAGCAGTATCTAAAAAGTATTGCCCGAAAATTGCGTATCAACCCAGGAAAAACAGACTATGCAGGAATTTCAAATCAATGTAACCCAGATAGAAGAATTGCAAACCTTACAATATACTGATGAACTGGACCGGATTTTCAAAAAAGCATCCACAACCCTGGTGGGTGGCGAAAAAGTAATACTGGTAAGGGGTAATGCAGATGGAAGTATGCATAAGTTTGACGAAATCACCACACTGGAAGACCTGGCCGAATACAAAGAAAAGGTCTATAAATACCTGTAACTGGCGCCGCTGCCATTTCAAAATGTTTCTCATAAACATACACGGGCTGCCCGTGGATGCTGCTGTTGGGCATCAGGAAGCACCGGCACTGCCACGCCGGATCCGTTCCAGCAGTTGCAGCATATGCTGGTAGTGCGATCCTTTCCAGTACACGCGGCCGCAGGAAAGGCATTGAAAAAACGCGTTATAATAAAGGATGGTCTGGGGCGGTAACTGGTTCAAAACCTTATCTTTTTCTACCGGTACAATGGTGCCGTTACAGGCCAAGCACCGCTCAAAAGGTTGAAATAAAGCTTCAAGTTGATAATACCGCACCACTTCTGCCACTTGTGCTTCTACCAGCTGCGACCGCAACCAGTAGCCGTGCCGGATGACTTTGTGTTTCAACAAGCCAATATCGCGGGTCAGTACAATGC
>JAEWAC010000042.1 GCA_023391895.1 Bacteroidota bacterium
ACCTGGAAGCAACAGCTAACCATACAAGGTTCCGTACCGGCCAACCTGCAGGGAAAGCTGCTGTACTCTTATGGTAGAGGTGAAGAGTTTTACCAGGGCGAAACGACTTTTAGCGTACCATTGGAAGGCGGCGTGGCCGCTACCACCCGTATCCTTATTCCTTCTATTGATGTAAAAAATCCCGCCAGCAATTGTGGTGACGACAATACGCAGGACAAAGGCCTGCTGTCCATATTTGTTCTGGGTTTTCTGGGTGGGTTGATCGCGCTGATCACGCCTTGTGTGTTCCCGCTTATTCCGTTAACCGTTTCGTTTTTTACCAAGCGGTCGGGCAGCCGAAGCAAAGGCCTGCGCAATGCCTTTTTCTACGGACTCAGCATTTTCCTGATCTATGTTTTATTAAGCGTGCCTTTTCACCTGCTGGACCAAACCAACCCGGAGGTGCTCAATAACATTTCTACCAATGTGTGGCTGAACCTGGCGTTTTTTGTGATCTTCATCTTTTTTGCCCTTTCTTTTTTCGGGTTGTACGAAATCGAGCTGCCTTCCGGCCTGGCTTCTAAAATAGATTCTAAATCCAGTATCGGTGACTTCTGGGGCATTTTTTTCATGGCCTTAACGCTGGCGATCGTATCGTTTTCCTGTACGGGTCCTATCCTGGGTTCGCTGCTGGCCGGTGCCTTGACCAACGATGGCGGTGCGGTGCAGCTGAGTTTTGGCATGGGCGGCTTTGGACTGGGACTGGCTTTGCCTTTTGCCTTGTTTGCCTTGTTTCCCCACTGGCTGCAGTCGCTGCCCAAGTCGGGCGGCTGGTTAACCTCGGTAAAAGTGGTGCTGGGGTTTCTGGAACTGGCGCTGGCGGTAAAGTTTTTGTCCAATGCCGACCTGGTAAAGCAATGGGGTTTTTTAAAGCGGGAAGTGTTTATTGCCATCTGGATTTTGATTGGTATTGCCATAGTGCTGTACCTGCTGGGGGTTATTCGATTTGCACACGACAGCAAGCCTAAGTTTACCAGGACGCGCTGGGCTTTTATCATTTTATTTGCCGCTTTTACGCTTTACTTAATACCCGGTGTTACCAATACTAGGGCCGCCAACCTTACGCTGATCAGTGGTTTCCCGCCACCGCTGTCGTATAGTGTGTACGAGCACCCGGTAAATTTAGAACGCACCATTGAACCCTTGCGGGATTACGAAGAGGCCTTGCTGTTGGCTAAAAAAGAAATTAAGCCCCTGCTGATTGACTTTACCGGCTGGGCCTGCGTGAATTGCCGGCGCATGGAAGAAAAAGTATGGACCGACCCGGAAGTGGCCCGCCGCATGAGGGAAGATTTTGTAGTGGTATCGCTCTATGTGGATGAACGCAAAAACCTGCCGGCCACGGAGCAAATAGAATACACCACCAAAAACGGCGATAAAAAACCCATTGTAACGGTTGGCGATAAATGGGCTACGTTCCAGTCGGAAAACTTTCATGCCGTAGCGCAGCCGCAGTACGCCATCATCAGCACCGATGAAAAAGCGCTGACCAAAACAAAAGCCTATACGCCCGATGCGGATGAGTTTCTTGAGTGGCTGGAGTGCGGGCTGCAGGAGCATCAAAAAAAACTTAAACAATAAACATCGCGTTAGCAATAGTGGAAATGGGGAGCTACAGCAACAGCTGTAGCTCCTTTGTATTGGCGCAACTGTAAACCGCAACCGCATTCATAAGGCATATGGGTTTTTAAAGAAGTGCGTTTGTAGTTGTCAAGGACTTAAATAAAGAGTTTCGCACATTAAAAAAGCATATGGGGTTTTAAAGCTTTTTGCTGCCGTGGTATCTTTTCTATCCCAGCCACTGCAGTTCTTTTTGCAGGTTTTCCCTTGCCTGCTTTTCATATTTCTCGTAGAAAGGAGCTGTTTTAAAAATGCGGGGCATGCGCAAAAAGTGCTGCAACACGTTTTTGCGGCCCTGCCGGTAGGCTTCATCGGAATAGTGATGATACTCCTGCCGTATCTGTTTGGTGTATTCGAGATAGGTATTCCAGTCTGCTCCCAATATAAAAAGATCGGCATCGGTAAATAAATTGGTGTCCGGGTCTATGCTCGGGTGATGGCCTTTTGTAGCCATTATGTGTGCCGCGCTTTGCGCCACTTGATCCTCCGGCATCGACAGAGAGCGCAGCCGGTCCGCAGCCAGGCGGGCACTTTGTTCTTCATTATCGGCCCGGGTGGCGTCATACACCAGGTCGTGGTAACAAAGAGAAAAGAGCAGCAGCTCCCAGTCTTTTACCTCATGTTTTACTGCGGCAAGCTGTTGCCATACCTGCTGCAGGTGGTGCAGGTTGTGGTAGTGTCGTTGAGGTGCCGTGTAGGCCTTTTCAATTTCCGCCCACAATTGTGCTGCTATGGCAGAGTCGCCAGAGTACCGGCTGGCGGTGGTGATAAAAATTTCCTTCAGCATTTGTTTTGAAATCGTCATGGCAATTTAAACCAATGAACAGAAGGCTGCAACTGTTGCATAAAAACAAAAGCCCCGAAGGGCTGATGCATATGAAAGACTTACTTGTCAAGAGTACTGCAAAGCTAAACCCTGAAATCTTTTAGTGCAACCGTAGAAATACGTATGGAAATTTTGATGATTTACGATACTGTAAGTAATTACCATAAGCAAAAAATAGGGCATAATTGCAATTGTGCAGCAACGTTTGTCTTCGTAAGTTTGTATCAGAAGTTGATTGATAGCACATCAATCTGTCCAATATCCGAAAAACAAAAAACCAATATCCAAAGAAAACGTCCAAGTAAACTGAATCAATCCAAATCCTGAAAATCCAAACAAAAAATCCAATATCAGTCAACTTCTTTTTACCCTATCCATTATCCTGAACAAGCCCGTTTTAAATCCGAACCGTTATCTTGAAAACAATCCAATCCTTGAAAATCTAAGGCGTCCGTTCCGATGAAACAAAAAATATTAAATACCTGAACGCCTTATACATTTTAGCCCCTCTTGCAAAAGAGGGGTTTTTATTTGGGGGAATAGAAGCGGGGAAAGTGAAAAGGAAAAAGTGAAAACCAAAAAGTGGGAGCGTGGAGGTCCCAACCTTTTGAAATTCACATACCAGAAAAATGTTATGGCTCTTGTTGAAATACGTAATACAATCTGGTCTGCTGCCTTATTGTAAACAAACCGGGCTTCGGTAATCACTGTCAACTGTCATCTGTCAACTCACATGGGTTTTTAAACAGCCGCCACAAAAAAAGGGGCTGCCCCTTCTGCAACCCCTTCAAAAATCAACTCGTTCGGCAAGCGTGCAAACAAGTTACTTTTTTAGTTAGTCGTCATTCTTTACCAACCTGCCACGGCAAGCATGTGGCGGGAGGTAGAGAATGACTATGCGTTTATAAAGCAATCTGCTTTTGTACCATCATTTTGCGCAGGTTGATAAGGCCATAGCGCATGCGGCCCAGGGCCGTATTGATGCTGCAATTGGTTACGGCCGCAATTTCTTTAAAGCTCATGTCGGCGTAGTGGCGCAGGATGATTACTTCCCGCTGGTCTTCGGGCAGTAAGTTCAGCATGTCTTTTACGCGGTTGTGGCTTTGTTTTTTGATCATTTTATCTTCGGCGCTTTCCTCGGTAAAGTTCAGCACTTCAAAAATATCCTGGTCGTCTCCGGTTTTGATGGTGGGGGTACGTTTTACCTTGCGGAAGTGGTCTACACACAGGTTGTGGGCAATACGCATAGCCCAGGGTAAAAACTTTCCTTCTTCGGTATAGCGGCCGCCCCGCATGGTGTCTATAATTCGTATAAAAACATCCTGAAAAATGTCTTCGGCCAGGTACTTGTCCTTTACCAAAAACAGGATGGATGAATATAATTTGTCTTTGTGGCGCAATACCAGCGCTTCCAGTGCGTTGATATTACCAGCAATAAACGCGTTGATCAGATCATGATCGGTTAATTTGGATAAAGATGTCATAAACTCCTACAGTTTTTAGGGTTTCAGGCTAAAGGTCAATAAGAAATTCAGGAGTAGAGTTTATGCAATAGGCGTTTTAGGTTTTATTCCGGAAAAGAAGTTGAACTTTGTAGTAAAAGTAAATTTCTTTTTTAATAAAATCAACACGTTGCAAAAAAATGGCATTCATCTTTGTGTGAAAAAAAAGTTAACTATAGGAAGGCGTTCGTAGATAGGCAATTACATTTGCCAAGGAGTATATATGAAACAGGAAGTAAAAGGCAGAAAAACCAAAAGCCGGACCGCTTCAGCAGCGGAACCGATTGTAATAAAAGGCGCACGGGTACATAATCTCAAAAATGTAGATGTTGAATTTCCGCGCAATAAATTAATTGTCGTTACCGGGGTGTCCGGCTCCGGCAAGTCCTCCCTCACCATTGATACGCTTTATGCCGAAGGGCAGCGCCGCTACGCCGAAAGCCTGAGTGCTTACGTACGGCAGTTCCTCAACCGCATGGACAAGCCCGATGTGGATTACATCAAAGGACTGGCGCCGGCCATTGCCATTGAGCAAAAGGTCATTACCCGCACCCCCCGCAGCACCGTAGGCAGCATGACCGAAATTTACGACTACCTGCGCCTGCTGTTTGCCCGCATTGGCAAAACCATTTCACCGGTATCGGGCCGCGTGGTCAAAAAAGACGATGTAAAAGATGTGCTCGACGCCATCAAGGTCATGAAGGAAGGCAGCAAGGTATATATCCTGACGGCCTTTAAGCAGCACCGCAACCGCGACGTTAAGGAAGAACTGAACATCCTGATGCAAAAAGGTTTTTCCCGCATCTATGTATCGCCGCTCTCGGTAGCTCAAAATGAAAACCCGGTTAGTGAAAGCACCACCTACCGCATAGAAGACCTGCTGGAAGACGGCGACGCTTTTATAGAGGCCTTTCAGTACCCCGAAAACGTGTATGTGCTGATCGACCGCATTGTGGTAAAAGAATTTGACGAAGACGACGAGCACCGCCTGGGCGACTCCATCGGCACCGCTTTTTACGAGGGCGAGGGCGACGTGTATATAGAAGTGGACGGCGAAAAGCTGCTGCACTTCAACAACCGCTTTGAGCTGGACGGCATGCAGTTTGAAGAACCCACGCCCAATTTATTTTCTTTCAATAACCCATATGGCGCCTGTCCTACCTGCGAGGGCTTTTCAATGGTGCTGGGTATAGACGAAGACCTGGTGATCCCCAACAAGCTGCTTAGTGTGTACGAAGGGGCCGTGGCGCCCTGGAAAGGAGAGAAGCTGGGGCAGTGGAAAGAAGCCTTTGTACGGGCGGCCCGCAAATTTGACTTCCCGGTACATACCCCCATCATTGACCTGACCGCCGAACAATACAAAACCCTGTGGAAGGGCAACCAGTTTGTAGAAGGCATCGATGACTTTTTTAAAGAAGTAGAACAAAACCTGTATAAAGTGCAGTACCGGGTGCTGTTAAGCCGTTACCGCGGCCGCACCACCTGTCCCGACTGCCATGGCTTCCGCCTGCGGCCCGAAGCCTTGTACGTAAAGATCGGCGGCCGGCACATTGGCGAGCTGAGCGAAATGCCGGTCAAAGACCTGAAGGTGTGGTTTGATAAAACCGTGCAGGAGTTTACCCGCTTTGAAGCCGAGGTAGCCAAACGCATTGTCATTGAAATTGAGCACCGCATTAATACCCTGCTGAAGGTAGGCCTGGGTTATTTGACTCTTAACCGCCTGGCCAATACCCTAAGCGGGGGCGAAAGCCAGCGCATACAGCTGACCCGCAGCCTGGGTAGTAATTTGACCAACTCCCTTTATATACTGGATGAACCTTCCATTGGCCTGCACAGCCGCGATACCGAAAACCTGATTGGGGTTTTAAAAGAATTGCGCGACCTGGGCAATACCGTAGTGGTGGTGGAGCACGATGAAATGATGATGCGGGAAGCCGATCATATTATTGATATGGGCCCGCTGGCCTCGCACCTGGGTGGTGAAGTGGTGGCCGAAGGTGATTATAACGCCATTATCAACAATGAAGACAGCCTGACTGGCAAATACCTGAAAGGCGAACTGACCATTGAGGTGCCCAAAAAGCTGCGCAAGTGGAAGGACTGCATTGTAGTGGAAGGCGCCCGCCAGCATAATCTTAAAAACATAACCGTTGAATTTCCGCTGAACGTGTTGTGCGTGGTAAGCGGGGTGAGCGGCAGCGGCAAAACCACCCTGATCAAACATATTTTATATCCCAGCCTGCAAAAGCTGAAAGGCGAAATGGGCGATAAGGTGGGCCTGCACAAAGCCGTCACCGGCAGTATCAACGCCCTTACCCAGGTGGAGATGGTGGACCAAAACCCTATTGGCAAATCGTCCCGCTCCAACCCGGTTACTTACATCAAGGCATGGGATCACATTCGCGATTTGTTTGCGGGCCAGCCCCTGAGCAAAATGCGGGGTTACCAGCCCAAGCACTTTTCGTTTAACGTAGACGGCGGCCGCTGCGATGCGTGTAAAGGTGAAGGTGAAAAAATTGTGGAAATGCAGTTCCTGGCCGATGTGCACCTGACCTGCGAGGTATGCCATGGCCGCAAGTTTAAAGAAGAAGTGCTGGAAGTGCAGTACAAAGGGAAGAATGTTTATGAAGTTTTGGAAAAGAGCGTGGACGAAGCCATTGAATTTTTCAAAGACGAAAAGCCCATTGTAAATGCTATACGCCCATTGAGCGAAGTGGGTTTAGGCTATGTAAAGCTGGGACAATCATCTGATACGCTTTCCGGTGGTGAGGCCCAGCGGGTAAAGCTGGCTTCTTTCCTGGGCAAAGGCAAGGCCGCCGGCCACGTGCTGTTCATTTTTGACGAGCCTACCACGGGGCTGCATTTTCACGACATCAAAAAGCTGCTGGCTTCCTTTAATGCACTCATCGACCAGGGGCATTCCATCATCGTCATTGAACACAATACCGATGTAATTAAAAGTGCAGACTGGGTAATAGACCTGGGGCCCGAAGCCGGTGCCGAAGGCGGTAACCTGGTGTATGCCGGCCAGCCCGAAGGCTTGAAAAAAGTGCCTCAAAGTTATACCGGCCGGTTTTTGTAAGCTCCTGTCTTTTTCATTTCTTTTTAAAAGGCCATGCTGTTTGCACTCTTTTACAGGCAAACGGCAGGGCTTTTTTAATGAGTTTGATAAGAGGTGGGTAGTGGTATATACCTAGTTAAAATAAATTTTGGCCTCCACTTGCATAAGTAATAGTTCATATCTATATTCGCCTCTCAAGCTCACCACCATCTCCTCCATCAATCCGTTGAATACCCTTCATTGAGTCCTTCCTGTGGTAAACAAATCTTTTTGTTAACCAATTCAACTATCGTGATTTATGAGTAGACTTCTACCCAACCTTTCTGTGCCTTCTATGAAAAGAACGGCCTTTGTTTTTTTGTTTTTATTCATGGTTTCTTTAGTGCAGGCTGCCAATATTATTGTCAGTTCCAGTACGACTTGGAGTGCACTAAATCCTGGAGCTGCGGATAACATCACTATTACCAATGATGCGACTTTAACTGTTAATGTGACTAATGCTCAAGCGGCATCAATTACAATTGGAGGAGGCTCTAATCCAAGTAATTCAAAATTGGCTTTCACTGCAGGAAGCCAACTTACTGTATCTGGGACTGTAACAATAGGTTCAAATGGCCAGAGAAAGGGAGTATTGGATATGTCAAATGGAGGAACTCTTATTTTAAACGCATTTGCAGTTGGGAATACAGGAAATTATACCTTTACTCCTGGTTCTGGAACCGTAAGACTAAAAGCCAATAATACTTTACCCAACGTTGCTGAACTTTCTGCTTTTAATAATTTAACCATCGATGGCGGTAATACTACCGCATCAAGAGATCTAATTATAAATGGCAACTTTATTATTTCTTCAGGCACTTTTAATGCCGGTTCTTTTGTGCACACTGTAGGGGGAAATTGGACAAATAATGGCACTTTCAATGCAGGCACCAGTACTTCCAATTTCAATGGTAGTGCACAAACCATTACCGGGGCTACAAATTTCAATCATGTAATCTTTAGTGGTAGTGGGATTAAAACATTGCCTAATGTACCTATTGCCATTGGAGGCGACTTCACAACCCAAGGCTCCGCCACTGTAACTGCTAATAATATTTTAACGATTAGTGGCAAGGTGAACTTAGGTACAGGCACTACGTTGAATGCCGGAACATTTGCGCATACTGTAGCTGGCAATTGGACTAATAATGGGACATTTAACCGAGGTACAAGTACGATAACATTTAATGGCTCTGCTGCACAAGCAATTGGTGGAAGCGCAGCTACTACATTCAATAATCTTACTGTTAACAACGGTGCAGGCATCACTTTTAACCAGGCAGAAACTGTAACAGGCGCTTTAACCTTAACCAATGGTATTGTGCTTACAACTGCTTCAAACCTGCTTACTTTAACTGATAATGCTACGGTAACAGGTGCTTCTAAAGCTTCTTTTGTTGACGGACTAGTTCGAAAAATAGGGAGTAGTAATTTTA
>JAEWAC010000066.1 GCA_023391895.1 Bacteroidota bacterium
TCCATGAGCAGGGTGTTATGGTCAACCGCTATGTTCAGTTCCTCATAGATAGGGGCACATTCAAATTGGGCAGGAGCCACCTCGTTGTGGCGCGTACGCAGCGGAATGCCCAGGCGGTAAGATTCGTGCTCAAAATCCCGCATAAAGGCATACACTCTTTCCGGGATAGCGCCGAAGTAGTGGTCTTCCAGTTGCTGGTTTTTAGCGGAGTTGTGTCCGTATACGGTCCGGCCGCACATCAGCAGGTCAGGACGGGCATTGAACAAGCCTTCATCCACTACAAAATATTCCTGCTCCCAGCCCAGCGTGGAGATGACTTTTTCAACGTTTCTGTCAAAATAGTTACAAACATCTACGGCTGCACTGTTCAAAGCGTCAATGGACTTGAGCAAAGGTGCTTTATAATCCAGCGACTCGCCGGTGTAGGAAACAAAGATGGTGGGGATGCATAAGGTTTTTCCTAAGCCAATATCCATGATAAAAGCATGGGAAGAAGGGTCCCAGGCAGTATAACCACGAGCCTCGAAAGTAGCCCTCAATCCACCGCTGGGGAAAGAAGAGGCGTCGGGTTCCTGCTGAATCAGGGTATCGCCATCAAACTGCTCTATGGGTGTGCCATCGCCTTTCAGGGTAAAAAAGGAGTCGTGCTTTTCGGGTGTGGTGCCGGTCAGCGGCTGAAACCAGTGGGTATAGTGGGTTACGCCTTTGGTTTCGGCCCAGGCACGGATGCCGTGCGCAATCTGGCTCGCCATGGAGCGGTCAATTTTCTGACCGGCTTTGATGGAAGCCATCAGGCTTTTATAGGCCTCATCGCTTAAAAACTGACGGGCTACCTGATGGGTAAAAACGTTTTCAGCAAAAAGGGCGGTGATTTTTGTAACGTGGCCATTGGACGCAGCAATGTCTTGCGACATATTGGTCAAGGCATGAAAGCGTAGCGACATAAAGCGGTTTTTTTTACAAAAAAAGCTGAAATGTTTTAAAAACTGAAAAAAAATGTTCAAAAAGCCAAATTAATGAACAATTCCTGTTGAAAATCAGTTTTTAAAGAGAGAATAGCTTTTGAATCTTGAAAAATCGTCACTAAAATCTAATATATTTCTATTTGTTAATATCAAGTACGTGGCGACCGATTTTTTTCCAGTTCAATTGGGCAATGACAGGAACCATCAGCAAGGGCAACACAAAACTGCGGTAGCGAACAATGGCCCCGATAAAGTGCACGGTATAGCCAATGGTCATCAAGATGGAAAAAGAAAAGAAAAGGCAAAACAAAAGAAAGGGGTTGGCAGGTCTTAACTTAACATGCAGGAATAGGAACACAACAAACAATATAAGCAACAAATAAGTTTCCACCGCCGCAGCCAGGGCCAATAAATGCTTGACATCGGAAGGGTAGGGCCGCAGTACGGTAAGGTTCAGTGCCTGTGGTGCATTGGCAATAAAAGAAGTAAAAGTAGGCTTAAGGTCCTGGGTAGGAACGGCGCTATTACCCCTGAGTTTTAAAAACTGCTGTTGCTTTTCGGCTACGGCATTGGGCAGGTTAAGCTTGGGAAAAAGAAAGTGGGCGGTAAAAAAGAAAAAAATAAAAAGGGCATAAATGCCCATAAACACCCGTGCCGGTCGCAGGCTTGTTTTTTGGGCCACCAGCCAGGCCAGTAGAGCCGGCAGCAGTATCACCACCACATAATTGCGCACCGCCAGTATCAGCACAAAGGCTAATAAAATGCTTGCCAGCCGGCGCCAGCCAAAGCGGGCTTGTTTTAAGCCAAAGTAAAAATGATAAATGATCACCGCCTGTCCTAAAAACAGGAGACCGTCTTTATGCATGCCACTGGTCCAGAACAGAAAAGAAGGAATCAAAAAGGTGGCGCACAAAACGGCAAACTTTTGTTGCGGAAATACATCCTTCATCACGCGGTACAGGGCAATGGGACCGCCAATGGTTAAAAAAGAATAGAAGATGACGTTGATGTAATAATTGCCCAGGCTCAACACATTGAACAGGGCCATCATCTTAATGATAAAATTGCCATGCAGGTCGTTCCACCAGGAGTTTTCTTCGCCTAAAAAACCACCATAGCCATTTTCATAGGAACTGCGGAATAAACTTAAGAAAAACTCCGCCGGGTGGCGCAACAGCAGCTGGTATTCCACCAGGCTTTCTTTGTGAAAAGCCCAGGTATCGAGCATGTTCATCACATCGGCATAGAAAATGCCGATCCAGCCATACAGCATACCGGCCATTACTTTCAGCAAAAAAAGAATGATCAGTTGATAAGAAGAAAGTCCGGATTGAGTGAAGAACCGGATGCGGGTAACGGCCCATGCAAACAAAACCAGGTATCCGGCAAACAGCAGGTGCTCCAAGCAGTTTAAAAATTTTTTGCAAAATAGGCCTTATTATCCACACCCGTTGGAACAAAACTTAGGTTTGCAAACATTGTTCATTGTAGTTTTGCAGCTTTCAATACAACATCATGGAAGTAACCGTTAAAACAGCCCAGCAACTACGCCTTACAGAAGAAGAGTTTGAACTGATCAAACAAAAGCTGGGTCGTACACCTAATTTCAATGAGCTCTGTGCTTTCTCCGGCATGTGGAGCGAACACTGCAGCTATAAAAATTCCATCAAATGGCTCAAAACCCTGCCCCGTGAAGGCGGCCGCATGCTGGTAAAAGCCGGCGAAGAAAATGCCGGTCTGATGGATATTGGTGATGGTTACGGTGTGGTGTTTAAAATCGAATCGCACAACCACCCCTCGGCTATTGAGCCCTTCCAGGGCGCTGCTACCGGTGTGGGTGGTATTCATAGAGACATCTTTACCATGGGTGCCCGGCCTGTTGCCGCATTGAACTCTTTGCGCTTTGGCCAACTGGAAGATGATAAAACGCAACATTTACTGGCCGGCGTGGTACATGGCATTTCACATTACGGAAACTGCTTTGGTGTACCCACGGTAGGCGGTGAAGTATATTTTGAACAATGCTATCATACCAATCCTTTGGTCAATGCCATGAGCGTGGGTATTGTAAAAGTAGGCGAGACCGTTTCCGCCACGGCAGAAGGCATTGGCAACCCAGTGATGTATGTGGGCAGTGCTACGGGTAAAGACGGTATTGGCGGTGCCTCCTTTGCCTCGGCCGACATTACCGCCGAAAGTGCCGAAGAACTGCCGGCCGTGCAAGTGGGGGATCCTTTTCAGGAAAAGAAATTACTGGAAGCTTGCCTGGAAGTGATTGCAACCGGCGCCGTAGTGGGTATGCAGGACATGGGAGCCGCCGGTATTATCTGCTCCACCGCCGAAATGAGTGCCAAAGGTGGTGTGGGTATGCGCATTGACCTGGATAAGGTGCCCACCCGGCAAGCCAATATGAAGGCCTGGGAGCTGCTGCTGAGCGAAAGCCAGGAAAGAATGCTGCTGGTGGTGGAAAAAGGCCGCGAAGCAGAAGTAAAAAAAGTGTTTGACAAATGGGATCTGGAAAGTGCCGTGGTAGGAGAAGTTACAGAAGATGGTTTACTGAGTTTTTATATTGGAGGTAACCTGGAGGCGCAGATACCGGCACAGGAGCTGGTACTGGGCGGCGGTGCACCGCAGTATGAGCGGGAGTATAAAGAGCCGGCCTATTTTGAAGAAATTAAAAAGTTTCATATCGATACGGTAGCGCAGCCGCAAGATTACCAGCAGGCGGCGGAGCAGTTGATTCAATTGCCGTCTATCGCTAATAAAAGATGGATCTACCACCAGTACGACAGCATGGTGGGTGCTGCCAATGCTACGACCAATGCCCCATCGGATGCACCGATCGTTTTAATTCGTCAAACCGGAAAAGCGCTGGCCGTTACCGTAGATTGCAACAGCCGTTACGTACATGCCGATCCGTATAAAGGTGCCATGATTGCCGTGGCCGAAGCTGCCCGCAATATTGTGTGCAGTGGCGGTAAGCCACTGGGTGTGACCAACTGCCTGAACTTCGGAAACCCCTACGATCCGCAGGTTTATTACCAGTTTGTGCATGCCATCAAAGGCATGGGCGAAGCCTGCCGCAAATTTGATACACCGGTTACGGGTGGTAACGTTAGCTTTTACAACCAGAACCCGGACGGTCCCGTTTATCCAACGCCCACTATTGGCATGGTAGGTTTGGTGGAAGACCCCTCTAAGAAAATGACGCTGAACTTCAAGGCGGCCGGTGATGTGATCTATTTATTGGGGGAGGCTAAACCCGACCTGGCCAGCAGCGAATACCTTCACAAAATTGTTGGCGTGGAATACAGCCCGGCACCGGCTTTTGACCTGGAAGAAGAATTTAACCTGCAGCAAACCCTAACGCAGTTGATCGAAGGTGGTGCGGTTGCTTCTGTACACGACATCAGTGAAGGTGGCTTGTTTGTGACGCTCTGCGAAAGTGGTTTTACGAATCATATGGGTTTTGACATCCAGACCGATGGCGCCATCCGTAAAGATGCCTACCTGTTTGGCGAAGCCCAAAGCCGGGTAGTGGTCAGCGTCAGTGCCGTTCATGCGGAAGCTTTTGAAAAGTCCATACAAGGCGTGCCATTCCGTAAAATAGGCGTGGTAACACAAAGTGCCGTCACCATCGATGGAGAAAGCTGGGGCAGCATTGATAAATGGAAAGAACTGTACGACACCGCCATTGAAAAACAGCTGTCCGGCGAGCTGGAAAGCGAAGGCGCATTGAGCATGATTTAATTTTTTCTTTTTAAATAGTATATTCGGGCAGGGCCGGCAGAAATCTTCTGATCTTTTGCCGGCTGCTGACCCTTGCTTGCTTTTAACTCTTTCAAAACCCCATATGGACAAAAAAATTGCGGTCATTGGCGGCGGCAACCTCGGCACCGCCATCGTGGAAGGTTTGTTGAAAAGCGGCTTTGCCCAACCCGCTGATATTACCATTACCAAGCGAAACATTGCCACCTTGCAGGCACTGAAGGAGCGGGGCGTACAGGTAACTACCGATAACAACAAAGCCGTGCAGCAGTCGAACCTGGTAATTTTGGCGATCAAACCCTTCCAGATCAAAGACGTGCTGGAAAGCATTGCCGGCGACCTGGTGGTGGGGCAGCATTTGCTGATCTCTGTGGTAACGGGTGTGTTTGTAAAAGACATGCAGGAGGTGGTGAAAAAAGACCTGCCCATTTTCCGGGCTATGCCCAATACGGCCATTGCCATACAACAAAGTATGACCTGCCTGAGCAGTGCCCATGCTTCCGTAGAACAGATCCAATTGGTGGAGGACTTGTTTTTGACCGTGGGCAGGGTGGCTTTTATTGATGAAAAGCTCATGGACTCGGCTACGGTACTGGGTGCCTGCGGCACCGCTTATGCCATGCGGTACATCCGGGCCAATATACAGGGGGGCATTGAAATTGGGTTTGATGCGGTAACGGCCAGTCTGATTGCGGCGCAGACCGTAAAAGGCGCCGCCGAGCTCTTGTTGCAGAGAGGCTCGCACCCCGAGCAGGAAATAGATAAGGTAACCACGCCCAAAGGCTGCACCATAGCCGGTCTCAACGAAATGGAACACCAGGGTTTCAGCTCCTCTTTAATAAAAGGTATTGCCACGAGCTATAACAAAATTGTAAAAGGTTAAAAACCCCATACCGGCTTAACTCCCATCAAACCGTTAATAACTTAACGGTTTGTTGTGAGCAATTTGTTTTTTCTGCCGCGCCAACTTTCCTTAGCTTTGCATGACCTCCCGGATTTTTTCCATTTTATATTTTCCGCTGGTCATTTTCGACAAACCAAACCGTTGAACAGGATTCAGAACCTTGAAGTGTGCGACGCAACAGACGGTCATGGAAGGGACGCTGTTTGGGTACCAAAAATCAAGTATTTATATCGTAATTATATAACCAGTAACAATGGCCAAGTATATTTTTGTAACCGGAGGGGTTACATCTTCGTTAGGAAAAGGAATTATTGCAGCCTCGCTTGCGAAACTGTTGCAGGCAAGGGGCTTACGGGTCACCATTCAAAAGTTTGATCCTTACATCAATGTAGACCCCGGGACCCTGAACCCTTATGAGCACGGCGAGTGCTATGTAACCGAAGACGGAGCCGAAACCGACCTGGACCTGGGTCATTACGAACGTTTTTTAAATATCTATACCTCACAGGCCAACAACGTAACCACCGGCCGCATTTACCAGCATGTGATCAATAAAGAGCGGGAAGGTGCTTTCCTGGGCAAAACCGTGCAGGTAGTGCCGCATATCACCGACGAGATCAAGCGCCGCATGCTGTTGCTGGGTCAGAACCATCAATATGATATTGTAATTACCGAGCTGGGTGGTACTGTAGGTGACATTGAATCGCTGCCTTACATTGAAGCAGTACGCCAGCTGCAGTGGGAGCTGCCCGAGGAAGACCTGCTGGTGGTGCACCTGACGCTGATACCTTATTTAAAAGCCGCCAAGGAGTTAAAAACCAAGCCCACCCAGCATTCCGTACGGATGCTGAGCGAAAGCGGTGTTTTCCCGGATATTATTGTATGTCGTGCAGAAGAGCCGTTGAACAACGACATCAAGCGCAAGATCGCCCTTTTCTGTAACGTAAAACCAGAGGCTGTGATTGAAGCGCCGGATGCCCCTACCATTTACGAGGTGCCCATCCTGATGATGAATGAAAAGCTGGACCAGATCGTGCTGAAAAAGCTGAACATTACCAAATTTCATGAGCCGGATTTAAGCAAATGGAAAGAATTTCTGGATAAGCTGAAATATCCCAAAGCCAGGATCACCATTGGTTTGATTGGAAAATATGTAGAGCTGCAGGATGCTTATAAATCCATCCTGGAATCGTTTATACATGCCGGCGCCATCAACGAATGCAAAGTGCAGGTGGTTTCCATACACTCTGAATTTATCACTGACGAAAACGTAGCCGAAAAGCTGGGCAGCCTGGATGGCCTGCTGGTAGCACCGGGCTTTGGCAACCGGGGGATAGAAGGCAAGATTACCGCCGTTAGGTATGCCCGCGAAAGTGGTTTGCCGTTTTTTGGTATTTGCCTGGGTATGCAAATGGCCGTGATTGAATATGGTCGTAACATATTGGGTATCAAAGATGCCCATTCCACCGAAATGAACCCGGATACCGGCGGGGCGGTGATTAATATGATGGAAGAGCAAAAGGCCATTACCTCTAAAGGCGGTACCATGCGGCTGGGCTCTTACCCCTGCGAACTGCTGCCGGGCTCGCTGGCTCACCGGGTGTATGATACTACCACGATCAGCGAACGCCACCGCCACCGCTACGAGTTCAACAACCAATACCTGGAGCAATACGAGCAGGCGGGCATGATTGCCTCCGGCAAAAACCCCGAAACCGGCTTGGTGGAGATCATGGAACTGCCCAACCACCCGTTTTTTATCGGCTCGCAGTACCATCCGGAGCTGAAAAGCACGGTGGAGAACCCGCACCCGCTTTTTGTACACTTTGTGGGAGCCGCTAAAAAGTTCAATGAAAAAAGGACCGGAGCCGTTAATCCTTTGCTGCAAAGCGAGATGATATAGGTTTTTTAAACCACGGAGAAAGGAGAAAAAGAGGTGTACGCAGCTCTAAAAATCTCTGCGCCAACTCCTTTCCTCCTTTCTCCGCGGTTTGCTTTTCCTCCCAAAACCTTTAATTTCATTAAAACTCCGAACTCTTCACCTAAACTCCCTACTCCTGCCTATCTTTGCGGCCTTTAAACAAGGATAGTATGGAATCAAACTGCCCCCGTATTTCGCTTTCAGGCCGTGGTCCGTCTGCAGCAACCTACGGAGGTTTAAAACGGCTATCCTACCACTATTTCAATTAATTACAGATGAATTTCGACCGTAATACCATTATTGGTTTTATTGCTCTTGCTGTATTATTCATTGGTTACTTCTTTTATACCACCAAAGAGCAGCAGGCTTATCAAATGGCCAAGGCCCGGCAGGACTCTATAGCGG